>NZ_CAKKTM010000288.1:2426-16316 GCF_920888515.1 Protofrankia sp. CiP1_Cm_nod1 | reverse complement strand
CCGCCGGCCCCGCCGCACGCGGCCTGCTGCCCGACACGGCCTTCGCCGTGCCGCCTGGCGCACCTGACGACCCGGCCGCCGGGGATGCCGCCGCCACCCACCCGTCCCCGCACCTGCTGCAGGACCTGTGGGCGGCGTTACGGGTGCTCTCCGAGCGCGCCCCGGTGGTGCTCGCCGTCGACGACACCCATCTCGTCGACACGGCCTCCCTGCGTGGGCTGATCTACCTGGGCCGGCGGCTGGGCTCCCAGCGGGTACTGCTGGTCGTCACCGAGCTGGCGGACCCGGCCGGGGACCGGCTGCGCAACGCCTGGCAGACCGACCTGCTGCGCCACCCGCGGTGCCACCGGCTGCGGGTCGGCACGCTGTCGGTGCGCGGGGTGGCCGAAGTGCTTACACCGCGGCTGGGTACGGTCGCCGCAGGTGCGGTGGCGTCGGGCTGGTGGGAGCTCACCGGCGGCAACCCGCTCCTGCTGCGGGCGCTGCTCGAGGACCTGCCGGCCACCTCCGCCCCGGCCCCGGCCCCGGCCCCGGCGTTGGTGCCGGCCGGGCAGCCGGCCCGGCCGGCACCCGGTGAGGCGTTCGGCAAGGCGGTGCTGACCTGCCTGCGCCGCGGCGGTGAGCCGTTGCTGAGGGTGGCGCGGGGGATCGCGGTGCTGGAGGAGGCCGGTTCGGCGGGCCTGCTCCCGCGGCTGCTCGACGCCGACCCGGCCGACGCCGGCCCGGCCGCCACGCATCCGGCCGCCACGCATCCGGCCGCCACGCATCCGGCCGCCACGCATCCGGCTGGTACGCATCCGGCTGGTACGCATCCGGCTGGCACCGACCCGACCGTGGCCGGGCCGGTCCCCACCCGCATCCTCGACATTCTTGAGGCCGCCGGCGTACTGCGCGCCGGCCGTTTCCGGCACGCCGCGGCGCGCGCCGCCGTGCTGGCCGACCTGGACGGCCCGGCCCGCACGACGCTGCACCGCCGCGCCGCCAGGCTGCTGTACAGCAGCGGCGCTCCGGCGGAGGACGTCGCGGTCCACCTCGTCGCGGCGGAGCACGCCGGTGAGCCCTGGGGGCTCGACGTCCTGTGCCGGGCCGCCATGACCGCCCTCGGCCGTGACGATGTGGGGCGCGCCCTGGAGTGCCTGCGGCTGGCCGGCCTGGCCTGCCAGGACGACGACCAGCGCGCGACGGTCGCGTTGCTGCGGGCCCGCGTCGAGTGGCGGATCAACCCCGGGGCGGCGCTGCGGCACGTGGAGCCGCTGGTCCCGGCGCTGCTCACCGGAGAGCTGTCGAGCCAGCACAGCATCCACCTGATCAAGCTTCTGCTGTGGCATGGCCGCGAGGACGACGCGACCACGGGCCTGCGGGGGCTGGAGGCACGGCGTGGCCGGCTCGACCCGCAGTCGCTGGCCGGCCTCGACCTCATCCGCGAGTACCTGCCGGCGAACCATCCGCCGCTGGCGGCCAGGCTCGCCGCGTTCGACGGCGCGGACGACCGGCGCCCGCAGACGGCCGGGCCGAGCGCGGCCACCGGTGCGGCTGCCAGCGTGGCCGCGTCCGTCACCGATGGTCCCCAGCTGCCGTCCGTGACGACGCTGACCGACGTCCTGCGTGCCGGTGCCAGCCGCGACACGGTCCGCACCGCCGAGTGGGTGCTGCAGGCCACCCCCCTCGACGACATGACCCTGGGCTCGCTGGAGTGGGCGCTGCTCGTGCTGGCCTACGCCGAACGCGCCGACATCGCCGCGCCCTGGTGCGACCAGTTCCTGCGCGAGGCCGCGCTACGGCGGGCGCCGACGTGGCAGGCGATGCTCTCGGGCATCCGCGCGGAGATCGCGGTGCATCAGGACGACGCGCCGGCGGCGCAGCGCCACGCCCGGGAAGCGCTGACGCTCATCCCCGCGTGGACGTGGGGGGTCGGTGTCGGCCGGCCACTATCAGCGCTGATCATGGCTTCGACGGTCACTGGCTGCAACATCGCTGACCAGGCCTGCGATCGTCCTCATGATCAGGCCGGCGGCCGCACCGCCGACCGCACCGGCAACCACATTGCCGACCACGCCGGCGACCACGCCGGCGACCAGGTCGCCGCGCCGATCCCGGACGCGATGTTCCAGACCCGTTTCGGCCTGCAGTACCTCTACGCGCGCGGCCAGCGGCGGCTGGCGTCCGGCCGGCTGCACGCCGCGCTCGACGACCTGCTGACCTGCGGGCATCTGATGACCGCCTGGGAGATCGACCTGCCGTCGTTCGTGCCGTGGCGAGTCGAGGCGGCGCTCACCCTGGCGCGCCTGGGCCGGGCCGCCGAGGGCCGGGCGCTCGCCGAGGAGCATCTGGCCCGTCCCGGCGCTGCCCGGGCGCGCGGGATGGGGCTGCGCGCGCTGGCCGCCACCCTGGAGCCTCGGGAGCGCCCCGCGGTGCTGCTGGCAGCCGTCGACATCCTCCAGGAACGCGGTGACCGGCTGCAGCTGGCCTATGCGCTGGCGGATCTCAGCGACGCCCACCGGCGCGCCGGCGAGCTGACCAAGGCTCGGATGATCACCCGTCGGGCCGTGCTGCTCGCGCAGGAGTGCGGCGCCGAGCCGCTGCGGCTGCGGCTGACCGACCGCGGCGGGGAGGACGCCTCCGGCTACGGCGGGGCTGTCGCGACGCTGTCGGCCGCCGAGCTGCAGGTCGCGATGCTCGCCGCCTCCGGCCGGACGAACCGGGAGATCGCCAAGAAGCTCTACATCACGGTCAGCACCGTTGAGCAGCACCTCACCCGCGCCTACCGCAAGCTGCGGGTCAGCGGCCGCGCGGACCTCCCGGTGATCCTGCACGCCTGAGCCGGCCGGGCCCGGACCGGGCAGACCGGGCCGGTCCGGGCCGGTCAGGCCGGCGGCGGCGCGGGTCTGCCAGGCAGGGGCAGGGGCAACGGTTCTCGCCATCCCGGCGACAACCTGATAACAGTACGGTGGCTGTCAGATGGCCGCCCGGTGGCCGGAAGCCCGGGGCGGGGGCCAGGCGGACCATCGGTGGCGGGCCGGACGGACTGCCAGCGGCTGGAATGAGGAGTAGCCTCAGCAGCACGCCCTGATTGTCAGGCGAAGAGCCTAGCCGAGCGCATCCGCTTGCGCCACGTCGGTGTTCCTCCCGCTCTCCCCGGACGGGAGCGACGACTGGCGTCCTGGTCGGGTTCTTCGATGGACCCATCATGACCGGCTCGTGGGTTGCACAGCAGGCAGGTGCCCCCGCGGTGTCCGTAGCTTCGGCGCGAAGGACACTATGACCATTAGTAGCATGGTGACCATTAGTAGCATGTGCGTGACTTATCGTAGCTCACATGTGCCCGCACGTGCGCCTGTCAGCCCGCGCGTGCCTGTCCCGGCCCGCGACGCCGTGAGCCCGGCGGTCCCGTCCGCGCCGGTCATGCCCTGGGGGGAAGCCCGGCGCACCCGGCCTCACGACGCTCCGTCGCTGTCGGAGGCACCGCGGTGACCGCGCGGCCACCAGCCGGCCGGGGCCCCGGCCCGGGCGCCATGGTCCCCCTGGACACCACGCTCCCGACAGACAGCATGGACATGGTGGACTGTGTCAGCCCGGACGGCGTCGACCCGCATACCTCCGGCACGGATGCCACCAGCCCGCATGGTGCCGGCCCGGACGGTCACCGCCCGGACAGCGCCGCTCTGACCGGTCCCGGTCTCGGTCCGGGCGGCGTCGGGCTGGACGCCGCGGGCTCGAACAGCGTCGGCTCGAACAACGTCGGCTCGAACAGCGTCGGCGCGGACGGCCGGAGGCCCGCCGCCCGGGGCGTGATGGGACGGCTGGTAGCGGCCACGGACTGGGCCGGCACCGCGCTCGGCCCGGCCGGGGAATGGAGCCCCACCCTGCGGATGGCGGTGAGCCTCTGCCTGGACTCAGGCTTCCCCAAGGCGCTCCTGTGGGGGCCCGAGCTCGTCATGATCTACAATGACGCCTACCTGCCGATCCTCGGCCATAAACATCCACGCTCCCTGGGCCGGCCGTTCCGGCAGGCCTGGCCGGAGACCTGGGAGATCATGGGCCCGGCGCTCGAGCGGGTGCTCGCCGGCGGCGCCGCCGTCAGCACGGACGACCAGCTCCTCCTGCTCGACCGCCGTGGATATCAGGAGGAGTGCCACTTCACCCTCTCCCTGAGCCCGGTCCGCGACGTCCTGGGCGACGGCGGCGTGGCCGGTGTCATGGCGACGGGGCGGGAGACGACCCGGCAGGTGTTCGCCACCCGGCGGCTGACCTGCCTGCGCGAGCTCGCCACCGCCACCGCGGACTCGTACGACCCGTGGGAGGTGTGCACCCGTGTCGTCGAGGTGCTCGGCCGGTATCCCGCGGACGTCTCGTACGGCATCGTCCTGCTGCGCGACCCGGACGCGCAGCGGCCGGTGCTGCGCCCGGCGGCGTCCTGCGGCCTGGCCGGTGACCAGCGGGGCGTCGACCTTCTCGGCGTGCTCGGCGCCGAGGCGCCCCTTCCCGAGCTGGGCGACGCGCTGTTCTCCGGCCAGGCACGTCTCGTCCGGGAGCTGCCCGAGCGGTTCCCGATCCGGCTGGCCAGCGGCTGCCGGCCGCCGGGCTCGGCGATCGCCGCGCCGCTCGCCGAGGGCTGTGACGGGCTGGCCATCGGCCTGCTGCTCGTCGGGGTCAACGACCGGCTCGCCCCCGACGACGACTACCGTGACTTCGTCGAGCTGCTGGCCGGCCAGATCTCGACCGCGGTGGTGGTCGCGCGGGCCGGTGAGGTGGAGCGGGCCCGCGCCGCCGACGCCCGCTACCGGGCCCTGCACGACGGGCTGACCGGGCTGCCCAACCGCACCGCCCTGCTCGACCGGCTCCACCAGGCGCTCACCGGCGCCCGGGGCGACCGGCCGCGCCGGGTCGCCATCCTGTTCGTCGACCTCGACGGCTTCAAGACGGTGAACGACTCGCTGGGCCATCACGCCGGTGACGACCTGCTCCGCGAGGTGGCGGGGCGGCTGCGCCGGGCTGTCCGCCCCGGCGACACCGTCGCCCGGTTCTCCGGCGACGAGTTCGCCATCCTGTGCGAGGGCGTCACCGCCGCGTCCTGCGTCGAGGCGGTCGCCGAACGCCTCGTCAGCACGCTGGCCATCCCCAGGACGGCCTGCGAGCGGACCATCACCGTGACCGCCAGCGTCGGCATCGCCGTCTCCGGCCCGGACCTGTCCGACCCCGAGGACATCCTGCACGCCGCGGACATCGCCATGTACGCCGCCAAGCGGCAGGGCCGCAGCTGCCACATGGTCTTCGACGAGAGAATGCGGGCCCAGGTCCGGCGCCGCGTGCGGACCGGCAACGACCTGCGCCGCGCGCTCGTCACCGACGAGCTGCGGCTGCTCTACCAGCCGGTGATGAACATGGCCGGCGAGCTCACCGGGGTGGAGGCCCTGCTGAGGTGGCAGCATCCCGAACGCGGCCTGCTCGAGCCCGACGCGTTCCTGGCCGTGGCGGAGGAGACCGGGCTGATTGTTCCGCTCGGCCGCCGCGTCCTGGAGATGGCCTGCCGGGCGGCCGGCAGATGGGCGTCGAAGCTGCCGGCCGGCATGGCGCCGCGGGTCGCCATCGACGTCTCGGCCTGCCAGCTCGCCGATCCCCGCTTCCTGTCCGAGATCATCGCGCTGCTGGAGGCCACCAACGCCGACGACCGCTACGAGCTCGGCCTGGAGATCACCGAGAGCGCCTTCGTCGACGACGTCCCTGCCGTCACCGCCGCCCTGCACGACCTGTGCGCCCGCGGGGTCAGCCTGTACGTCGACGACTTCGGCGCCGGCCACTCGTCGCTGAGCTGCCTGCACCGCGCACCCCTCGACGGCATCAAGATCGACAAACGGCGTGTCGCGCGGATGCTCGAGGACCCCGCCGAGCACGCGGTCGTCGCCGCCGTCATCGGCCTCGCGCACACCTTCGGCCTCACCGCCGTCGCCAACGGCGTGGAAACACCCGAACAGCTCGCCGCGCTCCGGACGCTGCGCTGCGACCTCGTCCAGGGCTGCTTCCTCGCCAGCCCGCAGCCCGGCCTGCCGAGCCTCCTGCACGGGCCCGGCCGGCAGCCCACCGCCACCGAACACCACTGACCCGGGAAGAACGTCGCCGCGAGTGGGGCGCTGACGTGGTTTCCGCCCCCGTTCGGCCCGCGCCCGCCGCGTCGCGGCCCTAATCGCGGCAGCGGTCGTCGGGCGGGGAGGTGGTGCTCCGGCGCTCGTGTATGTTGTCGGCGCGGTAATCCGGTTGTGATCGGATTTGGCTGAAGATGATGCTGTGAAGATGCTGCTGAAGGTGCGCCGAGAATCTTCTGAAAAAGAGAACAACCGGTAGGACGCCGGTGGCTGGCTGAATTTCCTGCCGGTCGTCCGCGTGGTCTGTGTCGGATAGCCGACTGACGGGTTGTCACGCTCCGTCGACGTACCAATAATCAGAGCGTCAACGGTAGCGATCTCGGTAATGGTGCATTCCGTTACGGGCCGGCGGCACCGTCCGTCGTCCATGCCGTTTGGCCGGGTTTCGTGCGGTGAGTCTCGTTCGGCGGGCTTCTCGGTGGAGCGGGAGCAAATGGCCGGTACCTCGCGGTGGCCCGGAGCCACGTCCGGAGGCGGCGGTCCTCTCCGCCGCGCCGCCCGCCGGGCCGGGGGAGGTTATTGGTGGTTTTTGTCCAGGTATCGTACGGAGATTTCATGATGTTCAGTGACGGGATCGGTGTCCGGTGGGCCGGCCGGCAGCCTCGTACCGGCCTGGGCCGTGTGCCCGCCCGCGGCACCCAGGACGTGGAGAAACGGCTGGCCGGATATCCGGCCGTCACCTTCCGTCCCGCTCCGGTGGATAGTTTCCCGGCGGCTCCGGGCGGGTGCCGGCCCACCGTCACCGTTAAACAGGGAATCCGGGCGGACAGCAGTCGCGCACGCCATTCCGGTAGTATGGCAGAAGGCTACGAAAAGGATTTTCTGAACTCCGGGACGGATGCTGACGAGCATGTTTCTTCGCGGGCCGGCGAGCTGTCGGATATTTTTCTCGCGTGCCGCTGGAAAATGTTCACAAGACGTATTTCCAGGTCGATGCCCTGGGCCGTTCACGTGGGCTGTCCCGGGCTGGGGCGCCCGGCCGGCCAGAGCGCCGTACCAGGATCACGGGAAGCTGTGCACCGGAGACCCGAAGGTAGCAGGTCTGAATTCACGCGACACCAGGAGAGGGGTGGATATGGGCAGGCCCGAGAGGCCGTTGGACGCGGCCAACGGCCCGATCGCCGAATTCGCTCGTGATCTGCGCGCGTTACGGAAGAGCGCGGGCGGCCCGAGCTACCGGCAACTCGCCCGTACCGCACTGTTCGCGCCGTCCGTGCTGTCCAGCGCGGCCAGTGGCCACCGGCTGCCCACCCTCGCGGTGACGCTGGCGTTCGTGTCCGCGTGCGGGGGAGACCCCGTGGCCTGGGAGCGGCGCTGGCGGCAGATCTCCGGACGGCCGGGCCAGCCACCAGGCCAGCCGGGCCAGCCACCAGGGCAGGCAGGCCAGCCGCTGGGCCAGTTGGGCCGGCAAGGCCAGGTAGGCCAGACAGGACAAGCAGGCCAGCCGGGCCAGCCGGGCCAGCCAGGCCGGATAAGCCGGATAAGCATGGTGGGCAGGACGGCCGGCTCCCAGGACGGCCGGGAGCCGGCCGTCCTGCCGGCCGACAGCCTGTTCGGCCTGGCGGGGGTGCCGTCCGTCACGCATGTGGCGACCAGTACGGTGACCAGCCTTGTCCGTCCCGCCCAGCTGCCCATGGGGCCGAGCGTGTTCGTCGGCCGCGCGCGGGAGCTGGCCGACGCGTTCCGGCTGCTCGGCCGCCCCGCCGGGCCGGTCAGGATGCCGCTGCTGGTCAGCGGGCCGATCGGGATCGGCAAGACGGCGTTCGCGCTCAGGCTGGCCCACGAGGTGTCCGCCGGCTTCCCGGACGGCCGGCTCTACGCGGATCTCGGCGACTGCGGTACGGGTGGCCGGTCCGTGGGCGGCATCGTGCGCGGTTTCCTGCACGCGCTGGGGGTGCCCGCCCACCTCGTGCCGGACGACCCGACGCAGCAGACCGGCCTGTACCGCTCGCTGCTCGCCCAGCGCAGGTTGTTCGTGCTGCTGACGAACGTCCGTGACGAGCGGTGGGCCCGGCCGCTGCTGGGGCAGACCGCGCGCAGCCAGGTCGTGATGACCAGCAGGGCACGGCTGCTCGGGCTGGACGGCACGCACCGGATCGATCTGGGCACGTTCACCCGCGAGGAGTCGATGACGCTGATCGGCCGGCTGGCCGGCGCGGAACGGGTGCGGGCGGAACACGAAGCCGCCGACGCCATCGCCGAGCTGTGTGAGGACCTGCCACTCGCCGTCAGTATCGTCGGTAGGAAGATCGCCGCCCGGCCGGAGCTGACGATCGCGTACACCGCCAGCCAGCTCGCTGACCGCGACGCCCAGCTGGACATCCTCAGCGTCGGTGACGTCAACGTGCGGGACCGGTTCGCCCTGGCCTACCAGCTGCTGTTGCCGGCCGGGCAGGCGCTCGTCCACCAGCTCGGCCGGCACAGGGCGGGCTGGACGACCGCGATCGGTGTCGCCGCCGACATGGGCATACCGATCGGGTCGGCGGACGAGCTGCTGGAGTCGATGGTGGACGCCGGCCTGCTACGGCGGGCCAGCGTCGCCGGTCGTTACAGTGTGTCAAGGCTGTTCAGCGCGTTCGCCGGGAACGTGCAACGGGACGCCGGGCCGCTGCCGGTCTCGCTGGTGGACGGCGGGGCGCGGCGGGTGGCGCTCGAACCGTTCCGCCGCGACGCCGGGCCGGCCCTGCCAGCCCTGCCAGCCACCAGACCCGGCGTTGATTGTTCGGATCCGGCGGTTCTTCCAGTCAACGTCACGCGTGGTCTGAATGGTTCACAAATCACCCGGACGGTTATTGCCGACGCATAACGCCCGACGGGCGGCACGTCATACTGCCGCAGGCCGCCACCGGGCTGATCGGCCAGCTGCGCGAACGCGGCTTCGAGTCGATCGGCGCGGACCTGTCGGAACTGCTCAAGGCCGGCGGCAGTGTCAAGTGCTGCACCCCGGAGCTGCGTGCCGAGGGGGCCGAAGGACCGCGGCGCGGCCGGTGAGCCGGCCGAATCCACTGACTGTCAGGATTTGTTTGCCCGTTGGAATACGCGGGCCGGGCGCGACCGTCGACAACACGGCCCCCGATCGGCCACGACAGCCCCGGCCGGGTATATGCTCGAAACGCTGACCGGCCATTGCCCGGTGCGCTCGGCACCGAGATCGGACCACGTTACCGAACGGTTGTACTAAACGACGGCCGTACCAAGCGGTAATTGTACCAGATGGCGGCTGTATTGAACAGCTGTATCGGACGGCTGTGCTGAGCCGCTCCATCATGTCGCTCCGCCGTGTCGACATGCCGTGTCGATTTCGCTCGCCGGCCCACCGGGACGCATTCATGTAAATGAACAGCCGGGTAAATCGATATGTCTGGCCCGGCATGACCGAGGAGTGAGTGGAGCATGGTGGAGAACATTCAGCGGACCAGGGCGGAGCTGCTGCGGTCGCTGCACGACAGCGGGGTGCTGGTGCTGCCGAACGCGTGGGACGCCGGCAGTGCCGCGCTGATCGCGCAGGCGGGCGCGAAGGCGGTCGCCACGACGAGCGCGGGGGTCGCCTGGTCGGTCGGCCGGCCCGACGGGCAGCACCTGACCCGGGCCGAAGCGGCCGAGCAGGTCCGGCGGATCGCGGCCGTCGTGGACGTCCCGGTCACGGCCGACGTGGAGGGGGGATACGGCCCCGCCCCCGAGGATGTCGCGGCGACCGTCGAAGCGGTGGTCGCCGCCGGCGCGGCCGGGGTGAACATCGAGGATTCGCAGGCCCCCGGCGGCCCGCTGTTCGATGTCGCGGCCCAGGCTGAGCGGCTTCGTGCCGCCAGGTCCGCAGCGGTGCGGGCGGGGCTGCCGGAGCTGCTGGTCAACGCGCGGACCGACGTCTTCCTGTTCGGTATCGGCGAGCCCGGAGGGCGGCTGGCGGACGTGCTCGCCCGCGCGGCGGCCTATGCCGAGGCGGGCGCCGACAGCCTCTTCGTGCCGGGCCTGCTCGACCTGGACGTCGTGGCCGCGCTGGTGACGGCGTCACCGTTGCCGGTCAACGTGATGGCCGGGCCGGGCGCCCCGAGCATCGCCGAGTTCGAGGCGGTGGGCGTGCGCCGGGTGAGCGTCGGTACCGCCATCAGCCAGGCGGCGTACTCGGTCGCCCAGCGCGCGGCCACCGAACTGCTCGTCAAGGGCACCTACACCGAGCTCGAGGGAGCCCTCGACTTCGGCGGCATCAACGGCCTGTTCGGCTGAGGGCCGGCGTGTGCGGCCGATGGCCGGCCCGTCCGGTTGACGGCTCAGTCTGTCCGGTTGATGGTCGGCATGGCCGGTGATTGATTGTCCGGTCCGGTCAACCCTGTCGGTCAACGGACGCTTCCGCTGAGATCGAGTCATGGCGCAGACGACTAAGACAAAGAACTCGGCGGAAGCGGATTCCCCGGCCGGCGTTATCGCGGTCCTGCGGGCGACGCCGCCATCAGTCAGGTACCTGCTGGGCGGCGTGCTCGTCAACCAGCTGGGCGCGTTCGTACAGACATTCCTGGTGCTGTATCTGACGGTTCGCGGATTCTCTGTCGGCCAGGCCGGCCTCGCGCTGACGGCATACAGCGTGGGCGCGGTGTTCGGCACGCTACTGGGTGGGGAGCTGACCCAGCGGGCCGGCCCGCGGGCGACCATCACCGGCTCGATGGTGACCTCGGCCGTGATCGTGGGGCTCGTCCCATGGCTGAGCGGCCTGTCGGCCTTCGGGCTCATCTTCGTCGCCGTCGGGCTGGCCGGCCTGGTCACCCAGGCCTACCGGCCCGCGGCGGCGATGCTGCTCAGCGATCTCATGCCGGAAGAACACCAGGTCATGGGCTTCTCGATGATGCGGACCGCGCTGAACATCGGTGCCGCGCTGGGCCCGCTGATCGCCGCCGGGCTGATCCTGCTCGACTGGGACCTGCTCTTCTGGCTCGACGCGCTCACCGCGCTCGTGTACGCGGCGGTCGCGCACACCTTCCTGCCCGGCACGCAGGCCCCACCGGAGGAGACGGAACCGGCCGGGGGCGGACGGTCCGGATACAGTGTGCCACTGCGTGACGGCAACTACCTGTTCTTCCTGGCCTCGGTGCTGCTCGGATCCATGATCTACATGCAGTACGTGGTCGCGCTGCCGCTGAAGATCTCCGATGACGGCCATCCGGCCGCGCTGTACAGCGCGGCGCTCGCCACCTCGTCCGTCACCCTGATCCTGTGCGAGCTGAAGATCACCTCCTACGTCAGGAACTGGCGGCCGAACCTCGTGGGCGCGCTCGGCACCGTGGTCATGGGGGCCGGCCTTGCCACGTACGGCCTCGCCACCGGCTCGGCCGCGCTGGTAATCGTCAGCACGGTGGTGTTCGTGACCGGTGTGATGATCAACGGGCCCACGATGTTCGCGCACCCGGCCAGGTTCCCGGCCGCGGTGAAGGCCCGCTACATCGGCGTGCACCAGGCGACGTTCGGGCTCGGCCTCGCGCTCGGGCCGGTCCTCGGCGTGCTCGCGTGGGAGCGGCTGGCCAACGGCGTCTGGCTGGTGTGCGGGGCCGTCGGCGTCATCGCCGCGCTGTGCGCGCTGGTGGGCATGCGGGAGAACGCGGGACGCGCCGAGCGGCAGGTGGCGGCGCGGCGGAAGGCGGCGGCCCACTGAAAGCGGCGGCCCGCTGAACGGGGCACCGCACGCCGGACGGAACGCGGCGCCGCTTCCCGACGGGAAACCACGGAGTGCTCTCTTCCCGGCACCGCGCGCCGGACGGAACACGGCACCGGAAAAGAACGCCGTGCCGAAAAAGAACGTAGCACGCCGGAAAAGAATATGGCATGCCGAGCGGATGGTACGCCGGATAACGCCGCCCACGCCGGGCGGCGTTATCTCGTGCCCGGCCGTCCCGGGTGCCGGCCGTCCCGTTTCTTTGATTGTCTCCGCCGACCAATTCTTTCGATCAATGATCCCGCCGTATTGAATCGTGATGTGCCGGTGAACCGGGGCGTACCAATGAACCGGGACCGGCCACGAAGAGCAGGATCACGGGGATCGGAGTGGGATTTTGACCGACCAAGAGGTTGACATACTGGCTGTCGGCGCCGGGCCGGCGAACCTGGCACTGGCGATCGGCATCGAGGAGTCCGGTGTACGGGAGCTGGCGGAGCACACCCTGCTGCTGGAGCAGTATCCGGACGTCAAATGGCAACGCAACCTGCTGCTGCCCTGGGCGCGCAGCCAGGTGTCGTTCCTGAAGGACCTGGTGACGCTGCACAACCCGCGGAGCAGGTTCACCTTTCTGAACTTCCTGCACGAGCAGGGCCGGCTGGACGAGTTCGTGAACCTGGGCACGTTCAACCCGTTCCGCTGGGAGCTGTCGAACTACCAGCAGTGGGTCGCGGACTCCCTGGAGCATGTCGGCGTCCGCTACGGCGCCCGGGTCGAGCGGGTCGAGCCCCGGCGGGCCGCCGACGGCACGGTCGTCGGATGGACGGTCACCCTGGGCGACGGCGGGACGGTGCGCTGCCGCGACCTCGTCATCGGCGCCGGCCGCGACCCCCACGTCCCCGAGGTCTTCCGCGGGCTGCCCGCCGACCGGCTGATCCACAGCACCGGGTACTGCACCCGCATCGCGCAGGTGCCGGCCGACCGGCCGCTGCGGGCCGTGGTGGTGGGCGGCGCGCAGAGCGCGGCGGAGATGTTCGTGGCGCTGCACCAGGACCTTCCGCTGAGCCGGCCGACCCTGCTGGTGCGCTCCGTCGGCCTGCGGAACTACCAGACGAGCAAGTTCGTCAACGAGCTGTTCTTCCCCTCCTTCGTCGACGAGTTCTTCGACAGCTCTCCCGAGACCCGCGCGGAGATTCTCGGTGAAATGCACCTGACGAACTACGCCGGGCTGGCCGAGCCCTTCCTCGACGAGCTGTACTCGATGCTCTACCGGCAGAGGATGCTGGGGGAGCGGCGATCCGCGGTACGGGCGATGACCGAGGTCATCAGCGCCCGGGCCGACGGCGACGACGTCGTGCTGGAACTGCGGGACCGCCGTAGCGGCAGGACCGAGCCGTTGCGCTGCGATCTGGTGCTGCTGGGGACCGGATACGAACCGAGAATGCCCGCGCTGGTGCGGGAGCTGGCCGGGCGGCTGGGCCTGGCCGACATCACGGTCAACCGGCGCTACCGCGTCGACCTGGACGGCTCGGCATGGGGCGCGGTGTACCTGCAGGGCGTCAACGAGCGGACCCACGGCATCTCCGACTCGCTGATCAGCGTGCTCGCCCACCGCTCCCAGGACATCCTCGCCGACCTGCTCGACCGGCGCGTTCCCTCGGTGGCGGCCCCGACGACGGTATCGGTGGCTGCCCCGGCGGTGCCGGTGGCGGCATCGGCGGCCTGGAGCGCGTGATGGAGATCCGCAGACTGGACCGGGCGAACCTGACCCGCGCCTACGGCCTCGACTCGCAGCGGCTGCTGCCCTGGCCGGCGCTGAACGCGCCGTTCGAGGGCGCCTGGTGCGTGCTGCGGCCGGGCGACGTCTCGACCGCGCACGCCCATCACGAGCACGAGATCTTCATCGCGATGACGGGCAGCGCGACGCTGGTGGTCGACGGCGAACGGTACGGGTTCGCCGCGGGCGACATCGCGCACCTGCCGCCTGGCTGCACCCATCAGATGGTCAACGAGAACGCCGCGGCCTTCGAGTACTACGGCCTCTGGTGGGACGGCGAGATGTCGGCCGGCTTCCTGCGCAGCCTCGGGGAATCCCCCCGTCCCGGGGGG
>NZ_CAKKTM010000288.1:0-2022 GCF_920888515.1 Protofrankia sp. CiP1_Cm_nod1 | reverse complement strand
TCGAGGAGATCGAGGAGAAGGCATCATGACCGGGCGGACAGTGGTGATCTCGCCGGCTCCCACCGCAAACGGCGACCTGCATCTGGGCCATCTGGCGGGCCCGTTCCTGGCGGCCGACGTGTACACCCGGTACGCACGCGCGACCGGCCGCGAGGTGCTGCTCGGCACCGGCATCCAGGACACCCCGAGCTACGTGGTGACCACGGCCCACCGGCTGGGCACGACGCCGGCGCGGCTGGTGGCCCGCTCCGCCCGGCAGGTGGAGGCGTCCCTGGCCGCGGCGGGGATCGGCGTCGACGGCTTCACCGGCGTCGACGAACGGTTCACCAAGACGGTCTGGGGCTTCCTGGAGCGACTGCACGCCGCCGGG
Source organism: Protofrankia sp. CiP1_Cm_nod1 (assembly GCF_920888515.1). Taxonomy (GTDB): domain Bacteria; phylum Actinomycetota; class Actinomycetes; order Frankiales; family Frankiaceae; genus Protofrankia. The sequence continues at coordinate 1,652 of NZ_CAKKTM010000288.1, read as the reverse complement.
AAGCTCCGGGCGCGGACGATGACGTTCCCGTACCTGCCGCGCACCGGGCAGTACCTGGTGGACGGGTACGTGCGCGGAAGCTGCCCGGTCTGCCTGGCCGACGGGTGCGCGGGGCTGTGCGAGAGCTGCGCCCATCCGGTCGCCGCGGGGGAGCTGCTCAACCCGCGTTCGACCATGTACCCGGACGAGCCGGTGCGGCCGCGCCAGGCGCGGGTCCTGGTGCTGCCCATGGAGGAGTACCGGGACGGGCTGCGCGACTACTTCGCCGGCCACGCCGCGATGATGCGCCCGCACATGGCGCAGGCCGTCCAGCAGATGCTCTCCCGGCCGCTGCCGGACTACCCGGTCACCTACCCGGGCTCCTGGGGCATCCCCGCGCACTTCCCCGAGGTCCCCGGGCAGGTGATCAACCCGAACGCCGAGCCGATGGCGTGGAGCATGTACTGCTCCGCGCTGGCGGCCGAGCGCCGGGGCACGCCGCTGGCTGCCGAGGACGAGCTGTGGCTGGCCGGGTCCGGCTCGAGCGTGGTCTACTTCCTCGGCTTCGACAACATCTACCCGTTCGCGGTCGCCGGGACCGCGATGCTGCTGGCGCACGACGGCCGCTACGACCTGCCGGAGCTGTTCCTCACCAACGAGTTCTACGAGCTGGACAACGCGAAGTTCTCCACCAGCCGGGGCCATGTGCTGGGGGGACGGGAGCTGGCGGCCGAGGTGCCGAGGGACCTGATCCGCTTCCACCTGGCCGCGACCAGCCCGGAGTTCCAGCGCACCAGCTTCAGCCGCGAGGAGCTGGCCCGGATCACCCGCTCGCGTCTGGTCGAGCCGTGGAACCGGGTGGCGGCCGAGATCGACAGGTGGGCCGGCCGAGGGCCGCTGGCGGTGTCCGAACGTTCCCGGGCAGCCGCCGCGCGCGTCACCGAACGTTTCGTCGCGGCCTACGACATGCCCTACTTCAGCCTCAACCGGGCGGCCGAGACGCTCGTCGAGCAGCTGGCCCGGCTGGCCGGGTGGACCGCGGGCCAGGGCTCGGGCACGGGCACGGGCTCGGGCGAGGACGGCGACTTCTGTCACGAGGCCGAGGTGGTGCTGCGCGGCGCGGCACCCATCCTGATCGACCTGGCCGGGCGGGCGCTGCCGGACCTCGCGATCCGCCCCGCCGGCCGCGGGCCCACCGAGATCGTGCCCAGGCGCATGCCCAGGCTCAGCGAACGGGTGGCACGTGATGCCCGCTGAGACACCGGCCGGGACGCTGACCGGAACGCCGGCTGGGACGCCGGCTGGGACGCTGACCGGGACGCTGACCGGGACGCTGACCGGGACGCCGCCGGCTGGCGCGCGGCACGTGCTCGTCGTGGGGGCGGGCGTCGTCGGCCTGCTGACCGCGCTGCGGTGCGCGCTCGCCGGCCACCGGGTCACCGTGGTGGACCGGGGCGCCGTCCCGAACCCGGTGTCCAGCTCGTTCGACCAGCACCGGGCGATGCGGGCGCTCGACCCCGCCGACCGGGCCGCCACCCGGCGGGTCGCGGCCGCCCATCACGAGTGGCTGGCGCTGGAGCGGCTGCTGGGCGCCAGGCTCTACCGCCGCGTCGGCGTGGTGACCGCCTGGCCCGCCGACGAGGCCGAGGCGGTGGCCGCGGCCGGTGCCGGCG
>NZ_CAKKTM010000287.1:4947-6877 GCF_920888515.1 Protofrankia sp. CiP1_Cm_nod1 | reverse complement strand
TCGGAGGTGCACAGTTCATCATGGCCCGGCCGGTCCCGACCCGCGTGGCGCACTTCACGCATCTCGACCAGCTCGCGGCGATCGCCGAGCAGGGCCTGTTGCCGGAGACGGTGGCCATTGAGGCGGACGCGAGGCGTACCGAGGTCGGCAATCTGGAGATCAAGGCGGCCCGCCGCCACCGTCCGGTGCCGGTGGCTCCTGGCGGTGTGGTAGGGGACTACGCGCCGTTCTACTTCGCGCCCCGCAGCCCGATGATGTACGCGATCCACCGTGGCCGGGTGGCTACTTATGCGGGGGGCTGCGACGAGCTGGCCTACCTGGTGACTTCTGTCGAGAGGCTCACCGGGCTGGGGCTCGCGCTGGTCTTCACTGACCGTAACGCCGTCCTTGAGGCAGCGACCTTCCGTTCCGATCCGGCGGATCTGGACACGCTGGTCGACTGGCCGCTGATGCGCGCCAGGATGTGGGCGAACACCGACGCCGAGCCCGACCGCAGGGAACGGCGGATGGCGGAGTGCCTTGTTCACGGCCGGGTGCCCTGGGCCGCCTTCAGCGAGGTAGCCGTCAAGAACGCCGTCAGCAGGCGCAGAGCCCTCGCCACAATGGGAACGGCACAGCCTCAGCCGCCGGTTAGTGTCAGACCTGACTGGTATTTCTAGGGCATGGGACAGGCAGCGATGATCATTAAGGCGGACGGTGACCTCCTCGGCGCCGACGTCGACGCGCTCGTCAACACCGTCAACACGGTCGGCGTGATGGGCAAGGGTCTCGCGCTGCAGTTCCGCCGCGCCTATCCGGCCATGTTCGAGGCCTACCGGCGGGCGGCTGACGCCGGGCAGCTCCGGTTGGGCCGGATGCACGTCTGGCCGACCGGCGCGGCCACCGGGCCGAGATACATCGTCAACTTCCCTACCAAGGGCCACTGGCGCTCCCGGTCGGAAGTCCGGGACATCGACTGTGGCCTGGCTGACCTTGTCCGGGTGGTCCGCGAGCTGAGCATCCGCTCGATCGCGGTACCCCCGCTTGGCTGCGGCAACGGCGGCCTTGACTGGCACGAGATCGAACCGAGAATCCGCTCCGCTCTCGCCGGCCTCGACGATGTGCGGGTCGTCCTCTATCCGCCGGGGCGGACCCCGTCGGCGGCCGAGATGACGACGCGCACCGTCCGGCCGACGATGACTCTCCCGAGGGCAGCGCTGATTCGGATCATCGATCGTTACTGCGCGCGGGCGCTCGAGATCTCCGTGATCGAGGTCCAGAAGCTCCTGTACTTCCTCCGCGACGCTGGTGAGCCTCTCGGGTTGCTCTATACCAAGGGCCGCTATGGGCCCTACGCGGACAACCTGCGTCATGCCCTGATCAACCTCGAAGGGCAGTACCTGACCGGGTTCGGTGACGGCAACGCACGGGTCCTCGACGCCGAGCCGCTCGGTCTCCTGCCCGGCGCCGCCGACGCCGCCGACCGAGCGTTGGCTGACCAGCCGAGCACGACCGGCCGCATCGACCACGTGCTCCGCCTCGTCGAGGGCTTCGAGTCGCCGTACGGCATGGAGCTCCTCGCCAGCGTGCACTGGATCGCCACCCGTGAGGCCACCGACCCCACGGATCCCGACCAGGTCTCCCGGCTCGTGCGCGCCTGGACACCGCGCAAGGGGCGGATGTTCACCGCCGAACACGTCCAGCGCGCCTGGCACGCCCTGCGCGAACGCGGCTGGCTACCACCACCCGAAACGGCTGAGGCATGAGCCTCAGAACATGAGCCTGCAATCGGTGCCGATCTCACGTAATCCGTGGTGTCGCTGTGATCCGCCGTGCCTGCGGCCGGGGCGTATCCGGTGCATATGGCGTGGCCATGATTTCTGATGGGATGCGCACCAGTTCCGCCGCGCGCGACGCGTCCCACGGATACTTTCGCGGATCGGGCCGCGTA
>NZ_CAKKTM010000287.1:0-4304 GCF_920888515.1 Protofrankia sp. CiP1_Cm_nod1 | reverse complement strand
CAGGGCTCTCCTGGTCCGCGTCGCCCGCCGGCAAGGCACCTACCGGCGCGGCGACGGCGTCCCAGTCCCTGAGCTCCGGTCCAGTGTCCGATATGCTCGGGGGGTGTCCGGCCGAGGGGTGTCGGCGGGTGCTGCTCACCGCGCGGGGGAACTGGTTGCCATCGCCCGTGACGACCCGGTACGGCGTCTCCGGCTCGCCGCGCAGTTCTACGACCGGCGCGTCGCGGCCCGGAGTATCCGGCCCTATCGGCGTGCCGAGATGGCCTTCATGCGGTGGCAGATCCAGCGTGGCCTGCTGGCACCCGCCAGCGCCGCGACGCCCGGCAGCCCGTGGTGGCGAGCCGTGAACGAGTCCCTGCTCCGCGACGCGGCCGAGGCGGACCTGCTGTCCAGGGGCGTGCACGGCGAGCCCAGCACGACCGCCGTGCGGCACTGGCTGGCATTCCTGCGGCGTCCCGCTCCGGAGGCCTGGTACCGCGCGCACAACGCCAGCATCGTGGCCGGCTACCTGGACAACCGCGAGCTCGTCGCGCTCGAGACACCGCTCGAACGGTTCTTCATGGACGTCGCGCTCCTGCGCGTCCTCTACGCGCACAGCCTGCTCACGCGCCCCAGGCTGGCGCTCGGCAGGCTCGCCGTGTTCGGTGCTCTCCTGGGCGACCCGCGCCGCCGGGCGGCCGATCTCTTCCTGTCCCTCCAGAACGTCCTTCCCGACAGGTACCCCCTGGAGGGCCTGACGATCGAGGTGGTACTCGCCCGGGAGAACCGCCTGGCCCGCGTCTTCGACTACGGTGTCATCGCCGCCCGCATCGAGCTGCTGTACCGCTACGCCGCCGCCGATCTCGACGAGCCACGGGTGTCCGCCCTCTGCACCGGGCAGTGCCCGGTCTACGCCTGGCCGTACGAGTACTGCCACGTCTGGCAGACCGACCGCTCCCAGCTCGGCATCGCGCTCGTACGCGCGCTGCTCGGCCCGCCGCACTGACCGGCCCGCCGCACTGACCGGCCGGCCTGGTAGGTGTCTGTCGATGAGCCACCTTGTCGACGGTCTGCCGGGAGCCTCACCATGGCTCGTCCCGCTACCGTTCCTCGTGCTGTCCGCGGCGGGGGCGTCCCCGCTCGTCGGGCTGGTCTTCTCCGGTGCGGCCGCGGTCCTGCTCGGCGTGCTCGCGCACGGGCAGCGCCTACCGCTGTGGGCGGTGATCGCGGCCGTCGCGGCTGGCGCGGTCGTCGCGGTCGTCGCGGCCGTGGGATACCGTGCCGCCCGCCGGTCCGGCCGGGTCCGGGGCCGGATCCGTCGGCGTCCGGGGCCGCTGTTCCGGCTCGGCCGGCCTCCGGCCGCCGCCCTTGCGACGCTGGTCACGGCAGGATGGCTGTTCGGCGGGGTCACCTGGGACGTGGTGGCCCGCGAAGGCCTCGCCGCCGACGACGCCCGGCTGCTGCACGGCGTCACCGCCCGGCGCGGCCCCGGGCTGACATCATGGGCCAGGGTGGTCACCGGTCTCGGTAGCGGACCGGTCGTCTACGGCCTGCTGGTCGTGGTGGGCGTGCTGTGGTGGCGACGGACCAGCCGCTGGACGCCGCCCGTCGCCGCCGTCGCCGTGCTCGCGGCCGGTCAGCTGGTACGCCTGATGGTCAACCGGTTGGTCGCCCGCCCGCGGCCGCCGGCGGCGCTGTGGCTGGCCCACCCGCACGGCTACGCCTACCCGTCCGGGCACACCGCCACCGCGACCATCGGCTACGGCCTGGCCGCCGCACTGATCATCAGCCTCCTGCCGGCGGGAAAGGCCATGCTCGCCGCTCCGGTCGCCGCGGCCGTCCTGATCACGACCGGGGTCGGGGTGTCGCGGGTCTACCTCGGGGTGCACTGGCCCACCGACGTCGTCGGCGGCTGGGCGTTCGGTGCGGCCTGGCTCGCGCTGGCGGCCTCGGCCGTCGCCCTTGACCGGCGGCGTCGCAACCGGCGGCAGCCGACGCGTCCACGGCCGGCGCGGGCGCCGTGAAAACCCCCGTCCGCCAGGAAAAGAGCTCGCCCGCCAGGAACAACCTCGTCGTAGCCCTCGAGCGCCTCGCCTTGACGTCCTCCCCCGCGTTACGACTCCGTTGCCCAATGCGGGCGGTGTCGATCAGCAGCGGGGTGAACCGCTGTATCCACCGGTAGACGGTCACGTGATCGACGACCAGGCCGCGTTCGGCCAGGAGTTCCTCGACGTCCCGGTACGACAGCGCGTAGCGGAGGTACCAGCGGACCGACAGCACGATCACTGCCGGTGGGGGCCGGAACCCGTGAACTCCGAGGCGGGGATCAGCGAACGGGCAGGGCGTCGACGCATCCGTCCGCCTTACCTGATCAAGAGCCCAGCGAACACAACAGACAGTGAGGATGTATGTGAACCCTGCGCCATTGGTTCCAGTCGGAGACGCGGCCCCCATCTCAGACGGATGCAGGCGAGGATACCCAATACGGATGAAACGGATTTATTTATCCTTCCGTCGTGATCACCGTCCGATCGTGTCGAGATCGGAGTCCAGGCGGGACCAGGTCCGGGTGCCGACCACCCCGTCGGCCGTCAGCCCACGCTGTCCCTGGTAGTGCACCACGCCCTCATGCGTCGCCGGCCCGAAATCGCCGTCCGGGGCCAGCCTGGACGGGTGGCCCCCCTCCCATCCCAACACGATATTCAAGGCGTTCTGGAGGGTCTGCACGGGAGCTCCCCGGTCAGGGAAGGTGCCGGTGCGGTGCGAGTCCTGGTCGCCCCGGTGGAGGGTCGGGTATCCGGCGAAACGATTGCCGGGCTGCGGCGTGGTCGGGTACCACTCGCTGTAGTCCACGCCTCCGGCGGCCTTCCCGACGCCTGGCACCGTGGCCGTGGCCGTGAACTGCCACGCCACCAGCGTCTCTTTGTCCCACCCGTGGGGGAGCATACTGTCCCGCCACGTATTGGTATACGAGGGCAGCCACAGCGGTACCCCGAAGTAGGATACTCTCCCCTCCTGGAGGAAAAATTTGCCGGAGTACAGCCATTTCTCGCCGGGCATATGGTCTATCTTGCCGAGGAAGTCGCGGGCGAGGTCGCCACGTCGACGCGCCGGGATCGCGGCCTGTTCCAGGTCGAGGATAAGGATGTCGTCAGGGTGGTAGTTTCGGTTCACCACGTTCAGAAAATGTGCCGCCTGGTCCGCAGCGTCCCATGTGGTGGCGAAATGGTAGTGGCCGACGCGTAGCCCGGTGTGGCGAGCGTCCTTAACCCACCCCTCCCACCGCTCATTGGTATACGTGGCCCCTTCCGTCGCCTTGATGACGATTAGCTCGTGTCCGGCGTCCTTGTAGACGTCGGCGTCGAAAGACGCGTTGTATATGGAGATATCAGCAAAACGCGACATGTCGCATGCACTCCTTAGATACCTATCCGACTATTCGGCTCCTCTGCAGAGGTCTCCGCACGATTATTCCCAGATTGCGTCCACATATCGCATCGCAGGGCGGCTCGCTGCCGAAGAAGACCGACAAGGATCAACAGGAAGCGATCTTGCTATTGCCGAAACCGCGTTTCCTCACAACGAAACACCCCCTGAGTGGATATTTACGTGGTTTCGGTGGGATGAATCGTTTATGCCGGCCGTAGCTTTTACGGCTTTCGCGTGGTAAAGGCGGATTCGTGCACTCCATGGTCTTGAGCGCGAGGGTCGTCAAGGGCGGAGATGCGGCCGGCTGTCTGTCTGGTTTACCGATGCGGTGAAAGCCCCTCTCCTGCCAGGGTGAGGCAGTTCCCGGCCCGCTGGTTTACCGCCGCCCCGGCCAGGGAGAAACCTCCGTCATGAGCCCACGGAAAATCAACCGCACTGGTGTTCCCTGGCGATACCTGCCCCATGGCTTCCCGGCGCACGCCACCGCGTCTCCCTCCTACGCCGCCTGGCGCGACGAGGGCATCCTCACCCGGCTCGGCCACACCCTCACCCGCCGGGGTAAGGGCGAGCAGTCCCTTGTCAGGACGGGAGCCGGCCTCGGGCGACGAGTTCTCGTACCAGCGGACGCAGCGCGGCAGGTACCTGCAGCTCGTTGAGGACCGCTGAGCGCCGCCGGCCGGCGGCGTCGGTCACGGTGAACCGGTACTGGTAGAGGTCGGCCCCCTGGGGGGGCCTTGCCGGCTGATCCCAGCCGAGGGTGTCCAGCGCGGCTTCGGCCTGCCCGGCCTGCTCCGGGTCGAGTTCGCTGGTGTCGAGGACAGCATGCAGAACCAGACCGGCGAAGCCGCCGCTACGTTCGAACTCCACACGCACCCTTCGATGATGCCCCGGGTGAG
>NZ_CAKKTM010000286.1:5703-11521 GCF_920888515.1 Protofrankia sp. CiP1_Cm_nod1 | reverse complement strand
GGCCTGCGCGGCCTGGTCGACGGCCGCCTGCGGCTGCCGGGCGACGCCGGCTTCACCGCGGCGAGCCGGCCGTTCAACGAGCGCTACCAGCACGTCCGGCCCGCCGCGGCGCTGACGGTGGCGAACGCCGCCGACGTCGGCCGGGCGATCGGCTGGGCCCGCGAGCACGGCACGCCGTTCACCGTCCGGGGCGGCGGGCACAGCTACACGGGCAGCTCGGTCGGCACCGGGCTGGTGCTCGACCTGCGCGCGCTGGACGAGGTGCGGGTCGACCCGTCGAGCGGGCTGGTCACCGTCGGCGGCGGCGCCCGGATGAAGGCGATCTACGCCGCGCTGCGCCCGCACGGCCTGGCGTTCCCGCTGGGCAACTCCGACGACGTCGGGATCGGCGGGCTGGTGCTCGGCGGCGGTGTCGCGGCGGTGTCACGCGCGTTCGGCCTGACCTGTGACGCGCTGGTGCGCACCGACGTCGTCCTCGCCGACGGCACGACGCTGGCCTGTAGCGAGGCCGAGAACGCCGACCTGTTCTGGGCCTGCCGCGGGGGCGGCGGTGGGAACTTCGGGGTGAACACCTCCTTCACCTTCCAGGCCCGGTCGGTGCCGCCCGTCAGCTCCACCTGCCTGCTGCTGTGGTCCTGGGAGCATGCGCCCGAGGTGCTGAGCACCGCGCAGGAGATCATGCGGCGCGCGCCGGAGGAGTTCGCCGCCCGGATCGGCGTGAGCCGCGCGCCAGGCCAGGACGGCGTGGTCTCGATGATCGGGCAGCACCTCGGCCCGGCCGTGGAGCTGCGGGAGCTGCTCACACCCGCGCTGGCGGCCGCCACGCCGTACCGGGCGGACGTCGCCGACCGGACCTACTGGGAGGCCGCGGACTACCTGCACCACACCACCTCGGGCGGCGCGTTCGCGGTACGCACCCGGTGCGTGCCGGAGCCGCTGCCCGAGGAGGGCGTGGCGGCCCTGCTGGCGGCCCTGGAGAAGTGGCCGGGGAGCGGCAACCCGGACGGCGCCGGGGCCGCCCTGTTCACCTGGGGCGGCGCGATCAGCCGGGTGCCGGTGGCCGGCAGCGCGTTCCCGCACCGGGACGCGCTGTTCCTGATCAGCATGGACGCCTCGTGGAGCACCGGCGATCCCGCCGCGGTGCGGCGGGACAACCTGGAGTGGCTGACCGGCCTGCACCGGGAGATGGGCGCGTTCGCCTCCGACGCGGCCTACGTCAACTTTCCCGACCCTGATCTTCCTGACTGGCGGTCGGCCTACTACGGCCCGAACCTGGCGCGGCTGAGCGAGGTCAAACGCCGCTACGACCCCGACCGCGTCTTCCGCTCCGCCCAGGGGATCTAGGTCCTCGCCCAGCTGACCCAGCGCGCCCACCGCATCCAAGGGGAGCGATCACATGACCGAGACACAGACCCACCGCGAGCCCGCCGCGGCCGGCCCCGGCTCCGCCGGCCCTATCAGCCCTATCAGCCCTATCAGCCCTATCAGCCCTGCCGGCTCTGTCAGCCCTGCCGGCCCTGCCGGCCGGGTCAGCCCCGCCGGCCCTGCCGCGCAGGGGCCGCCCCAGACCGGCAAGGAGATTCTCGAGCGCGCCCGGGCGGCCGCCCCGCTGCTGCGGGAGCGCTCCGAGGAGATCGAGCGCGCTCGGCGGCTGCCCCCGGACGTGGTGGAGACACTGCGTGCCACCGGGGTGTTCCGGATGGGCTTCGGGCGCCGGTGGGGTGGCCCTGAGCTCACCTCCGCGGAACAGACCGAGGTCATCGAGGCGCTGTCCTACGGCGACGCGTCCGCCGGCTGGTGCGCGATGATCGGTTCGGACACCGGGCTCTACGCCGCGTTCCTGGACGAGCCGGTGGCCAGGGAGATGTTCCCCAGCCTGGACATGATCACGGCTGGGCTGCTGTTCCCGACCGGGCACGCCGAGCGCGTCCCCGGCGGTTACCGGCTCACCGGCCGCTGGCAGTTCGGCAGCGGTATCACCCACAGCGACTGGGTGATCTCCGGGGCGTTCATCTACCGCGACGGCCAGCCGGAGCCGGGCCCGGACGGGGATCCGCACGACTCGCGGCTGATGATGGTGCCGCGCGAGCAGGTCGAGATCGTCGACACCTGGCACACCACCGGTCTGGCCGGCAGCGGAAGCTGCGACTACGTGATCACGGACGTGTTCGTCCCCGAGGAGCACACCCTCGTCTTCGGGGCCGTGCGCAACGGCACCGGCGCGCTCGCCCAGCCGGAGGTGCACATGCGCAACATGCCCGGCGTGCCGCTGGGCATCGCGCGCGCCGCGCTCGACCATGCCCGCGAGACCGTCGCCGGCCGGGCGCGCCCGTCGGGCGCCGCCGCGGCCGACGACTACCGCGTGCAGGTCGTCATCGCCGGCTGCGAGGCAGACTTCGTCGCCACCCGCAACGGGGTGTACGGCAGCATGCGGCGCCAGCACGACGTCCTGGCCGCCGGGGGCACCTTCGACGATCTCACCCCGGACGAGCGGGCCGCGCTGCCGCTGTCGCGCCTGCACGCCTTCCGAACGGCGCGGTCGATCGTGAGCCGGCTCTACGACCTGCTGCAGACCAGCTCGATCTACCGGCCGTCCCCGCTGGACCGGTGGCTGCGCGACACGAACACGATGTGCCAGCACATCGTCGCTCAGGACCGCATCCTGCAGTCGGCCGGTGCCCACCTGCTGGGCGGGCGGCCCGGCTTCCCGCTCTGCCTCGGCATTGTGTGACGTTCCCGAAGGCAGTACCCCGTCCGTGACCATGTGATTCGACATTCGTGTTGTCGGCGCGTTTCTCACGGATGGGCCGACGAAGGACCAGGTGTTCGGACCGGCCGCGGACGGTGGCCGCCCGCGGTCCCGTCGAACACGACTTCGGCGTCATCGACGTCATCGACGTCATCATTGTGAATGGAAAAAACATGCGACCATTTCGATTTCGATCCGCCGTCTGCTCCGTGGCAGTGCTCACCGTGCTGCTCGGCGCGTGTGGCACGAGCACCGGGAGCGGTACGGGAAATACGAGCGGCACCGGCCCGGGCGGGCAGTCGGTCATCAGTTACAGCCTGACCGAACCGGAGAACCCGCTGATCCCCGGCGACACGACGGAGGTCGGCGGCATCGGGGTGCTCGGCGCACTGTTCAAGGGCCTCGTGGAGTACGACGCGAAAACGGCCGCGCCGCGTAACGCCGTCGCCGAGTCCATCCAGACCACGGACGCAAAGGTCTATACAATCAGACTGAAGCCCGGGTGGACCTTCCATGACGGCACGCCGGTCACGGCCAGGAGCTTCGTCGACGCCTGGAACTACACCGCCTACTCCCCGAACAGGATGCAGGGCGCGAACTACTTCTCGCATGTCGAGGGTTTCAGCAAGGTGAACAACACGACGCCGGACGGCGGGCAGCCGGACGCCCTGCCGCCCGCGAAGGAGCTGCCAGGCCTGAAGGTCGTCGACGACAGCACCTTCGTCGTGACCCTGTCCGCGCCGTTCTCCACGTTCGCCACCCAGCTCGGCTACGCGGCCTTCTTCCCCCTGCCGGCGAGTTTCTTCGCCGACCGAAAGGCCTACGAGGGCCATCCGGTCGGCAACGGCCCGTTCCGGTTCGTTTCGCACACGAAGGGGAAGAACCTCGTCGTGCGGCGCTACGACAACTATGCCGGCGAGAAACCGCACATCGACGGCGTGGACTTCCGTTTCTACGCGAACCTCGACGACGCCTACGCGGACGTGCTGGCGAACAGACTCGACTATCTCTCGTTCACGCCGTGGTCGTCGACGGTCAACGACAGGATCAAGACTGATCTCCCGGACTCCCGTCGCGTCTCCTACAGGTACCTCGGATACCAGGCGATCGCTTTTCCCCTCTATGACAGGCGTTTTGCCGACGCGAGGCTGCGGCAGGCCGTCTCGATGTCCATCGACCGGGTCGACCTGATCAAGAAGGTCTTCAACGGCGCTCGGACGCCGGCCGACGGCCTGGTGGCGCCGAACGTGCAGGGCCACCTCGACAACCAGTGCGGGGAGCTGTGCACCTACCAGCCCGAGAAGGCCAGGAAACTGTTCGAGGAGACCGGGTTCCAGGGGCCGGTCGTGCTGACCTCCAACGTCGACTCCGCCAATCAGCAGTGGATGGAGGTGACGTGCGCGTCGATCCAGCGGACGCTCGGTCGGGAGTGCAGGTTCGAGCCGGTACCGACGCTCGGTGAGTTCCGCAGGAAGCTCGACGACAGGACGATAGGCGCGATCTACCGCACTGCCTGGGTGGCCGACTACCCGTCGATCGAGAACTTCCTCAACCCGCTGTTCAGGACCGGCGGCTCGTCCAACGTCGGCCAGTACTCCAGCCCCGCCGTCGACGCGCTGCTCACCCGGGCCGACGGGGCGCCGTCGCAGCAGGAGGGCGAGAAGCTCTACCAGCAGGCCGAACGGCTCGTGCTGCAGGACATGCCGACGGTCCCGATCTGGTACCAGAGCGCCACGGCCGCCTGGTCCGCTCGGCTGCGCAACGTCGTCCCCACCCAGTTCCGTGAACTGGACCTGCGCAGCGTCACGGTCTCCTGAATCCCGTTTCTCCAGAATCATTCTCTCGCAACCGCCGAACGCGCCGGTCAGGTAACCATACGTATCCCCCCGGACGATGGCACGCTTCGATGGACGCCGGCCACCGGAGAAGATCGGCGCAATTTTGTCGTTGTGTACGCTTTTGCGGCCAAAAAGCGTACACAACGACAAACTCTCCTGGATCATGGCCTGTGCGGGTGGTCGTGGATGGGATCCGCGCTACTTGACCGGCGCTCTGGAAATCTCCCCCCGGCACCCGGCGTATGCGGCGGTGACGGTCACGCAATTTCGCTGGACGTGTCACCTGCCGGCGGGGCAGGATGGCCGCGTGCCGAGACCATCTCGTTACGCCGAGCGTGTCAACACGTGAAACGTACGCTTAAGGCGTACTCAAGTACGCTTTCGTACTATTTCTCCCATGGGACTTCTCGCAGACAAAGTGATTATCGTTGCGGGCGCCAGTCGGGGCATCGGCGCCGCGGCGGCCCGGCTGTTCGCTGAGGAGGGCGCCCGGGTCGTCCTGGGGGCGCGCAGCAGCGACGAGCTCGCGAAACTGGCCGGCCAGCTGACCGCTGACGGCTTCGACGCAGTCGCCGTGACCGTCGACCTCAGCACGTCGGCCGGGGCGGAGTCACTCGTCCAGGCGGCGCTGGAACGGCATGGAAGACTGAACGGGGCATATCTCAACGCGGCCACCGGGGACGAGCTCGGTAGGAGGCTGACCGAGATCACCGAGGACTCCTGGGACACCGTGCAGGGCCTGACGCTGCGTGGCACCTGGCTGAATCTCCGCGCCCAGATACCCGAACTGGCGAAGGCCGGTGGCGGTGCGATCGTGATCGCGGGCAGCGTGGCCGGACTGGTCGCAGGGATCGGAGACTCGTCCTATCAGGCGGCGAAGGCCGGTGTCACCGGACTCGCGTGCGGCGGCCCAGGAGTACGCGGCACAGGGAGTTCGGGTGAACGTCGTCGCCCCCGGCGCCATTCTGACCGATGGCGTGGCCGCCACGTTCGCGCAGTATCCGCAGTTGCGTGACCGCTTTGAGAACCACACCCCGCTCGGCCGCCCCGGCACGCCGAACGAGGTCGCCGAAACGGTGGCCTGGCTGCTCAGCGACCGATCCTCCTACATCACCGGAGTCACGCTCCCTGTCGACGGCGGCCTGTCGGCGACGAGGTTCTAGCGATATCTAGCGATATCTAGCGGTAGTTTCCTGGATCGATGCCGGGCGAATGGTCCGGTATCGTCGGG
>NZ_CAKKTM010000286.1:0-5074 GCF_920888515.1 Protofrankia sp. CiP1_Cm_nod1 | reverse complement strand
GTGGCGTGGTGTACGGAGGGTGATTTCGCATGATTCGGGTTCGGGCTGTGCGGTGGCCGTGATGAGCACCGCGCGTACCCGACCATATTCGGCGGACATGCCCACAAAAGACTCGTCGATCCCCGGGAATCGTCGTGCCCCGGGAATCGTCGTGCCCGTCAGCGTGATCTCCCTTTGAGGGTCTCCCATATGGTAGCCTGTGAACAGGCTGATGATTTCGCAAACATCGACATGATGTCGATGTGCGACATGATGTCGATGTGGTAGTCGGTTGTTGCCATCCGGCGGGGTACCGTCGGGGTGAGGTGGCCGTCGTGACGGCGCATCAGACCTTTTCCGTTCTCGACCGCGTCGACCTCGACCGGTTCGACGACGACGGCGGTGCTCCCGACCGGCTGTCCTTCACTCCGTCCGTGCCGGGCACCCAGCCGCTGGTGACTCTGCCCGACACCGCACCCGAGCATGTACCCGAGCATGCGCGCGAGGTGCTCCGGTTGGCCGGCGCCGGCTCGCTGACCGGTTCGACGGACGAGATCCTGCGCACTGCCGGGGTGGCGTCCCCTCCGTGACCGACGTGCAGTCAGAAAGTTACCGACCGTCCGCGCATCCCGGCGGCGGGGTGGCCGAGCGAGTGGTCAGTTGCGACCTCACCTTCGATGTCGGGGAACCTGCGGACGTCGCCCTCCACATCGCCGCGGCCAACGGCCGGGCAGTCCGTGCCGAGCGGCTCGACGTGACGATGGACAGGAGGGTGCTCCCGGTCGCGGTCGAGCTGGCCACGCCACACGGTGGTCGACTGCATCTTCTGCGCACACCCCGGGGAATCCTGTCCGTGTCCTACCGGGCGGAACTCGGCCCCCCGCCTGCCACCGCCGGACAACCGGCCGCAGCCATCCGCGGCGACCTGCCTGACCTGCCTGACCTGCCTGGTCTGCCTGGTCTGGAGCAGCTGACCTACCTGCGGGCGAGCCGCTACTGCCCGTCGGATCACGATGTCGGGTTCGCGGTCGCCGAGTTCGGCGGCCTGCCACCCGGACGCCCCCAGGTGGAGGCGATCACACAGTGGATTCACAGCCGGGTGGGTTATGTCCCGGGCTCCAGCAACGTCCACAGCTGCGCCGATGACGCGCTGCTCACCGGGCAGGGAGTATGCCGCGATTTCGCCCATCTCGGGATCACGTTGTGCAGGGCTCTCCAGATACCCGCGCGCTTCGTCGCCGTGTACGCGCCCGGCCTGGCCCCGATGGATTTCCACGCCGTCTTCGAGGCATGGTTCGACGGTGCGTGGTGGACCTACGACGCCACCCGCCGAGCCCCCCGAGAGGGCATGGTCCGCATCGCAACCGGTCGCGACGCGGCTGACACGGCCTTCGTCAACGTCCTGCGAGGCATCGTCGTCCTCCAGTCGATGGAGGTGACCGCGACGGTCACCGGCTTACTCCCCATCGACGACAGCCTCGCCCCCCACCGGCTCTGCTGATCGCGGGCCAGGACCTGCCTGGGGGAGCAGGCCCAGCCGATCACCGCTCTCGTTGACGACAGGCGGCACCACCCGAGGACCGGGCCGGCGCCTCTACCAGGCGACCGGCAGCACGAGCGGGTAACGCCAGATCGACACCGTGTTCCACCGCACGTCCCGCGCGGGTACGGCCAGCCGCAGTCCGGGGAAACGGGTGAGCAGTGTGCCAATGGAGACCTGGAGCGTCATGCGCGCCAGATGGGATCCGAGGCAGTGGTGGCTGCCGTATCCGAAGGTCATATGCGGGACGGGATCCTTCCGTCCGAAGTCGAGTTCGTCGGCACGGTCGTAGACCAGTTCGTCGCGGTTGGCGGTCAGATATGACACGTGCACGGTGTCACCAGCCCTGATGGTGACACCGTCGAAGTCGATGTCCTCCAGGGCCACCCGCGGAATGCCGACGCCCTGACGGAACGGGATGTGCCGCAGCAGCTCCTCAATGGCCTGCGGCAGTATCTCGGGATGGGCGCGCAGCTGGCCGAGCTGCACGGGGTGCGTCAGCAGCGTGTAGACGATGTTGCTGATGTTGTACGTGGTGGTGTCGTGACCGGTGACCAGCAGGAGCATGGCCAGCACGGACAGTTCCTCCTCGTTGAGGATCTCGCCGCCGATCCGTGCGGTGGCGAGCGCGCTGACCAGGTCGTCGCCGGGGACACGGCGGCGTTTTGCGGTCAGCTCGGCGAAATAGGCCCGCAGTTCCGCCTTCGCTTCCACCGCCGAAGTCTGGTCGACGGCGCTCATGGACATCATGGCCGAGGCACACCGGCGAAGTTGGGGCCGGTCCGCCTCGGGGATGTCCATCAGTGCGCAGATCGTCATGAGCGGCAGCCGGCCCGCCAGATGATCAGCGAGATCCGCCGGCGCGCCATGCCTGGCCATTCTGGTCAGCAGCCCGTCCGTGGCCTGCTGGGTCCAGGGCCGCAGTTTCTCGACCTGGCGCGTGGTGAACGCCTTGAGGATCAGGCTGCGCACCCTGTTCAGCGCGGGCGGATCCATGAGGTTGATCGACTCGGGCTGCGCGATGGGGGCAGGCGTGATCCGCGGGAAGTCCCGCCCGATCAGCGCGGCCCGGCTGAAACGCCGGTCCGCGGTGACTGTCCGCACGTCCGCATCGCGGGTGACCAGCCAGCAGTCGCCTTCCCCGTATGGCATCCGGACGCGGGTGACGGGGGCCTCAGCCCGCATCCGGGTCATGAAGGGGTCTGGTTCCAGGGCGTCGTCGTGCCGGAACGGGCACGTCGGCACGGAGTTCGAGATGGACATCCCACACGGCCTTTCCAGTAGGAAACTACAATCGACATATCCGGTGTCGACCAGGCTGTCCGGGGAACGCCAAAAACTGATGGAAAGCCCGCGGTGGCGTCCGGCCCGGAGCGGGGCGACGGGTCCAGGCTCAGGCCTGCTCTTCGACCCGGTCCGCCCTCTTTGCTGTGAAGGGGTCTGCCTGCCAGCGCCCGACCGACATCTCAGCCGTGATCCCGGGACCAAAGCCTGCCAGGATACCGCATCCACCGTTCGGGACCCCGCCTTCGGTAAAGATTCGCCGAAGGGCGTCGAGTACGACGGCGCTCGCGATGTTCCCATACTCGGTAAGCGTCGCCCTGCTATGGCGAAACTCGTTGGGTGCGACATCGAGAAAACGGCTCAGGTCGTCCAGGATGCGGGGCCCGCCAGCGTGGATCACGTAGAAGTCCAGCAGCGATGCGTTCCAGCCGTTCTCTGCTGCCAGGTCTCGCAGGACCGGCGCCAGCGGTTCCATGGTCTTCGGGACGCGTCGGTCGAGCTGGAAATGAAAGCCGGTAGCTTTCACGGCGTAGGAAATCCATTGCTCGGTGTTCGGTATCAGGTAGGAACCGGTCCGTTCCAGGCGCATGCCTGTCCCTCCGGAGGCGCGCACCACGGCGGCCGCTACGGCGTCGCCGAACAGGCCGTTCGACAGCAGGCTGCCGATCTCGACATCGGTGGGCTGGTAGCAGAGCGAGCAGAACTCGCAGGCCACGATCAGAGCGTTTGATCCGGGATGGGCGGTGCAGAAGTCAAATGCGCGGTTTATCCCTGCTCCGCCAGCCGCACAGCCCAGCTGGGCAATGGGGAGCTGGCGTGTCTCCGGTCTGAACCCGAGCTTGTTGATGAGCCAGGCCGTCAGCGACGGCATCATGAACCCGGTGCAGGACAGGTATACTATCATGTCGATATCAGCAGGCGACATCTCCGCATTTCGGAGCGCGCGGTGCACAACGTCCGGAACCCGAGCCCTGGCCTCTTCCTCGTAGATGTGGTTCCTGATCTCAAAACCTGGGTGCTTCAATGTCTCGTCAATCGGACGAACAATGTGGCGCTTGACGACGCCGGTGTTACTTATGAGGCGCAGGGCGAGGGGGAGGGCAGGGTGATCTCTGTGAAGACGCTGAGCCAGTTCAAGAGTCTCACCCATGGTCAGGATATTTTCTGGAACCGCGACAGCCGGTTCACACAGAACGGGCATCAGCAGATTCTCCTTCAGAGCCAGGGGCCGTGGGAGGCTGTATAGCAGACGAAGCTGGATCGTCTCCGTCCACGGTTCGACCGGTTATGATACTGCTGTCGGGCAGCCGGGCGGCGACTGAATGTTGCCGGCGCAGACCGTGGTCGTCCGGTTACAGGAGACAGGTCAATGTCTGAAGGCCACGGAGAGTGCGCCGATCGGGACCGGGCTTCGCCGGGAAACAAGATTCATCAGGACGTTTCGTGTCGCGCATGGGGACGACCGTAGTGTTCCTTCTCGTCGTGCTGGCAAAAACTACCGGACAGGTCACCTGTTCCTGGCGGGAACAAAAAGAAAGACCGGGCCCTGTTGTGGAGATACCCTGAACCAATAGCCACCAAACAATAACGGCCTCGCCGTCGAGGCCGAATTGACGGGATTGCATATCTGGCGTCGTGATGTCCCTGACGGCAGGCTTTGCGTCGGGCATTCGGTACCGCCCATTTCCTTACTCGTCCAGATCGGACGTTACCCGGCGCATCGTGGTGAATCCTCCGGCAAGCAGCGCGGCCGCGAGGGCGGCACGGTAGCCCGGCTGCCCAGCGGCTGATCCTCCTGGCCGGTCGTGATCAGCGGCGGCGGAAGATGCCGCTGCGGCGGCCGGGGCGTGGATCAGGCGGCCTGACCGGCGGGATCACCTGGGGTGTGACGGGGTGCCAGCCGGCGGGCAGGGGCAGGGGCGCGTCCTCCGCGAGGCGCCGGATGGCCGGGTCGTAGCCGTCCAGCTCGCCCGGCTCGAAACGGACGGTCTTGATCACCCAGCAGAAGGAGCCGCCCGGCTCACCGACCAGCTTGTAGGAGCCGTCCGGCAGCAGAACCGCCCACCCATCCTGAAGACCGATCACGGTAGCGATCCGCCGTCCGGTGGTGGTCTCCCACAGCCGGACCGTGCCGTCGTTGCTGCCGGTGGCGATGGTGGTGCTGTCGGGGGAGAACGCCGCCGACCACACCCGGCTGGTGTGGCCGGTGAGGGTGTGGAGGTGGCGGCCGGTGGTGGTCTCCCACAGCCGGACCGTGCCGTCGTTGCTGCC
>NZ_CAKKTM010000285.1:33383-40560 GCF_920888515.1 Protofrankia sp. CiP1_Cm_nod1 | reverse complement strand
GATTCCAGTGGTGACAGACGGTGTCATGAGAGCAGGATCCGCCGCCGGAGCAGGGGAAATCCGGCGCGGTCGTACATCTGCCTCTTGATCGGGACAACGTTCGGGACTGACGGCCATGAGGACGAGGCTGGAACGACGAGGAGGGCAGACGACCGGATCAGCCACCCCAGCAGCTTGACGAAGATGAGGGTGTCAGCTCCTCCGGAGCCGTTCCGGGGTGTCTGAGGTCTCTGTGATCCGGTCGTATGGGTTCCTGCTGACGGGAGGGTCCGGGGTCAGGATCGCTGGTAATGGGCGAGTGCAACGGTGCTGTGTCAGTCCGCCCACGGGCCGACGCCGCCGACCCGCTCGACCGCGATCCGAATGATCATTCCGGTTTCGGAGCCGCGGTTCCTGAAGGGGTAGACATCGGTGCCGAGGTAGCGCTGGGCCAGGGTGTCCATGAGTGCGGTGAATTCGTGTGGGATCCCTGGGCCGAGGAGGGTTGCTCGGCCCCGTACGGTGAGGTATTGGGTGAGGCCGTCCGCGGTTCCGTCGGCGGTTCGCTCGTTGTCGTGGATGATGACCGTCGCTCGCGGGTCCCGGCGCAGGTTGCGTACTTTCCGGCGATGCTCCTCCACGCCGAAGACGAGGCTGCCTCTGTCGAGGGCCATCCACACCAGCGAGGCCTGCGGCGTACCGTCAGGGTCGATCGTCACGACGGTTGCCTCCCGGTCCGATGCGAACAGCCGGTGGGCGCTTGCGGGCAACGCCGGCATCCCTTTCCCGTCCGGGTGCTCTCCTTGCCGGTCGGGGTGCTCTGTTGTTGTCTGGCTGGTCATCAGGGCTGTTCCTCGTTCTACGGGTGCACGGTTCCTGAAGGGCGCCGCGACGTGGACAGGGCCGGATTGTCCGTGTCGCGGTGACGCAGGCCCTGTTCGGTGATTACCGCGAGGCCGGTGGCTTCGGTTGTTCGTCATGGTGGATGTCGATGAGGACCTTCCCGACCGCGCCGCCCTCGACCGCGTCGTGCGCGGCGGCTGTCCCGGTCAGCGGGAAGCGGTGCAGCGGCAGCCCGGCGTCTTCGCCGGTCCGCAGGGCGCCGGCGGCCACGGCGGCGTTCACGTCCTCGATGGCTTGGTGTTTCGCCGTGTCGGGCATCGTGTAGACGAGCACGAACTGCAGGCGGGTGTTGGCGAACATGTGCGGCTGGAGGGGAACGGTCAGCTGGGAGCCGCTGGTGTCGGCGTAGATGGCGATGACCCCGTTCGGGGCTATGACCTGCTGGTTGAGCGCGGCGTTCACGACGGGGTCCACCTCGACCACTATGTCGACGCCGTCGGGGGCGGTCTTGCGTATCGCTTCGGCCGCGTCCGGCGTGCGGTAGTTGATGACATGGTGCGCGCCGGCCGCGGAGGCCAACGCTGCCTTCCGCGGAGAGCTGACGGTGGAGACGACGTTCGCCCCGGCCCAGCGCGCCAGCTCGATCGCGGCGTGCCCGACCGCTCCCGCGCCGCCGGCGACGAGCACGGTCCGGCCGGCCAGCGCCGATGGTCCGAGGACGGACGGGCCGTCCGGGTGGACGGTGAGGGCGCGGTGCGCGGTCAGGGCTGGGATGCCGAGGCTCGCCCCGAGGTCGAACGAGGCAGCCGGGGGCAGCGGCACCGCCTGGCGTGCGGGTAGTACCACCGCCTCCTGCGCGGTGCCGTCAGCTCGCTGCCAGGTGGCCTCCCAGATCCACACGCGTTGTCCTATCCGCGTGGGATCCACTCCCTCACCGACCGCGTCGACGGTGCCGGCGCCATCCTGGTTGGGAACCTGACCGGCCGGCGGGAGCGACGAGCCCAGCGCTCCCCGGCGCACCTTCCAGTCCGTCGGGTTCACCCCCGACACGGCGACGCGGACCCGGACCTGACCCGGCCCCGGCTCGGGCTCCACCCGCTCTACCAGCCGCAGCACATCGGAGCCCCCGATCCGTTCGTACACGATCGATTTCACGCGGCGTTCCTTCCAGGAGAACCAGGACAACCAACGGGCACGTCGGCACGCCCCCGTCTCCGCCTCCCCTACGCGGGGAGCCGGACCACCACGTCAGGATGACCCGGCACCTGATCCGCCGGAAGTGGCCCGCAAGACACCATCCGATAGGATCTGGCCATGCATCGGGTCGCCGTGCTCGCCCTGGACGGAGTCATCCCGTTCGAACTCGGCATTCCAGGGCGGATCTTCACCGCCGCCATCGGGTCAGCTGGCGAGCCGCTTTACGAGGTGATCGTCTGTACCGTCGACGGCCGGCCGGTCCGCACCGATGCGGGGTTCAGCATCGCCGTCGACCACACGGCCGGGGTCCTCGCGGCGGTGGACACCGTCGTCATCCCACCCGTCCATCCACTCGAGATCAACATGGCCGGGCGGTTGCCCGAGCTGGTAGCCGGCGCGCTTGCCGGCATCCCGGCGGGTACACGCATCGTGTCGATCTGCACAGCCTCGTACCTTCTGGCCGCCGCGGGCCTGCTCGACGGCCGCCCGGCCACCACCCATTGGTTTGAGGCCGACCGCTTCCAGCGGATGTTCCCCCGGGTGAAGGTCGATCCTGACGTGCTGTTCGTGGACGACGGCGATGTGCTCACCTCGGCGGGTGCCGCCTCCGGCATCGATCTGTGCCTGCACCTCGTCCGTCGCGACCACGGCAGCGAGGTCGCCAACCGCGTGGCCCGTCTCTGCGTTGTGCCGCCATGGCGTGATGGGGGACAGGCCCAGTACATCGAACATCCCGTCCCGCCGCCATCGACCGCCAGTACCGCTCCCGCCCGCGCCTGGGCGCTCGAGCGGCTGCCGGAACCGCTGTCCCTGGCTGAGCTCGCCGCCCACGCGGGCATGAGCGTACGCACCTTCACCCGGCGGTTCCGCGACGAAGTCGGCCTGACCCCCGGCCAGTGGCTGACCGGGCAGCGGCTGGAACGCGCCCGGCACCTTCTCGAAAGCAGCGACCTGCCGATCGACATCGTCGCCCGACAGGCTGGGTTCGGCACCGGCGTCTCCCTCCGGCAGCATTTCCGCGCCTCCGTCGGCGTCTCGCCGGCCGTCTATCGGCGTACCTTCCGCACCCGGAACCGGTGACCCGCGCTTCCCGCACACCGGTGAGATTCGCGATACCCATGCCATGTCATGTCCCGATCGGAAGGAACGGGGATGCTGCACTTTATCAGCCCTGCAGGGGATGCGGAGATCGCGTTCGCCCGGCCGCATCCCCGGCTGCGCCCGGGAGTGCATCTCTACCGGGGGCACCGGATGCACCTGCTGCGCCCGCGGCGGAAATTAGAGATTCCTGTCAGTGCGGTGACCCTCGTTCTGGGATTTGCCGAGGAACTGCGCGTGAGCGGCGTTGGCGAAGGGGTGGCGGTGGACAGTTACGCGTCTTTTCTCGCCGGGCTCCAGACGCGGGCCAAAATAGTTGAGAACAGCAGAAGCCTGTACGCGGTGGAAGTGGTCCTCATGCCGTGGGTGGCGTTCACCCTGTTCGGTGTGGCCATGCACGAGGTGGCCGAGCGTGTCGTGGATCCGGGTGATCTTCTTGGTGGCGGTGTCCGTGACCTGACCGGGGCACTGGCGGCCCTGCCGGACTGGGAGCAGCGGTTCGCGTTGCTGGACACGGTGCTCGCGCAGTGGATCGACCGCGGGCCCGTCCACTCGCCGCGGGTGGTGTGGGCCTGGCAGCAGCTGATCCGTACGGGCGGGACGATCCCCATCGCCCGACTGGCCGCGGGGACCGGCTGGGGACGACGTCAGCTGGAAAACCGCTTCCGGGAGCAGATCGGCCTGTCACCCAAGGCGGCGGCACGGGTGCTGCGGCTACGGCGCGCACTGCGGCTGCTGGCCACCGGTACGGCGCCGGTGCAGATCGCTGCGACCTGCGGGTTCAGTGACCAGGCGCACTTCGCCCGCGAGTTCAAGGCCATGACCGGCTCCACCCCGCGCCGCTTCCTCACCGACCGCAACGCCGCTCCCGTCGGACCGGGGCCCTGGGAGCGTTGGGACCGGATGCCCGGAGAGGTCACCAGCGTCATGTTGAGCACCGGGCTTCCCGCCTGAGCCCGCGGCGCGAGACCGACAGGCTGGCCGAGCCGGGCTGCGGGGGTGCGCGTTTATTCAATACACGACCGCATCGTGGGTGCCACGATGTGCCGTGTCCTCGCTACCGAGGTCCCGGTGGTAACCGCACCGAGAACCGGCATCAACAACGTGCGGTTTTCCGGCAGTGCCAGATGGGGCCCCGGCGGATACAGGAGAGAGCGCGCGCAACGTCCGGCGACCGGCCACCCCGAGAAACTGATCTTGTATATCGGCCCTGGCTGTCGCCGCACGCGCTTTTCCGGGAATGCTGACCATGAGGAAGGAAAAGTATGCGCAAAAAGCTCGGCATCAGACGTCTGCGTCGAACCGCTGCCGGTCTGCTGGCTACCGCGGCTCTGGCTGTCTGTGGCGTTGCCATGACGGCTGGCCAGGCCTCGGCGGCCACTACCTACTGGACCTACCAAAGCCAGTACAATGGCGATTGCCTGACGGCCTCGGCGACAGGCAGTGGTGTTTTCACAGCCACCTGCCATGGCTGGCAGTCACAGGACTGGGACTGGATTGGTTCTGCCAATGCATACGGCCAGCACCAGTTGAGCAGCCGGACCAGGGGCCTCTGTCTGACAACCGATGCCAAGTCGGACCGGAACGCTGTCTGGCTGAGTTCCTGCAACGGCGGGCAAGGCCAGTACTGGGATAACGATCTTCCGCCTTATCTCTACGCCGATGGATATTTCTGGAGCAATAGCCTGCGCATTTCTCCGGAGAGCGACGCCGTCTACACCTCTGATGCGCAGAAAGACTGGAACGTTTACGGCATCCCTTACACGACCCATTACTGGAGCGCAAGCTCTCATCAGTGAGCGGCACAGGCCCCTCCGGTGCGGTGACGCCGTTCGGATAAGCCCGGTCGCTCCCGATTCCAGAAGGTGTGAACGATGCCCTGGGCGGGGCATCGTTCACACCGGATGTCAGTCCCGTTTGAATGCCTCCCGGCGCAGCAGCTGGAACAGCGTGGGGGCGCCTTCGGAGGTTGTCACCGCGGCGGCCTTGCGCACGAACCGGGTATCGGCCGCCTGTTCGAGCAGGCTCGCGGCAAGGTCGGTGCGGCTGGTGAAGACGCCCGGCGCCTGGTCCTCGTGAAGCTCGTAGTCCGTCACACCGGGCGCGTCGAAAAGGCCCGAGGGGCGCATGACCGTCCAGTCGAGGCCGCTGCCGCGCAGGAATTCCTCCATGCGGCGCATGTCGGCGTAGGTCGTCTTTCCGATCGTCGCTGTGATCAACGGCTGGAGAACCCGGTTCAGCAGGAAACCGCCGTCCGCGTGATGGTGCGGCTCGGCGGCGCTCGAGCTCACCACGGCCACTCGCTTGACCCCGTGCCGCACCATCGCGGCGGTGATGTTACGGATGCCGTCGCTGTAGATGGTGACCGGCTTGCGGGTGAACGGCACACCGAGCGTCGACAGCACGACGTCGGCGCCTTCGACGGCTCGGTCGACGGCCCGCGCGTCGTACGCGTCGGCTTCCACGACGTCGAGCCGTTCATGCGTGACCGGGAATTCCGCCGGCCGCCTGGTCACCGCGGCGACGTGATGACCGGCGGCCAGCGCCTGTCCGGTCAGCAGCCGGCCGGTCGGCCCGTTGGCGCCGAAAACGACGATCCTCATGGCTACGCTCCTTCTGAATGATCCGTTCATGTGATGGTGCCCACCGTGCGGTAATATTTGGGCGCCCATATCCAGTGGTAGAGGAACCTGACGGGTGGCGGCAGCATCCCGAGAACGTTGGCCTGTGTTCCCTCGGATGCGCCGTCGAGCAGCCACGGGAGGAATTCCGCGCCCCCACGCAGGCCCTGCGTTTTACGAATCGTCGTGGTGAACGCCGCCCATCCGCCCATCCGCCCATCCGCCCATCCGCTCAGGCGTTCGGCCCCCGCGCCACTGGTGGCTGCGTCCAATTCACGATCCCTTCCATGTGCGGCCGCCGTGGCCGCCGGCTCGGGGCCGGCCCGTCCGGCCGTCATCTCTCTGTCGGATCCCGACGGGCGGATGTGACTGTCGCCCCCGTCACCCGTCGGTACCGCTGTCGACGGCATCCAGGACCCGGGACCGGTGGGCCGGACCAGATGCGGCCGGCCAGCCCCGTCACATCGGCGGCGCCGGATTCGTCATTGCTCAGGAGAGGCTCGATCGAAGGAGCGGTGGCCCGTGGACGACGCGACCTGGCAGGCCGAGCAGTTCGAGCGACAGCGCCCGCGGCTGCACGCGGTCGCCTACCGCATGCTCGGTTCGCGCAGCGAGGCCGAGGACGCGGTCCAGGAGGCGTGGCTGCGCCTGAGCCGCTCCGACGACGATGCGATCGGCAACCTCGGCGGCTGGCTGACAACGGTCGTGGGACGGGTGTGCATCGATATGCTGCGTGCCCGCCACGCCCGCCGGGAGGACTACGCCGGCACCTGGCTACCCGAGCCGGTCGTCAGCGTCGACGACAGCGACGGCCCGGAACAGCAGACGCTGCTTGCCGACTCCGTCGGCCTGGCCCTGCTCGTCGTGCTCGAAACGCTCACCCCGTCCGAACGGCTCGCGTTCGTCCTGCACGACATGTTCGCCGTACCGTTCGAGGAGATCGCCTCGATGCTCGGGCGGACACCCGCCGCGGCCCGTCAGCTCGCCAGCCGCGCCCGACGCCGGGTGCGAGGCAGCCCGACCGTCCCGGACGCCGATATCGCCACGCAGCGTAGGGTCGTGGCCGCGTTTCTGGCGGCATCCCGCGCCGGTGACTTCGACGCCCTCGTCGCGGTACTGGATCCCGACGTCGTGTTCCGCGTTGACACCGGCTCACGCACCCGGCCCGTGCCCGCCCTGCTCACCGGTGCCACGGACGTCGCACGGCAGGTCGCCGTCCAGGGCCCACGCTTCGCACGGCACTGCCAGCCGGCGCTGGTCAACGGCACCGCCGGGATCGTCGCCCGGACATCGGCCGGCATCATCGCGGTCGCCGGCCTCACCGTGATCGAGGAGTGTATCGCCACGATCGACCTGATCCTCGACCCCGACAAACTCAACAACCTGCTCCTGGCCGACTAGAACGAGGATCTCCCGGCCGGCCCAGCTCATTTTCCCTA
>NZ_CAKKTM010000285.1:8128-32965 GCF_920888515.1 Protofrankia sp. CiP1_Cm_nod1 | reverse complement strand
CCTCGCGGACGACGGCGGAGCGGCCCCGGTGGGCATCCCGGCAGCCCGGACGGTGGTGAGGGCGGCGATGGTGGCGGGGAACCGGGGTGGGGGATGATGAGTTCCTCGCGACTGGCCGCTGCGGACGACCGGTGTGTCCGGGCTGTGTGCGGCTGCTCCTACGCCGCCTCCTTGCGCACCGGACGGAAGCCGAAGCGGACCTCTTCTGAAAAGAGTCGCGGCTGTTCCCAGGCCGCGAAGTGGCCGCCCCGGCCGAGCCTGTTGTAATGGACGAGGTTGTGGGGGTACGCGCGCTCCGCCCAGCTCCGCGGCGGCTGGTAGAACTCGTCGGGAAAGACGCTTATAGCAAACGGGACGGAGATGTTCTTGGCGTCGAAGAAGTCCGCCTTGTTCTCCCAGTAGAGACGAGCCGAGGAGACCCCGGTGTTCGTCAGCCAGTAGAGCGTGATGTTGTCGAGGATGTCGTCCCGTGTAAGGTCGCCCGGCGAGTGCCCCTGAACGACCTGTTCTACGAGCCCGGGCTGGCCGGTGCCGTCGCCGTGGTCAAGAACAAACGCCGCCAGATCGACGGGTGAGTCCGCCAGCCCGTACAACGTCTGCGGGCGGGTCGCCATGAGGAGCGCGTAGGCCGCGTGCGTCGCGTAGAAGTTCCTCAGCTGCTCGTAGGCGCGGTTCTCCTCGGCCGAGAGGCCCGATGGCGGCGGGTCGCCGCGCTGGAACGCCTTTGCGAGACCGGCTGGAGCGGTACCGGCCATGTTGGAGTGAATGCCGAGCAGCTCCGGAGCTGCCTGTTCACCCATCGCCTGCGTGACAGCCGCGCCCCAGTCGCCGCCCTGCGCCACGAACCGGGTGTATCCGAGGCGCTTCATCAGCACCACCCAGGCACGTGCGATACGGGCGGGATTCCACCCGGTGGTGGCCGGCTTGCCCGAGAACCCATAGCCCGGCAACGAGGGAATCACCAGATGGAACGCGTCCGCCCCGCTCGCGCCATATGCGGTGGGATTGGTAAGCGGCTCGATGATCTTCAGCTGTTCGATGACCGAGCCGGGCCACCCGTGTGTGACGATCAGTGGCAGGGCGTTCTCGTGCGGGGAGCGGACGTGAATGAAATGAATGTCAAGCCCGTCGATCTCGGTCATGAAGTTCGGCAGGGCGTTCAGTCTCGCCTCGCACCTGCGCCAGTCGTAGTCCGTCCCCCAGTAGCGCGCGAGCTCCTGCACCGTCGCGAGCGGCACGCCCTGCGAGTCGTCGGTGACCGTCTCGCGTTCGGGCCACCTGGTCGCGTTTATGCGCCTGCGCAGCTCGGCGAGCTCCGCCTCCGGAAAACCGATCTGAAACGGGCGGACGGCGGTGTTGTCGACGCCCTTCCGTTCCGCTGCTTCATGAACGGACATCTGCTCCTCCCAAGATTGTGTTGCGCATCGGGGCCACGGTCCGTGACTCGTCTGTGGCACCCGTGCACAATCCTCCCTCGTGCGGGGGCTTCTCGCATCCGCGGGCTTCCCGGTCGACGCCCCGGTTGACGCGTGCTGAGCGCCGCGAGTTCAGCGTGCCTGAAGGTTCTCCGCGGTGAGCTTCCGGCCCGCTGTGAGTGCGAGCCGTAGAGTCGGCACGAGGACCTCGGCAACCCGGAGATCGCCAAGGCGGGGATGGCGGCGGCCGTGGCGGGGGGCTGACAGCCTGGTGAGATGTGGCCGGCAACGGCCGGGCGGCCTCGGGTGAGCAGCCCGGCGGACGGCCGGGCCCGCAGGTGCCCGCACGCGCCCGGGCCAGCCAGCCGGTACGGGCCCCCGCACCAGCCCGGCATCAGGACGGAACAACCAGCTCGATAATTCCTGCAGGATTTTGCCTCGAACAGGTTGACGGGTTCCGGAATGGGGCCGTGATGTGGCCGGCACGGGGATGTCACGGCCGGTAGGTTCTTTCATGACTTCGGTCGTGTCACCATAGATCCTCCGGACCCGGTGGCCACTGATGACCGGCGGCCGGGAGGTGCCGTGGACGTGACGTTCGCCGAGCTGGTCGACGCGCCGCCCGCTGGTGCCGTCGTCGCCGGTCCCGGCCCGCTCGGCATCCTCGGCCCCGGCGCGGTCCTTCCCCGGTTCAGCCCCGGTTCGGCCCCCGGTTCCGCCCCGCCCCTGATCCCGCCCCTGCCTCCGCTCCTGGTTCTGCCCCTGACGACGCGAAAGGCGGCACCTCATGACCGACCGCACCCGGGTGGGAACACTCCAGGTGGCGACCATCCTGTACGACTTCGTCACGTCCGAGGCCCTCGCCGGCTCGGGGCTGGACGCCGGGCGGTTCTGGCGGGGCGTCGAGGAGATCGTCACGGACCTGACCCCCACCAACCGGGCGCTGCTCGCCGAGCGGGACCGGCTACAGCACCGGATCGACGCCTGGCACCGCGCCAACGCCGGGCGTCCGCACGACGCCGACGCCTATCACGACCT
Source organism: Protofrankia sp. CiP1_Cm_nod1 (assembly GCF_920888515.1). Lineage (GTDB taxonomy): Bacteria > Actinomycetota > Actinomycetes > Frankiales > Frankiaceae > Protofrankia. The sequence continues at coordinate 30,512 of NZ_CAKKTM010000285.1, read as the reverse complement.
CCTCACCGAGATCGGCTACCTGCGGCCCGGCCCGGGCGAGTTCCAGATCTCGACCGGCGGTGTCGACGACGAGATCGCCGCCGTCGCCGGCCCCCAGCTCGTGGTGCCGGTGCTCAACGCGCGCTTCGCGCTCAACGCGGCGAACGCCCGGTGGGGCTCTCTCTACGACGCCCTCTACGGCACCGACGCGATCGCCGAGGACAGCGGGGCCGCGCGCTCCGGCCCCTACAACCCGGTGCGGGGGGCGAAGGTCATCGCCTACGCGCGGGCGTTCCTCGACGAGGTGGCGCCGCTGCGGGCGGGCAGCCACGCCGAGGCGGCCGGCTACACCGTCAGCGCCGGAGAGCTGGTGGTGACGCTGCTCTCCGGCGCGACGACGTCACTGGCCGACCCCGCGCGGTTGCGCGGGTACACCGGTCCGCCGCAGGCGCCCGAGCGCGTCCTGCTCGTCCACCACCGGCTGCACGTCGAGATCCGCGTCGACCGGGCGGGGACGATCGGCGCCGGCGACCCCGCCGGAGTGCAGGACGTCGTCCTCGAGGCCGCCGTCACCACGATCGTGGACTTCGAGGACTCGGTCGCGGCGGTGGACGCCGAGGACAAGGTGGCCGCCTACCGCAACTGGCTGGCGCTCAACCGTGGCGATCTCGCCGCCGAGGTCGTCAAGGACGGCTCGTCGTTCACCCGGGCCCTCGCGCCCGACCGCGTCTTCACCGCCCCCGACGGCGCGGGCGAGCTCCGGCTGCCCGGACGGGCGCTGCTGCTGGTCCGCAACGTCGGGCTCCTGATGACCACGGACGCGGTTCTCGACGGCGCGGGCGAGGAGGTGTTCGAGGGCCTCCTCGACGCGGTCGTCACCTCGCTCGCCGCCCTGCCCGGCCTGCGCGCGGACGCCGAGCGGCCGGGCAGCCGGACCGGGTCGGTCTACATCGTCAAGCCGAAGCTGCACGGCCCCGACGAGGTGGCGTTCACCGTCGCGCTGTTCGGCCGGGTCGAGCGGCTGCTCGAACTGCCGCCCAACACGATCAAAATCGGTCTCATGGACGAGGAGCGCCGCACGACGGTGAACCTCGCCGCGTCGATCCACGCGGCCCGCGAGCGGATCGTGTTCGTCAACACCGGCTTCCTGGACCGCTCGGGCGACGAGATCCACACCTCCTTCGAGGCCGGTCCCGTGGTCCGCAAGGCCGACATGAAGAGGCAGCGCTGGATCGCCGCCTACGAGGACCACAACGTCGACGTCGGGCTCGCCGCCGGCCTGCGCGGCCGCGCCCAGATCGGCAAGGGCATGTGGGCGATGCCCGACCTGATGGCCGACCTGCTCGAGCAGAAGATCGCGCAGCCTCTTGCCGGGGCGTCGACGGCCTGGGTGCCCTCGCCGACCGCGGCGACGCTGCACGCGCTGCACTACCACCGGGTCGACGTCGCCGCCCGCCAGGAGGAGATCGCGGGCCGTAGCCGGGCCGACGTCCGTGACATCCTGCGCATTCCCGTCGGCGACCCGTCGCACTGGAGCGAGACGGACCGCCAGCGGGAGGTCGACAACAACATCCAGTCGATACTCGGCTACGTCGTCCGCTGGATAGACCAGGGGATCGGCTGCTCCAAGGTGCCCGACATACACGACGTCGCGCTGATGGAGGACCGCGCCACGCTGCGCATCTCCAGCCAGCTGATGGCGAACTGGCTGCGTCACGGGGTCATCACGCCCGAGCAGGTCCGCGGGAGCCTCGCCCGGATGGCGGTCGTCGTCGACCAGCAGAACGCCCGGGACGCCAGCTACCGGCCGATGACGCCGGACCTCGACTCCAGCATCGCCTTCCGGAGCGCGGCTGAGCTGATCTTCGAAGGGGCCCGGCAGCCGAACGGTTACACCGAGCTGATCCTCCACCGCCGGCGGCGCGAGGTGAAGGCGCTCACCGCCGTCCCGACCGGCTGACCCTCGCCGCGGTGGAGTCAACCCAGGGTGCGGCCAGTCAGGGTGCGGCCAGCCAGGGTGCGGCGGCCCGGGAGGTGCTGTGGACGTGACGCTCGCCGAACTGGTCGACGCGCTGCCCGCCGGCGTCGTCGTCACCGATCCCGACCTGCTGGAGAAGTACCGTCGCGACCGGGCCGCGGACCCGGCGGCGGGCATGCCGCTCGCCGCCGTGCGCGCCGAGTCGACCGAGCATGTGCAGGCGGCCCTGCGCTGGGCGGCGCGCCACCGGGTGCCGGTCGTCCCGCGCGGCGCCGGCACCGGCCTTTCGGGCGGCGCGACCGCCGTCGACGGTGGCATCGTGCTGTCGACCGAGCGGATGCGGGCGATCGAGGTCAGTCCCCGCACCCGGATGGCGGTCGTGCAGCCGGGCCTGCTCAACACCGAGGTGAAGGCCGCTGCCGCCGCCCACGGGCTGTGGTACCCCCCTGACCCGTCGTCCTTCGAGATCTGCTCGATCGGCGGCAACGTGGCGACGAACGCCGGCGGTCTGTGCTGCGTCAAGTACGGCGTCACCACCGACTACGTACTCGGGCTCGAGGTCGTGCTGAGCGACGGGACGGCGGTGCGCCTCGGCGGCCCGCGGCTGAAGGACGTCGCCGGCCTGTCCCTGACCAAGCTGTTCGTCGGCAGCGAGGGAACCCTCGGGATCATCACGGAGGTGACGCTGCGTCTCCTGCCGGCCCAGCCGCCGTCGAGCACCCTGGTCGCCACGTTCGCCAGCACCCGGCAGGCGACGGCCGCCGTCCTGGCGATCACCGCTGCCCTGCGGCCGGCGATGCTCGAGTACATGGACCAGGTGTCGATCAACGCCGTGGAGGACATGCTCCACATGGGGCTCGACCGCGACGCGGCCGCGATGCTCCTCGCCCGGTCGGACAGCCGCTACCTTGCCGCCGAGCTCGAGATGAGGAGCATGGCCGAGGCGTGCCAGGCGCACGGCGCGACCGAGGTGCTGGCCACCGACGACCCGGCGGAAGGCGAGGCGTTCGTCGTCGCCCGCCGCGGCGTCATCCCGGCGGTCGAACGTCGCGGCACCGTCCTGCTGGAGGACGTCGGTGTGCCGCTGCCCAGGCTGCCCGAACTGGTCGCGGGCATCGAGGCGATCGCCGCCGCCCGCGCCGTGACGATCGCGCTGATCGCCCACGCCGGCGACGGCAACACCCACCCGCTGATCGTCTTCGATCCCGCCGACGCCGCCGCGGCCGCCCGGGCACAGCTCGCGTTCGGCGAGGTGATGGACCTGGCGATCCGCCTCGACGGCACGATCACCGGCGAGCACGGGGTGGGCCGGCTGAAGAAGGCGTGGCTGGCCGACCAGGTCGGCGGTGACGCCCTCGACCTGTCACTGCGGATCAAACAGGCCCTCGACCCACTCGGCATCCTCAACCCCGGCGCGATCTTCCCCTGATCCCGCCCTCTTCCGCTGCCCTTCCGTTGTCCTCTCGCGGGAGAGGTGGGCGGGCCGGTGACTCCGGGCGTCGCAGCGCCGGAAACGCTCGTCCCGGATCCGGATCCGGATCCGGGCGGGCCGGGTGGGGCGCGGGGCGGCCTGGGCGGCGATCTAGGCTCTTGGCCCATGAGGGCGGTCAGGGTGGGGGAGTGGCTGGTCGACACCTCCGCTCCGCTGGGCAGCGGAGCGTTCGCGGAGGTTCTGCCTGCCTGGCGGGAGCGCGCGGGGATGGCTGGCGTCCAGCGGGCCATAAAGATCTACAAGGCGGTGGGCGACGGCGAGCGGCAGCGCCGGGCGCTGGAGGAGATCCAGGTTCAGGAGCAGCTGCTGGGATGTCCGTATGTGGTCGCCTATGTCGACGCGTTCCTCGTCGAGGACGGGCTCTACGACGGCGGCGTGGCCCAGGTGATGGAAATGGGTGACGTCTCGCTGGCCAGCCGGCTGGCCAGCGAGCGGCTGCGGCGGATGACGGTCGGCGAGGTCGCCGAGATGCTGGGCGGCGTGGCCGAGGCACTCGACCACATCCACGCGCGGGGCCTCGTCCACGCCGATCTCAAACCCGGGAACATCGTGCGCTGCCGTGGGATCTGGAAGGTCGCGGACTTCAACGCAACCTCCGTCCTGGCCGGCGGCAGGGGACGCGACCAGGGCGGGACACAGGCGTACATGTCGCCGCAACGGCTTGCCGCCGAGGGCCACGGGAGCGTGCGCCGGGAAGACGACATGTGGTCACTCGGTGTCGTCCTTGGCGAGTGCCTGCTCGGCCGGTTACCGCGCCGTCCCGACGGCTCCCCGGAACCGGACGCCGCCGTGCTCGCCGAACGGATCGTCGCGGAACTGAGAAGGGGCGAGGCAGATCACGAGCTGGTCGTCCTGCTCCGGGAGCTGCTGTCGACAGATCCGGCGCTACGCCCGAGAGCGGCGGCGACGGCGCTGCGGCTGCGGGCGCTGGCGCACCGCGCGGCGGAGGAAGGGACCGACCTGGTGCGTTGGTCCGGCCTGGCGTGCAGCAGTTTCGGGAACAGCCATCTTGAGGTGTTCACGGCGGGCCGCCAGGATGGTCTGCGGCACCGTTGGATTGTCCAGGGGTGGAGCGACTGGCACGGGATGGCCGCGCCGTGCGCCGTGCGGGCGATCGCGGTGGGCAGCCCCCGGGAGTTCGAGCAGCACCTCTGGCTGCTCGATCACGAGGGCCGGATCTGGGTGCGCAGCCTCGCGGTCGACCGCGAGACCTACGCGCCCGTCGAGGACTGGTCGGCCTGGCAGCCGTGGCCTGCCCCGGCGGACGGCGTGACCGTCGTCGACCTGGCCGCCACGAACGCGCCATGGGCTCAGCACTGCCTGCTTGCGGTCGACAACCAGGGCCGGGCCTGGTGCAGGCCGTGGAACGCCCACGGCGGCTGGTCGGACTGGTGGGCACTGCCAGACCTGCCCGAGGGCCTTGTCACGGTCCGGGCGGCGACGGGTGCCGCCGGTGTCGGCGCGCTCGACGGCCGAGGCGTCCTCTGGCGCAGCCCGGGGCTCTACACCCGCTCCTGGTACCGGCCGCTGCCCGCGGAACACCCACCCGTCCGCGGATTCGCCCTGCTGCCCGACGACGCGGTGGTCGTGCTGACCGGCGAGGGCGTGGAACTGCGCGCTGGGGGTATGCACACCGGTCCGCTCACGCCCGCGCCCGCCGGCGACTACGTGGCGGTGGACGCGTCCTCCCGCTGGCTCGGGCATCTGGAACTGGTACTCCGCGATCGTGAGGATCGGATCCTGCACACCTGGGCCCATCGATGGGATACCGGCTGGTGGGAATGGCACCCGGAATGGGCCGAGCTGTCGGGATGACTCGACACGGCTGAGCGGGGTCCCGGGCCGAGGCCGGTGAACGGCGCGCTCCGGAGCACTCGCCGCGCTCCACGGCCCTCACCGATGCCGGCGGACCGCGTCGTCCCGGGAGCGGGTCTCAGCGGGTGGGGTAGATGTCGGTCTGTTCGGCCGCGTTGATCGACGACTTCTCCGGGGGCAGGAACCCGAGCTGGACGATCTGCCGGGGGGCGATCACGTCGAGGAGCCAGTCGGCCGCGACCCGGATCGTGTTGGTCCGTCCCGGCAGGGCGTACAGGTGGTAGCCGCGGGCCAGCGCGGCGGCGGGCAGGCCGGACAGGGTGACGCCGAGCGGGTTGGCGACCGCGGCGGCACCGCCGAGGTCGACGACGAAGCCGAGGTCACGGTGCCGGTAGGGCCGGGCGCTGCCGTGGCCGAGGGAGGCCGCGACGGCACGGGCGGCCCCCGCCGCCTCGCGGACCGCGTGCTGCGCGGTCTGCCCGGCGGGCTGGCCGTCACGGGTGGTGTCCGGGACCGCGGCGGCGTCACCGAGCGCGAACACGCCGTCGGCGTCGGGCACCTGGAACTCGCTGTCGACGACCAGCCGGCCCCGCGAGGTGGGCAGGCCAAGGGCGGAGATCAGCGGGCTGGGGGTGATCCCGGCGCACCAGACCACCGTGTGGGTCCGGATTGTGTCACCGTCGGTGAGCCGGGCCCGGTCCGCCGCCACGTCCGACACGGACGTTCCCAGCCGGACGTCGACCTGCCGCGCGGCGAGCAGGTCCATGGACCGGGCGGCCAGGGCGGGCGGCAGCTCGGGCAGCACCCGGGGCGCCAGGTCCAGCAGGATCCAGCGGATGTCGTCGGGGGAGAGGCGCGGGTAGGCGCCGACCGCTCGGCGGGTGAACCGCGTCATCTGCGCGGCCAGTTCGGTCCCGGTGTAGCCGGCGCCGACGACCACGAAGGTGCATCGCGCCCGGCGCCGGTCCGCGTCGGCGCAGGCGTCGGCCTGCTCCAGCTGGCGCAGCACATGGTCACGCAGGTAGACGGCCTCGGCCAGGTTCTTCAGGCCGAGCGCGTGGTCGGCCAGCCCCGGGATGTCCAGGGTGCGGGTCACCGCGCCGGGCGCCAGCACGAGCCGGTCCCAGCCCAGCGTCGTCCGCGACCCGTCGGCCCGGCGGATCGTCACCGTCCGGCCCGCCAGGCCGGCGTCGACGACATGGCCGAGCAGCAGGGTGGTCCGCCGCAGCGCGGCCCTGGTCGCGACCGCGACATGCCGGGGCTCCACCTCACCGGCGCTCACCTGCGGCAACAGCGACGTGTACAGAAGGTGGTCGACTGGCGATACGAGTACGAGGTCGGCCGCGTCCGCCGGTAGGTGGTGTTCCAGGTGCCGCAGCACCCCGAAACCCGCGAACCCGCTGCCGACCACCACCACCCGCGGCGCCCGGGCCGTGGGTTCGGCCGGCTGGCGGGCGGGCCAGGCCACGGTGCGCCCGCCCCGTCGGGATGGCGGCCCACCTGAACGTCCGCGCCACAAAGAGATCAGCTCACCGTTCACCGTATCTTCCTCCGCTGCCCTTCCGGGCTGTCGTGGAAGCCGAGGCCCTCGGTAACCCAGTTCCAGACAGCCGGACGGCCAAACCGCCGCGTCCGCCTGATAGGCAAATGCCAGTTTTACAAATGACAGTTTTACGGAAATTACGGAGAGGTGCGGAGAGGCGCGGAATCAGGGCACGGATGTACGGGGCGGGGTGTTCCGCATGGTCATCGACCTCGACCCGGCCGGCCAGCCGGACGCTCCGAACAGCCCGGAGGATCTTCGCCAGATGGCGTCCGGGCTGGGTGAGCTGCTGTGTGATCTCGGCCTGTACGGGTGGTCGTGGATGGGATCCGCGCTACTTGACCGGTGCTCTACCGGTGCTCTGAAGGTTCGTCACCGACGGGTGGTCGGCCGCCAGCTTGGCCCGCAGCGCGTCGATGAGTCCCTGGTCGTACGGCCCGGGGGACCAGTTCTGCTTCCGCAGCTCCTCGGGGATGGGGCAACGTCCGCCAGTCCGACGCCGCCCTGGCCGGCCGGACAGCGTCGCTGCCAGGTGCTGCGACGCTTGCGTTCCTCACTGTCGATTCCTGCCAGCGCCGGGTGTCCGGCCCGGCTGGCCGGACAGGGCGCCGCGTCCGCCACCGGAGAGCATCACCGCCGCGCGCCACGCCGGCACCACCGGCACCCTGACCGTCCCGCTCGGTATGCGGGTGGATGTCGTGGCGAAGCCGTTGCTGCCCGAGCCGGTGCCGCGCGGCCGCCCGCGGCGCGGTTCCGGCCGGGGGCTGTGAAGATCGACGAGGGGACGGTTTATAGTCCGTCGGTGCCGATCACCGAGGTTGACATTCCATGATGGGGCGGACGCACGTGCTGAGCGGGGCGGTGGTCTGGCTGGCCGCCGCACCCGCGCTGTCCCGGGGGGAGTGGCTGGGCTCGCAGCGGTTGCTGGGCCTGCACACCGGCTCCCTGTCCACGGCCCAGCTGGCCGCCGGCGCGGTGGTGTCCGCGGGCGCGGCGCTGCTGCCCGACATCGACCATCCCAGCGGCCGGATCGCCAACACCTTCGGCCCGGTCACCCGCACGATGTGCAGGTGGATCGGCCGGGCCAGCGGCGGCCACCGGCACGCCACCCACTCGATCCTGTTCGCGCTCGCCATGGGCGTGCTCATGAGCCTGCTGGCCGTCCACGCCGAGTACGCCTGGTGGGCCGCGCTGTTCGTCCTCGTCGGCTTCGGGCTGCGCGGCCTCGGGCTGGACTTCGAGCGGCAGGGGCGCCTGTCCTCCGTCATCGACTGCGTGGTCGCCGGGCTCGCGGTCTTCCTCATGCACGGCCTCGACATGAGCTTCGCCGGCTACGCGGTGGCGCTGGGATGTCTCGCCCACCTGGCCGGGGACTGCCTGACCCCGCGCGGCTGCCCTCTGTTCTGGCCGGTCGGCCGGCGGATGGAGATCCCCCTGATCCCCCGGACGGGCGGCAGGGCCGAGGAGCGGGTGGTCATACCGCTGCTGGCCGTCGCCGCCATCGTCCTCGCCGTATGGACCGTGTCGGACGGGATCGCGTTCCCTCCGCGCACCGGCTGACCGGCGGCGGCCGGTGCTCCTGGGTGACGGATCACCCGTCGGCCGCGGCTGGCGGCTGCCGCGGGCGCCCGCTGTTACCTTCGTCTCATGGATCTCGCGAGAGCCGGGGCCGCTCACGGCGAACTGGTTGACTTATGATTTTTTGGCTCCATCACTTTTTGATCAATTGAATTTCTGGTTATATCGTTCTATGGTCAATCAGCGGGTGACCGGGGGCTCACTCCCGCGTGAGGCTCTGTCGCGTCTCGGACGCACTGCCGCGGAGGGTTGACATGATCTCCGCGGACGTCACGGGAGATGACGCCCTTCAGCCGCTTCGCGACGGCCACCGGGGAACGGCGCACGGATGGCAGCCGGCCGGGCCGGCGTCCCCCGGGCTCCCCGGGCCGGCTGGGCTGGCTGGCGAACCGCCCATGACCGCCATCGGCGGAAGAGACGGCAGAAGACAGACGTTCCGGCCGCGCGAGCTCGCGCGCCGCGAGGAGGCAACGGCATGACCAGCTCTGACACGATCACCACTCTCGCGGGCAGCCACGGCGCGCTCGCGCTGCACCACTGGAGCGCGCAGGACCCGTCGTTCGTCGTGCTGCTGGCCCACGGGTACGCCGAGCACGCGGGCCGCTACGACCACGTGGCGCGCAGGCTCAGCGACGCCGGCGGCGCGGTGTACGCGCCCGACCACATCGGGCACGGCCGTTCCGATGGCGAGCGCGGGCACGTCGAGCTGCTCGAGGACATCGTCACCGACCTGGGCACGGTCGCGAAGCACGCCACGGCGGAGCACCCCGGCCTGCCGGTGGTCCTCGTCGGCCATTCGCTGGGCGGCATCGTCTCGGTACGGTACGTGCAGCGCGCCGCCGGCCCGGTGGACGTGCTGGTGCTCTCCGGCCCGGTGATCGGCGGTAACCCGGCGATCTTCGCCCTCCTCGACCTGGACCCGATTCCGGACGTTCCGCTCGATCCGGCCGCGCTCTCCCGCGATCCCGCGGTCGGCGCGGCCTACGCGGCGGACCCGCTGATCTACCACGGCCCGTTCCACCGTGAGTCACTGCAGACCCTCAAGGACGTCGTCGCCACGATCGCGGCCGGCCCGGGCCTCGGGGACCTGCCCACGCTGTGGATACACGGCGAGCTCGACCCGCTGGCCCCGCTCGCCGAGACCCGCACGGCGTTCGAGCACATCGGCGGCTCGGACCTGCGGCAGAAGGTGTACCCGGGAGCCCTGCACGAGATCTTCAACGAGACGAACTCGGACGAGGTTCTCGACGACGTCGTCGCCTTCGTGCGGGAGGCCCTGCCCGTCCGGTGACACGGCGGATGCCGCCGGCACCGGACGGGGCCGGCGGCATCCATCCCGCGGGTCAGCGCCTGCGGGCCCGCACATCCCGCGGGCCCTCACAGCTCGTAGGCCAGGTCCAGCACCTCGTCGAAGCCGTCGCGCAGATATGACGCGAAGACCTTCTCGTCGTCGATCACGTCGGGGTTGGCGTTGATCCCCACACAGCAGGTGCCCTCGTAGGACAGCATGGTCACCATCGCGGCCACTCCCGGCCGTGGGCCCATCGGGTAGACCCGCAGCACGCGGGCGCCGGCCAGGTAGAGGCTGCGCCCGATGCCGGCGAGGTTGGAGGCCTGCAGGTCCGAGACGGTGGTCATGCTGCCCGCGATCTCGATCAGCAGGGCGCGGGGGAGCCGTCCGAGCACCGGCGCGATGAGGTCGAGGAACCCGATCGCGGGCTCGGTGCGGGCCGTCGCCACGGCGGCGCGGATCGCGGCGATCCGTACCCGGGGGTCGGGATCGCCCACCGGGACGGCGAACCGGGCCCCGGCGAACCGGTTGCCGCCCATCGGGTCGTTGTCGGTGCGCAGGCTCACCGGCATGCCGATCGGTATCTGGTCGACGACGACGTCGTGGTGCTCGTGGAACCGGCGGAACGCGCCCAGCAGCGCGGCCAGGAACGCGTCGTTGACGGTGCCGCCCGCGGCCCGTCCCGCCGCCTTGAGCCGTTCGAGCGGCACGTCGTGGGCGATCAGCCGGTAGCCGGTGCCGTCGTCGTTCAGCACGGGCGACCGCTCGACGTCGGGCGGGGCCAGTACGCGGCGCAGCGACGCCCCGAAGCGGACCGTGTCGACGGCCGTGCCGACCGGGTCGGCGGCGACCCGTCCGAGCGTCCGCACGGCGCCCCGGGCCACCGAGCCCGCGGCCCCGGCCAGGACGCCCGGCAGCCGCCCGGCCAGCAGCGAGACGGGTGTCTCCACCGGCCGCGGTGGCGGGAGCGGGCTTGTGTCGGGCTCCTCCCGCTCGGGGCCGCGCCCGTGGGTGAGGCTGAGCAGCTGGATCAGCCCGAGCCCGTCGGTCAGGCTGTGGTGCAGCTTCAGCAGGTAACCGGCGCGGCCGTCGCGCAGGCCGGTGACGAGTGTCGCCTCCCACGGCGGCCGGTTCGGGTCGAGCGGCCGGGCCGCCGCGGCGGCGGCGAGCTCGAACAGCTCACTGTTGGAGCCGTCGCCGGGCACCCGGATCCGCTGGAGGTGGTAGTCGAGGTCGAAGTGCGGGTCCGGCGACCACGCCGGAGGCACGAGCGGCAGCAGCGGATCGATCACCCGCTCGCGTAAGCGAGGCACCCGCAGGGTGAGCCGCTCGTGGGCCGCACGCAGACGCTCCCACTCCGGGGCCCGGTCGAGGATCTCGACCAGAACCCCGGTGGAGCGGGTGCGCAGGTCGCCCTCCGCACGCCACATCAGCGCTTCCCACCAGCTCATGTCCGCCGGGCCGCCCCAGCTCGAGCGGGCGGCGCCGAGGCCCGGGGGGCTGTGGCCGGTCACAGGGCCGCTCCCTTGGGTCCGGCCGGCACCCTCGTCTGGTCCAGGGAGCTCGTCTGGTCCACGGGGACGGTCTTCGGTCTCGGCTGGTCCACGCCGGCGGCGACCTCGAGGATCTGCCCGGCGATCGTGGCGGGCTCGTCGTACATCGGGACGTGACCGATGCCCGGCTGATGGATCAGCCCGGCCTCCGGCAGCCGTTCCAGTATCGGCACGCCGAAGTGCTCGAAGGGGATGACACGGTCCGGCTGCGCCCACACGACCCGTATCGGGTAGTCATGGTCGGCGGGCAGCGGCTGGAGGTAGGAGCGCGGCAGGGTGCGTAGGAGCGGGTCGACGGCGGGGGCGTGGGCGCTGGCCCGGATGGTCAGGGCCACCGCCTGCGGGTCGACCCGCTCGGGGTGTGCCACCTGCGTCGCCAGGAGCAGGCGGCGCAGCAACGGGTTGCCCGCGATCAGGTCCGCGTACGCCGAGTAGCGTGCCAGCGTGGCCACGGACAGGCGGATACCCAGTGCCACCGCGGCGATCCGGCGTTGTGAGGTCCACGCCCCGGCCGGGCTGAACAGCACCAGTGAGCTGGCGCGGCCGCGGCGGGCCAGCTCGATGGCGATCCAGCCGCCGAGGGAGTTGCCGACGATGTGCGCGCGGCCCCAGCCGGCCCGGTCGAGCTCGGCCTCCACCCCGTCGACGAGCACGTCGAGCGTGACCGGGACGCCGGGCGGGAGTGGCTCCCCGCCGCCGTGGCCCAGCAGGGTCGGGGCGAGGACGTCGTGGTGCGGCTCCACCAGCGGCAGCACCGGGTCCCAGGCGCGCCACGTACCACCGACACCGTGCAGCAGCAGCAGGGGCGATCCTGATCCGGCGCGGTACCGGGGCGCGGGGAGCTGCGGTGGCTCCTGGTCACGCACCGCCTGGGACAGCCGTCTCCGCAGCAGCGCCGCGGAGACGGCACCGCCCGTGGCCGCCACGATTCCCCACTTCGTATTTACCATGACTCACCCTTCAGCTTCACCAGCTCGTCCCCCTCACCTCGTGGCCAGGGGCCTGTTTCAGCAGCCCGCGATAGGCGTCGCGGGCCGTCGAGCCATGGTTGACCACAGCGTCGACCTCGCGTGCGATCGGCAGCTCGACGCCTGCCCCGGCCGCGAGCCGCATGACGACGCTAGCGCTACGTACCCCCTCGGCCACCTGTTTCATCCCGGCCATCGCCTGGGCGATCGTCTGGCCCCGGCCGAGCGCCTCGCCGACGCGCCGGTTGCGGCTGAGTGGGCTCGTGCAGGTCACGATGAGGTCTCCGGTGCCCGCCAGGCCGTAGAACGTGACGGGCTCGCCGCCCATCGCCTCGCCGAGCAGCGTCATCTCCCGCACCGCCCGGGTGATCACCATCGCCTTGGTGTTGTGGCCGGCGCCGGCGCCGTCGCCCATGCCCGCGGCGATGGCGAAGACGTTCTTCAGCGGCCCGCACAGCTCGGCCCCGATGACGTCGGTGGTGGAGTAGATCCGGAAGCGGGACGTGCGGAACAGGTCGGCCAGCTGGGCGGCGGCGTTCATGTCCGGCATCGCGAGCGTCGCCGCGGCCGCGTAGCCGTCGAGAATCTCCCTGGCGATGTTCGGCCCGGCGAGCACACCCGCGGGATGCCCGGGCAGGACGTCAGCGACGATCTCGGTCATCCGCCGGTCGGTCTCCTGCTCGAGCCCCTTGACCAGGCTGACCACCGGCACCCACGGCCGGGCGTACGGCGCGGCCTGCTCCAGGATCGTACTGAACCCGTGCGAGGGCACCCCCATCACGATCGTGTCCGCGTCGACCACCGCCTCTTCCAGCGATGTCGTCGCGTGCAGGGCGTCGGGGAGGACCGCGTCGCCGGTGTAGCGGCTGTTGCGCTGGTTCTTCTCGATATCGTTCACTACGTCGGACGACCGGGCCCAGATCGTGGTCGTCGCGCTGCGGGAGAGGATCGCGGCCACCGTGGTGCCCCAGGACCCGGCCCCGATGACAGCGATCCGCGGCGCTCTACGACGTAGGTATCCCACATCAGCCTCCGATCCCGTCGGAAACGCTCCGTAGCGATGGCTGCGGCTCGGGCGCCACCACCGTGCGCGTCATGCCCAGCGTCGTGATCTCCTGCGATGCCCTCGGCTCGGGCGGTACCACCGCGGACGTCGCGCCCAGTACCGCGATCTCCTGCACGTCGTGCAGGACGCGGTCGAGCTGGACCGCGAGCGCGCGCCGCCGGGTCACCAGCTCGTGCGGGCTCGCGCCGGGCTCGAGCAGGCCGCGGTGGCGGGCCATCTTCAACGCCGTGCGGAACATCTCCGCGGACACCGACTCCTCGCTCGCCACCCGACGCTGCATCGCCCACTGCCGGCCGAGGTCCAGGCAGTCGGCGAGGAAACGCTCCTCGTCGAGCTCGGCGGCGTCGTCGTCGAGCACCAGCTGCTCGGCGACGATCCGGTAGGCGTCGATGAACGGCCGCAGGACCAGATGCGCCACCAGCGGCGCCGCGTCGCGCAGCCAGCGCTCGGCGTCGGCCGGGCTGATCTCGGCCGGGCGCGCCCCGCCTGCCATGATCGCGACTTCGCTCCACAGCTCCTCGGCGAACTCCGCGCGCGCGGCGAAGAAGAAGTCGAACTTGAGCAGCTCCCGCAGCTCCAGCGCGTCCTCCCAGGCCATCCGCAGCGTGCCGCCCTTGTGCCGGGCGAGCGAGAGCAGCGCCAGCTCGGCGATGGCCCGCACGAGCAGCACGTGCACGGCGCTGTTGCGGTACACCGCGGCCACCAGATGCTGGTCGGCGCCCATGCCCCACACCGTCTCCGGCCCGCCGGCGAAGCAGGTCAGCACGCCCGAGCTGACAAGGTCCTGCAGCGTGCGCCGCACCGTCGAGCGGTCGGTCAGGTCGGACGCGGCGGCGACCGGCCATCCGCGCCGGCTCAGGTACCGCGCGAGTGGGGCCACCGTCGCGCAGACCTCGTCGAGCGTCAGCGCCCGGTCGGCGCCCAGCATGGCGACGCAGACGGCCGCGGTCGCGGTCACCGGCGTGGTGCGGTTGATGCGGTGGCACACCTCCAGCGCGACCCGTTCGACGAGCTGTCCCTCCTCCACCCCGTCGACGCGGTAGGCCTGCAGCCGCTCACGCAGCGGGATCGGCGTGCCGAAGTCGATGTGGATGCCGCCGAGCCGTGCCTTCAGGCCGCGCGCGTACCCGATCAGCCAGCGCAGGTCCTCCGGCTGCTTGGCGGTGCCGCGCGCCTCCTGGGCCATCCGCGCCACCTCGTGCAACGGCAGCTGGTCGTAGATGATGGAGACCGGCACGACGAGCGGGTCCGCCAGTTCGGACGACGCCACCGCGTCGCTGACGTAGCGCAGGAGCCCGTGGCGCGGAGGGCGCAGCTTCCCGGTCCGCGTCCGTCCGCCCTCGATCGACCACATCAGGTTGACCCCCGCGGCCACCATGTGCCCGACGTAGGAGCGCAGGGCGAGCCGGTAGACGGGGATGTCCGCCGTGGCCCGCCGGACGTGGACCATGCCGATCCGGCGGGCGATCGTGCCGAGCGGGAAGAAGTTCAGGTTGGCGCCCGCCAGACCGTAGGGGGGGTCGAGGCGGGCCCGCACCAACAGCGGAGGCAGGGCGAACTCGTCCAGGTACGACCGGTGCGAGATGAGAAAGATCAGCGAGTGGCGCCGGTCCAGCCGGCGCAGCTCGGCGAGCGCGTTGTCGTCGGTGAGGATGTCGTACCCGCGCACCATCCAGCGCGCGAAGCGCTCCCACGTACCGGCGACCACCGGGTCGTGCACCGCGGACATCTCGCGCAGGTAGCCGGCCGCCTCCGCGCGCACGGCCTGCTCGTCCTTGCCGAGCCGCCTGGCCAGGCTGTCGAGCGCGCTGAGGAACCCCGGGCTGGTGAGCAGCGCGGCGACCACGGGCGGGTCGCCTGCCCGCAGCTCGCCGGGGGCCGCCCCACCGGGCCGGGGCACCAGGTCGCGGGCTGTCTCGATGGCGTGGATCATCGCAGGCTCCCGGTCATGTCCTCGGCGGGCTCCGCGCTGACGGTGCCGGGCCAGTGATCCAACGTCTCGACATAGAGGTCATGCACACGGACGGCCGCCGCGTCGATGTCGGCGCGGGTCCAGCCCTCGGTGGGGATCGGGGGCAGGACGGCCACCTCGATCCGGCCCTCCCGGGCCGTGCGGGCGTTGCGCCACATGATCTCTCCCGCGTTGCGGATGACGATCGGCACGATCGGCACCCCGGCGGCCGTGGCCAGGTGGAAGGCCCCTTTCTTGAACGTGCCCACCCGCGGGGTGAACGACCGGGTGCCCTCCGGGGCGATGACCACCGACGTGCCGGAGTGCAGCATCTCGACCGCCGGCCCCAGCGCCGAGATCGCCTTCGCCGAGTTCCCCCGGTCCACGAACGCGACCCCGGCCAGCCCGAACAGGGTGCCCACCACTGGCACCCGCCGCACCTCCGCCTTGGCCACCGCGGTGAACCCCCGCCGCAGCACGCGGGAGGTGACCACGAAGTCGACCAGCGTGCTCTGGTGGTTGATGAGGAACACCGCCGGGCGGTGCGACCACGCGTTGTGCTCGCCGACGACATCGACGCGGATGTTGCCCAGCACGGACGCGACGTCCCCGAACAGCGACGTCATCAGGTCGACGCCGTAGCGCCGGTCGCGGGCGAGCACCCCCGCCACGATCCCGGCCCCCGCCGTGGCGAACAGGCTGCCGAACATGGCCGCGGTCCGTACGGCGGGCAGCGGGTCGAGCTGGTTGTGCTTGCGGGTGAACTCCAGCGGGGGCCATTCCCGCCGCCGCGCCTCGGCGGCCAGCACCGGCTGCGGGTTCACCGGATGCGGGTAGCCGGCCGCGCCGAGGAAGGGCACGTCCTCGTCACCGTTGGCGTACGCGTGACTGATCGCGAGGTCGATGCCGTACTCGGCGGCGAAGGCGGTCACCGCGGCGAGCTTCCCGTCGCCCCACAGGGCACGGCCGGCGACACGTCCCGTGACGACGCCGCCCTCCTCCTCCAGTTCGGTGCACAGGACGTGCTCGACGCCCAGCTCATCGGCCATCGGCTGGACCTGTAGACGGGTCGCCGACGTGGCGATCACCACGGTGTGGCCCTGGCTGAGGTGGGTCCGGACCAGCCGCCAGGCGCTGTGGAACAGCGAACCGGCGATCTCGCTCGCGAACAGCTCACGGCCGAGGGCGAGCAGCTCCTCCTCGGTGCGTCCGGCCCAGCCGCGCATACCGGTCTCCAGGAGCGAGGTGAAGCCCGCCTCGTCCAACGGCCCGCGCACGGCGGCCAGCGCGATCCGTAGCAGCTCGTCCGGGCCGACATCGAAGCTGCGCAACCGTCGCGCGTAGAGTGCCCGCGCGGAATAGCCCTCGATGAGGGTGCCGTCGAAGTCGAAGAACGCACCCACGTGCGGGCCCTTCGGGCCGTGGCGGATCGCCTCCATCAACTCGTCGACCGGGGCGCTCATCGTCCGTAGCCGAGTGCCGGGCCGAGGCGGCCGCCGCCGGGGTGTGAACTCTTGCGGATGACATAATGAATCATCGAGGCCGTCCTGGATTGGGCGCGGTTCAGCGTCTGCGTGGCCCGGCCGCGGAGTGGATCGCGCACACGCACTTCGTTCCTGTCTTACAACGGTTCTTACAGCGGTCAGAACGAAATGGCAATGCTGTGTCCGATCCTGGTGACAGACGCCCTATGGACTTTGTTTGTCAAGTGATCCGTTGTCGATCTTGGGCGTGCCGTGGTCGGGCGGTGTGTTCGTCGCGAGGCGTATGAAGTCGTCACATTTTGGTCATATCGCGCCTTTTTGGATGATTTTCCCGGGAAGGGGGTTCGGGTGCCGAGATCGCGGCCGCCGCGCGCGGCCGGGTCCCGCCGGCGGACGACGGGGGCTCCGCGGGCCGGCCGCGCCCCCGCCGCGGTACACGTAGCGTTGCGGACGATCTACGGCGTGCCCTGGGCGGCCTGCTTGCGGTCGCAAGCGGCTGCAAGCAGGCCGCCCGGCCGATGCGCAGGCCGGGCCGGGGGGCCTGCCGGGCCATCGGGACAGCCCTCGGCCGCTGGGCCCGGCGCGCTCACCTGCTTCCTGGCCGCGTCGGCCGCGGCCGTGCCGCCCCGGTGCCGGACCTGGTCCTGGAGCGCGGACGTCTCCTGTGTCCCACCGCCGAGCGGCGGGGCCAACCGGCCGCCGACACGGCGGGTATGACTCCGCGACACCGCCGTCCACCACTCCGGCCAGGGCGGCCGGTATCTTTTTCGAGAATTCGCCGCACCGTGCGCGGCCCATGGCGTACGACGTTCCGCCGGAACGGCCGGGGCTGCTACGACAATGCGGTCGGCGGGCCGTTCTTCGCCATCCGGAATGGGAGATCCTCGACCACGCCCGTTTCGTCACCCATCCCGGGGCCGGCGCCGCCCTGTTCGACTTCGCCGGGCGCCGTAACCGGCGGCGCCGCCATTCGGCCAATGGATACCCCGGCCCGCACGGCTACGAAAACCGCTATCACGGTTACGTTAAGATCGTATAGCCGTCGAAGTTCCGGGGTGTGAACCAGGCCGGGGCGGTTTCGGGAACGGCTGTCTCGGCATCGCGGCCTCCGCCGGCACACACCAGTGGATCAGCGCTGTCCGCCGGAGCGGGCAGCCACGGTGGAGGTGGAGCGGCAGGCGGAGCGGCGGAGGTGGCCGGGTGGCGGGCGGAATTGGTGCCGGCGCGACAGTGCGGTCGGCGGTGTTCGGCCCGTTCGGCCCGTTCGGCCCGTTCGGCCCGTTCGGCCCGTTCGGCCCGTTCGGCTGGTTCGGCTGGTTCGGCTGGTTCAGCCTGTTCGGCGAGCACGACGGGAGCGGAGCCGCCGCGGCGGTGGCCGGCGGGACGCAGGCGCACCGTTAAAAAGGGAATACGGGCATAACGTACGGATATTTCAATACAGGCTGTATCGGGATCGGTTCCTGGTGTGACACACCATCGGGGCCTGTACACGGGGGCCGCTCCCGGTAGCTGTCCGTCAGCCCGGATAGTGGCAGGCGGCCCGGCGGCCGGCAGCCACCGGGCGCATCGCCGATTCCTTGTCGGTGCACCGGCCGTGGGTATACGGGCGGC
Source organism: Protofrankia sp. CiP1_Cm_nod1 (assembly GCF_920888515.1). Lineage (GTDB taxonomy): Bacteria > Actinomycetota > Actinomycetes > Frankiales > Frankiaceae > Protofrankia. The sequence goes on along the minus strand of NZ_CAKKTM010000285.1, from coordinate 12,203 downwards.
GGGTCCGGAGCCGGCACCCGCTCGGGGCCGCGGTGGTGACGAGGGCTCGTCGGGCCCGCCGCCCTGCTTGCTGGGAGGCGGGCCGGGAGCTTGCCGCCGAGTGTCGGGACCGCCTCGAGCGGGGCCCGGTCGCGGGGATGGCGGGACGCGCACAGAGCTCGTCCGTGGGCGCGGCCTGGTCTCCTCCCCAGGTGCCGCGAGCTCGTAGCTCTTCCCAGGCTATGTATATGGCCCAGCCGGCTATATGGCCCAGCCGGTCGCTGACCTGCCTGGCGACGGCGGGGTCATGGGCGCCGCGCTGCTTGTCGGCTACGTCGTGTACGCGCTGCGGGCCCGGGGCGCGGTCCGCACCTCCTCGGGCCGGCGGTTGCCCTCGGGCCGGCAGCCCGGCCGGCCGGTAGCATGGGTGCCCGTGCCGGAGCTGCACCTCACGGGTGCGAGGGCCACGCTGCTCGCGACGTTGTACGGCAGGGCGCTCGACGCCGAGTCGCCCCGTTCCGTCCTGCACGACACGATGGCGCTGGAAACCGTCCGACGGATCGATTTCGACTTCACCAGGACGGGGCTGCGGCGCGGCGAGCACACCGCCGTCGCGCTGCGGGCCCGGCACCTCGACGGGTGGACCCGCGAGTTCCTCGCCGCGCATCCGGCGAGCACCGTGTTGCATCTGGGCTGCGGCCTGGACACCCGGGTCCACCGCGTCGATCCTGGCCCCGGCGTGCGGTGGTTCGACGTGGACTATCCCGACGTGATCGACCTGCGCCGGCAGATGTATCCGCCGCGTGGGGGGTACGAGACGGTCGGCTCGTCCGTCACCGACCCGTCCTGGCTGGCACGGGTGCCTGGTGATCTGCCGGTGCTGGTGGTCGCCGAGGGCCTGACGATGTATCTCAGGCAGGACGAGGGCGAGGCGCTTGTCCGACGGATCGTGGGCCATTTCCCCGGCGGCCAGTTCGTCTTCGACGGGTTCAGCAGGCGTGGCATCCGGATGCAGCGGTTCAACAGAGCGATCCGGGCCGCGGGGGCAACCGTCTCGTGGGGCATGGACAGCTGCGCGGAGCTCGAGGCGATCGATCCTCGGCTGCGGTGCGTGACAGCCAGCGGCGCTTTCGATATCGATGGTTACGATAAGCTTTCAGATGGATACCGTCTGCTGGCCGGGGTGGCGAGGCTGGTCCCCGCGCTGAGGAGGATGGCGGTCTTCTACCGACTGGAGTTCTGACGGGCGCCGCCGCCCCGGCGGTGCCATCCGGCCCGGCGGCCGTACCGCGTGGCCACCCGGTCGCTACGCTCACTGTGAGCAGATGCTACGGACAGGTGCCACGATCCTGTCTGGGCCTCGGGCGGACAGCCGCGAGGTGCTGGCCGGGAGCATGGATGCGGAGGCGGTCGAGGCGATGGTGACCGCCGGTACTGCCCCGCGTCCGGAACATTGCTTTCCGTGATCGACGTCGGATGTTGCTGATCAGTTTCGTACCGTCTGGAGCCTCACTGCCGAAGGGAGCCCGGGGCATGGAATTAGGTGATCTCGCTGAGCGTCCGGCGACGCCGGCGCGTCGGACCGCTGTGCCTGAGGACGGGAGGGACAGCCTTGAGCCGCCGTCCCGGTACGGCTACCGCGCCGGCGCCCGCCTCGGCGAGCGGTACCTCGGCCTGCTGGCCGGCGGCCGTGTGACGGACGTGACGGAGAGGTCGTCGTCGGGGCGGCATGGCGTCGGGCTCCACGGGGTGGCCCGGTGAGCGCGGCGGAGCCCCTGCTCGGCCTGCGGTGGGGGATCAAGGCGACCTTCCTCACCTACATCGCCCGGATGCCCGACGGCCAGGGCAGCGCCAGCGACGGCGCGCGGTCCGTCGAGAACGACGAGTTCGTCTTCGAGCCGGATCCGTCGGCCACGGCGCCCGAGGGCGTCGACGGTTTCTGGGCGTTCCGTGGCGACGTCCGTTTCCAGGGCCATTTCGGGCTGCTGTACGTGCGGATCGCCGACCCGCACGTGGTGCTGCGCGGCACGCAGGCCGAGCTGAACGTCGTCGACCCGTCCGAGCCCGGGACGAAGCCGAGGATTCCCCTGGTGCGGTTCGTCCCGCGGCCCGGCGCGGCACCGTCCGGCCTGCGGACCTGGGAGGCCGAGGACGTGCGGCTGCTGGCCGAGGGCGCCGGGCTGTTCAACAACGTGTACTCCATGGGCGAGCCGTTCGAGCCGCTGACCATCACCCTGCCGGCCTCACCCCAGGCGGGGTGAACTCGTGTAGCCAGTCCCGCCGGGGAGAACCCGGCAGCCAGCCCGGCGCGGGAGGGCGGTGTGGCGTGCGGGCGCGCAGCCGCCCGCCGCGTTCCTCGACCGCGCCGGTACGCCGCATCTCCGCGAGCAGGTCGGCCGCCAGCGTCTCGGCATCCGTGTCGAACACCTTGCTCGCATGGTCGACGAGCCACGGCTGCCGGGTCAGATAGATGTCGACGTCGTCCAGCGGGATGCCGTCACGGATCATCAGGGCGAACGCGAAGATGCGCTTGCAGGCGTGCCAGCCGGCGCGCTGCGGGTCCGCGCGCATGCGCTCGTACCGTGCGTGCGCCGCCGCGAAGGTGGCGGGCGGGTCGAGGATGGGGCCGCCGGCCGTGGCCAGCGTGTCCTCGATGCGCGAGGTGTCGCTGCCGAACCCGGAGTCGAAGATCACGCGGGATCCGTCACTGGTCGCGATCACGTTGGGGCTGGGGAAACCCACCGCCAGGAAGTGCAGCCAGCCAGGTATGCGCAGGGAATCTGACGGCACGGCGTTCCCCCTTCGGCAGCGACGTCGCCTTCGGCCCTCCCGTCCACTCCGGGCCCGTGACATCCAGGCTCGGGCACCCAGCGCAGACGTCCAGGCTCGGGCATATCTGCTTGGATGGCCGATAGTTGGACATCAAAACAATAATGGCTGATCATGCCACATGGAAGGTCCGCCGGCCGGCCGACAGGATCGGCGGCCAGGGGCCGTGTCAGGCGTGCAGCAGGGTGATGGTGCGGCCGGCGGGGCTGGTCGTGGTGGTGATGGTGGTGCGTTCGGTGAGGCGCCGGATCCGCTCGACCGGGAGGAGCCAGGGGTCGGCCAGCGCCGCGGATCCGGCCACCGCCTGGATCCGCTCGACCGGGAGGAACCTGGTCTGGAACAGCTTGTACGTGGTGCCCCGGCCGTGGGGCGTCGTCGCCCGGGATCGCCTATAGGCTCGGTGACCAGGCCGTGGCAGACAGAGGCCCCGTTTGGCCCGTGGCCCGGTGAGCCGGACTCGACGGGAGCGGGCGGGCTCGGCTGGTCCGTAGCCGGCACCGTTATATATGGCCGGCCGAGCTTGACCTCATGGCCGAGCTGGCCGGGTTCGAGCTGGAGTCCGGACACACCGACTGGCGCGGGGCCGAGTTCACCGCCGAATCCCGGTCCCACGTGTCCGTCTACCGCCTGCCGTCTCCTGGTGGGCCGCTGGATCCGGTCGCGGCGATCTGACCGCGGCGACGGCGCCTACCGCGTCCACCGCTCACCGTCATGAGCGCATGTCCCATGTGGGCATCCGGGTCTCGACCGTGAAATGCTCTCCCTCGGAGACCGGCCACCCTCTTCGAGAACCAGGAGTCAGTCAAGAATGAGCCACATCACCGCCGTCGAGAACTTCTTCAAGCGCTGGAGCGTCAGCTACGAGGAGCTTCTCGCCTCGTTCACCGACACCTTCACCGCCGACACGCCCTGGCTCGCCGCCCCCACCGTCCCCGAGACTCACGGCCCGGCGGAGGCCATCGCCTTACTCGAGCAGTTCCGGGCCGGGTACAACCTGGCGACCATACAGGTTCACATAAAGCGGATCGGGCAGACCGGCGACGTCGTCTGGACCGAGCGGGTCGACGACGTCAAGGACGCCGACGGCAACCTCGTCGTCTCGATCCCCGTCGCCGGTGTCCTGACACTCGACGACGACGGAAAGATCACCAGCTACCGCGACTACTGCGATCTACAGGAACTACAGGCGAAGGCCGCCGCCTGATATCGTCCGCATAACACTTGCATACCATCTGATACTGTCTGAATACCACGGTGACGGCGGCCC
>NZ_CAKKTM010000285.1:0-7934 GCF_920888515.1 Protofrankia sp. CiP1_Cm_nod1 | reverse complement strand
GCACGCACGGCGTGGTTCGGCGCGACGGCGCCGGTGGCCTGCGTTTGTACGACCGGTCCGCCGGGTTCTCGAAATCGCGTCCTCGCAGGTTGACGAGGTACGTATGCCCAGCTGTCCGGACCCCCCTTCGGGGGTGACTGAACATGCTATTCTGCTGAGGCGGCCGAGGATTCCGGCCATTGGTGATATCGCGTGAAAAGGAGCTCCGGCATGGGTGCTGCGGAGGCCGGTCTGGTCAGTCCCCATATCGGAGAAAGATGCGAGGAAATTACATTCAAGGCGGCTGAGGAAGTTCTGGGCCTGGGGCTGACGGGCGTCTACTTCGTCATGGGGAACCTGCGCAACAGGAAGGATGACGAGCAGTTCGACTCGCTGCTGGCCGGCACTCTCGCCGGTCTTCCGAGCTTTCCGTCCAACGAGGATTTCAAGAGTGATCCGGTCCTTGCCGGATTCCGTGACCTGCACACCGCGGTCGGGCGGTCGAACCGGGAGAACGTCGCGTCGCCGGAGAACCTGCTGCGCCTGATCCGCAGGACCGGGACGCTGCCCAGGATCAATCTTCTCGTCGACATCTACAACCTGGTCTCGCTGCGGACCCGCCTGGCGCTCGGCGCGCACGACCTGGCAGCCGTGGACGGGGACATCCGTCTCACGTCCACAACCGGTGCGGAACGGTTCGTGCCGCTGGGCGCGACGGAGCCCAAGCCGGTCCCCGCCGGCGAGTACGGCTACATCGACGGCGCCGGCGAGATCATCTGTCGGATGGAGACGCGGCAGGTCGAGAAGACCAAGGTGGTGCTCGACACCACCGAGTGTTTCTACATCGTCCAGGGGAACCGGGCCACCGACGCCAGCTACGTCTGGGACGCGGCCAACGAGCTGATCGCGCTCACGAAGGAGTTCTGCGGCGGCGACGAGAGAATTCTTTTCGGGCCCTGACCGGATGGGCGCGGCGGGCCCCGCTGCTGTGCCGGGCCCGTGCCTCATGTCGCCGAGACCCGGCGGACGAACCGGCCGGTCTCCCCGCCGGCCTGCTGGCCCCCGGGCAGGATGCCGGCGAGCCTCCGATCTCACCGACATGATCGTCATGGTCAACAGGGGTACCCATCGCGTGGCTGAGACAAGACCGTTAAGCGTGTCGTCGTGGAAGACCGGCCTCGACGATGCCGCGCTCACCGCCGACGTCATCCTCGAGTGCGCGGCACGCGTGTCCGCGGCCGGCCGCGAGGCATGAGACCACGATGCACAGTGCCCCGCCGGGGCGGCCTCAGCCGACGTCGAGCAGGTCGACGACGAAAATCAGAGTCTCGTTTGAACCCCACCGCCGGCGAGGGCCTCGGCCAGCGCACCTCGGCAGCCCAGCGCACCTCGGCAGCCCAGCGCCCCTTGGCAGCCGCCGTTCTCGCGGAAAGCCCAGGGATGCTGGAAGCCGCGATGTCCCGGTAGCCGTGGTGCCACCGTACCGTCGCCGGCTGGCCACGGTACGCATCAACCGCATGTCCTGGCCCGGACAGCTCCCACCCACCTGGAAGACGAGAATGGCGGCGGGCCCGTCCTGGGTTTCACTGGGTGCGGACGAGGAGGCTGACGGGGAAGTCGCGCAGGAGGCGCAGGACGTAGGCGACGCCGCCGTCGTGGCGGCGGCCGGTGAACAGGTCCGTCCAGCGGCCCTCGGGCAGCGAGAGGGTGGTGTCGCGCCAGCCGCCGCCGCGGCGCAGCCCCAGCACCAGGCGTGGCGCCACGGCTACCACCGAGCCCGAGCGGCTGAAGGCGACCACGTGGTCGGCCGCCGAGCCGGACGCCCACAGCGGACGGTAGGTGGCCTGGGCGCCGAACCACTGCGGGTGTTCCCGGCGCAGCCGTAACGCGCGGGCGACGACGAGCAGTTTCGCCGCCCCGGTGTCGTCGAGCGGCGGGGGCTTGCGGCCACCGGATTCGGGGCCGAGCTCGGTCAGCAGCTTCGCCCGCTCACCGAAGGCGACCGGGCGCCGGTTGTCCGGGTCGACCAGGGAGGCGTCCCACAGCTCCTGGCCCTGGTAGACGTCGGGCACGCCGGGGGAGATGAGCTGGAGCAGCTTCTGGGCCAGGGAGTTCTGGCGCCCGAGCTCCACCAGGGACGCGACGTAGGTCTCCAGCGTCGCGAGGTAGTCCCGGTCGTCGAGGACGGCGTCGATGTAGTTCGTCAGCGCCGACTCGTACCCGGGGTGCGGGGCGGTCCAGGACGTATGGGTCTTTGCCTCGCGGACAGCCTTGAGCATGTACTGCCGGACCCGGTCGGCCGGCAGCGGCCAGGCCCCGACGAGGGTCTGGGCGAGCAGGTAGTTCGTCGGACGGTCCGGCCAGCCGTGTTCGATGTCGGTGTGCCGTTCGCCGAGGGCGAGCAGGCGGCGGGCGATCCCGCCCCAGCCGTCGGGGTCCTCGGTCAGCACGGCGAGCCGGGCGCGGACGTCCTCGGAGCGTTTGGTGTCGTGCGTGGACAGGGTGGTCATCGTCAGCGGCCAGGCCCGCTGGGTGGCGCTGTTGGCCTCGTGGAACTCGTGCACCGCGCTGTGCGGATGCCCGGCGGGGAAGCCGGGGAAGTCGCCGGGGGAGCCGCCGACCTCGTTCAGCGCGATCATCCTGCTGTACCGGTAGAAGGCGGTGTCCTCGACGCCCTTGGCCATGACCGGCCCGGCGGTCTGCTGGAAGCGGACGACGAACTCCGGCGGGCCGGACAGGGCCAGCTCCTCGACGAGGCCGATCTCGCCCGCGCGCAGGGGCAGCGACTCCCGGGCGCGCGCGCAGGCCCGCACGACATGCCCGCGCGCCTCCAGGGTCGCCGCCGAGCCCGGCCGGACGTAGGCGCGGTAGACCGGGAAGGCGGCCAGTACCTCGGCCAGCGCCTCGTGCAGGCCGACGCGGGTGAGGTCCGCGCGCCGCCGCCGGGCCTCGGCCAGGGCGAGGGTGGCCAGCCTGTCCAGTTCGGGGCGCAGGGCGCCGGCGAGCACGTCGAGCTTGGCCCGGCGGCTGATCGTGGCGAAGTCGGCCCGCACATCGGTGATCTCGGCGTAGAGGGTGCTGAACGCCCTGGCCGAGACCGGGTCGATGAACAGCCGGGTGAGCCGGTTCAGCGCGTCGTAGCCGGTGGTGCCGGCGCACACCCAGGTGTCGGGCAGCGCCTCGCCGGGCTCCAGGATCTTCTCGACGACCGTCCACGCGCCCCCGGTGGCCTCGGACAGCCGGCGCAGGTACTCCTCGGGGTCGGCGAGGCCGTCGGGATGGTCGATCCGCAGGCCGTCGATCGCGCCGGCCCGGACCTGGTCGAGGATCAGGCGGTGGGTGGCGGCGAAGACGTCCGGATCCTCCTGGCGCAGGCCGGCGAGGGTGGTGATGTCGAAGAAGCGCCGGTAGTTCAGCTCGGTGCCGGCGACCCGCCAGAAGCACAGCCGGTAGTGCTGGCGTTCGAGGGTGGCGGCCACGTCGTCGGGGTCGGCGGTCCCCTCGGCGACGGGCAGCACGTGGTCGTGGTAGACGATCACCCAGGCGCCGTCCTCGTCGGTCGCCAGCCGGATCTCGCCGCGGGCGAGGCAGGTGCCCAGCGCGTCCCCGAGAACCGGGACCACGATCTTCCCGGGGTTCTCCGGGGAGTCCCAGTCGATGTCGAACCAGGACGCGTACGGCGACTCGGCGCCCTCGCGCAGCACCGACCACCAGGCCGTGTTGGCCGGCTCGGGCGCGGCCACCGCCATGTGGTTGGGCACCAGGTCCACCACCAGGCCGAGCCCGGCCCTGCGGCACGCGGTCACCAGCCGCCGGAACCCGGCCTGCCCACCGAGCTCGGGGCTGATCTGGCCGTGGTCGACCACGTCGTAGCCGTGGGCCGAGCCGTCGACCGCCTCCAGGACGGGCGAGCAGTACAGGTGGGTGACGCCGAGCGTGGCCAGGTAGGGCACTATGACGGCCGCGTCGGTGAAGGAGAACTCCATGCTCAGCTGCAGCCGGTAGGTCGCGGTGGGGACGGCCCGGACGGCCTCGCCACCGGCACCGGGCCCACCGGCACCGGGCCCACCGGCACCGGGCCCACCGGCACCGGGCCCACCGGCACCGCCGGGCCCAGCCGGGCCACCGGCGGGGGCAGCGCCGGAGCCGCCCCGCGGATCAGTCGGCACAGCGCAGCACGAGCGTCGAACGGGCTTCGGCTTCGATCGGGTTGTTGGCCTTCACGACCTGGCCGGTCAGGGGCGGCCTGGGCCGCGCGTGCCCGCCGCCCCCGCCCGCATCGCCGGCTCCGGCCGCCGCGCCCACCACGGATGCGTCGCGGGCCGCGGATGCGTCGCGGGCCGCGGATGCGTCCCGGGCCGCGGAGGCATCGCGGGCCCCGGAGGCATCGCGGGCCCCGGAGACATGGCCGGTTCCAGGCGGCGTGGTGTCGGCGGCCACGGGCTCGGCCGGGGCGGGCGGGCGGGTGTCGACGACGACCTCCCAGCTGGTACCGAAGCTCTCCGGCGGGATGCGGAAGCCCAGCGGCTCGAAGTGGGCGTTGAAGAACAGCAGGAAGGACTGGTCGACGACCTTCTCACCGCGCTGGTCGGGGTCGGGGATGCCCTGCCCGTTGAGGAACACCCCGAAGGAGCGGGCCGGGGCGAACCCCCAGTCGGCGTCCGACATCTCGGTGCCGTCCGGCCGCAGCCAGACGATGTCCTTGAGGGCCTCGCCGCCGTCGTAGCCGGCGGCGGGAAGGCCCGTCCTGGCGTCCAGGCGGTGGATGGGGTCGCCCCGGAAGAACCGGCGCCGGCGGAACACCGGATGCTCCCGGCGCAGGGCGCAGACGGTCGCGGTGAACTCCACCAGGTCCGCGTTGCGCTCCGCCAGGGACCAGTCCAGCCAGGAGATCTCGTTGTCCTGGCAGTAGCCGTTGTTGTTGCCCTGCTGGGTGCGTCCCATCTCGTCGCCGGCCAGCAGCATGGGGACGCCCTGGGAGAGGAAGAGCGTGGTGAGGAAGTTGCGGACCTGGCTGCCGCGCAGCGCGAGCACCGCGGGGTCGTCGGCCGGCCCTTCCGTGCCGCAGTTCCACGACCGGTTGTCGTCGGTTCCGTCCCGGTTGTCCTCGCCGTTGTTCTCGTTGTGTTTGTTGTTATAGGAGACCAGGTCGTTGAGGGTGAACCCGTCGTGGGCGGTGACAAAGTTGATGGACGCCGACGGCCGGCGCCCATCGGACTCGTAGAGGTCGCTCGAGCCGGTCAGCCGGGAGGCGAACTCGGCGATGCCCTTGTCCTGGCCGCGCCAGAAGTCCCGCACGGTGTCACGGTACTTGCCGTTCCACTCCGTCCACAGCGGGGGGAAGTTGCCGACCTGGTAGCCGCCGGCGCCGAGGTCCCACGGCTCGGCGATCAGCTTGACCTGCGAGACCACCGGATCCTGCTGGACGAGGTCGAAGAAGGACGACAGCCGGTCGACCTCGTAGAACTCCCGGGCCAGGGTCGCGGCCAGGTCGAACCGGAACCCGTCGACGTGCATCTCGGTCACCCAGTAGCGCAGCGAGTCCATGATGAGCTGCAGGACGTGCGGGTTGCGCACCCGCATGCTGTTGCCGGTGCCGGTGTAGTCCATGTAGTAGCGCGGGTCGTCGTCCATCAGGCGGTAGTAGGCGGCGTTGTCGATGCCGCGGAAACACAGCGTCGGGCCCATGTGGTTGCCCTCGGCCGTGTGGTTGTACACGACGTCGAGGATCACCTCGATGCCGGCGTCGTGGAGGTCCTTCACCATCAGCTTGAACTCCTGGACCTGCTGGCCCGCGCGGGTGGTGGCCGCGTACGCGTTGTGCGGGGCCAGGAAGGCCAGCGAGTTGTACCCCCAGTAGTTGCGCAGCCCCCGGCGGACCAGGTGCTCGTCCTGCACGAACTGGTGGACGGGCATGAGCTCCACGGCGGTCACACCGAGTTTGTGGTAATAGTCGATCATCACCGGATGTGCCACGCCGGCATAGGTGCCGCGGTACTCCGGCGGAAGCCCGGGATGGGCGGTCGTCAGGCCGCGCACGTGCGCCTCGTAGATGACCGTCTCGTGGTACGGGGTGCGCGGCGGGCGGTCGCCGTTCCAGTCGAAGAACGGGCTGATGACCACCGACTTCATCACCCGGGGCGCGGAATCCTCGGTGTTCATGCTGTCGGGGTCGCCGAAGTTGTAGCCGAAGACCGACTGGTCCCAGTCGATCTCGCCGTCGACCGCCTTCGCGTAGGGGTCCAGAAGAAGCTTGGACGGATTGCACCGCAGCCCCTTGGCAGGTTCGTGGGGGCCGTGGATCCGATACCCGTATCGCTGGCCGGGGCCGATGCTCGGCAGGAAACCGTGGTAGACGAAGGCGTCGGCTTCCTTCAGCTCGACCCTGGTCTCGGTGTTGCCCTCGTCGAACAGGCACAGCTCGACCTTCTCGGCGACCTCGGAGAAGATCGCGAAATTGGTGCCGGTGCCGTCGTAGGTGGCACCGAGCGGATAGGGGCTGCCCGGCCAGACTTGCAACATACGCACGGAGCCTACGGGGTTGGGGAACCGCCGACGACCGGTGCTGGTGGGGATGGGCACCGACGGCTCGGATGACTTCCCGGCCGGTGGATTCCGGGCCGGGGGATTCCGGTTCGGCCGGCAGGGCGGCGGCCGCGGCCGGGCCGGGCCGGGCCGGCTTGAGTACACCTTCGGGCCGCGCCGTGCGCAACTCGTCGCCCGCGTCGTCGATCACAAACCGTTGATCGCGGCCTCCGCCGTGGACGAGGTTCACGAGGTGGCCGCGCGCTCGGTCCTCCACGCCGGGACCCCGTCTGCCGGCCCGCCCGGCATGGGCCCGGCATGGGCCCGGCGCGGGCCCGGCCGGACACCCCACGGACATCATCCGGACGCCGTTCGGACGCCTCGGCCTGGTTGTCTCGCCGGGCCCTGCCGTGCGGAGGATGAGGGAGCCGCCTGTCACGAATCATCCAGGTATCAAATGATGAATCGGATCTGTCAGACGGGGGTAGGTATGGCAGCCACCGGCGGCTCATGGCACCATCGTTACCGCACGGCGCGGCCGATCGTGAGACGAGATCGCAGGGGAAGGCGTAACTCGTTGACGGAGGTCCTGCGTGGTCGCAATGCCATCAACACGTGATCTTGTTTCGGGTTCGGTGTCCGTCGGCATCCCCGGCATGCTCGCCGTGCTGGCCTGCCCGCCGCCACTGTGTCCGCACCTGGAGTTTGCCGTGTCCGCCGTGCTCTCCTCACCGGTGTCCCTGACCTGGACCGAGCAGCCCAGCTCCCCGGGGTCGTTCCACGCGGCCCTCCAGTGGCGCGCCCCCTGCGGGACGGCCGGCCGGCTGGCGGGGCAGCTGCGCCGTCTCGGCCCGGTCTCCTTCGACGTGGTCGAGGGGCCCTCACCGGGGTGCGACTCGGAGCGCTACTCCCACACCCCCGAACTCGGCCTGCACCGCGCGTCGATCGCCGCGAACGGGGACGTGGTCGTCGGTGAGGCGGCCCTGCGCGCGCTCATCGACCGGGGCGAGGGCCGCGAGACCCTGGCCAGGGGCCTGCACCGCCTGCTCGGCACCGCCTGGGACGACGTCCTGGAGCCGCTGCGTCAGGGCGCCCACGGAGCGCCCGTGACCTGGCTGCGCCGGACCGGCTAGAACGCCGGTCAAGTAGCGCGGATCCCATCCACGACCACCCGTGCAGGCCATGATCCAGGAGAGTTTGTCGTTGTGTACGCTTTTTGGCCGCAAAAGCGTACACAACGACAAAATTACGCCGATCTTCTCTGGCGGCCGACGTCCATCGAAGCGTGCCATCGTTCAGGAGGGATACGTATGGTTACCTGACCGGCGCTCTAGGCTTCGCCGCGCCCGCGCCCGCGCCCGCGCCCGCGCCCGCGCCCGCGCCCGCGCTCCGGGCTCATGCGGGCCGGCCGGCATGAGCCGGGCTCCCAG
>NZ_CAKKTM010000284.1 GCF_920888515.1 Protofrankia sp. CiP1_Cm_nod1 | reverse complement strand
GGGCTCATGCGGGCCGGCCGGCATGAGCCGGGCTCCCAGCGGGCAACGTGGTCCGGGCGCGGGTCAGGGGGGTGGGTCGCGGCGCGGGGCCGCTCCGCACCTGACGGGCAGCCTGTCGCCGGCGCATGCTGGCAGGGCCGGGCGCATGCTGGCGGGGCCGGGCGCATGCTGGCGGGGCCGGGCGGGACGGCCGGCTCCTGCCGCGGTTCCCGTGTTCGGGCGTGTGCCGGGCGGGGTATGCCGGGCCGGGTCACCCGTTCCCGGTGAGCCGCCTTCCGCGCGTTCCCGGAGGATTTCCCAGGCGTTGTCGGGGGAGACTTCCTCCGCGTCGCCGGGGGAGCCGCCGGGGGTGATGGTGGCCCCGGCGGGCGCCCCCGGCCCGATGCCCGCCGGCGTCCGATGACACCTGGGACGTGGGAGCGCAACAGGTGTGGCGAAGGCCACATCTGTTCGGGATCGTCCGGGCGGGCACATACCCCACCGGCCGTGCGTTGTGGGTGGGGCACGAGAGAGCAGCGCACTTAATTTCACGGGAGTATTTCAGTGGCCACCGATTACGACACCCCCCGGATCAGCGATGCCGAGGAGGTCGCCGAGCAGAGTCTGGAGGCGCTCAAGGCACGACGGGCGGACGCGGCGGCCGACCTCGGGGACGATGTCGACCCGTTCGAGTCCGAGCTCGACCTGCCCGGCGCGGACCTGTCCGGGGAGGAACTTACTGTCCGCGTACTGCCCCGACAGGCGGACGAGTTCACCTGCACGAGCTGTTTCCTGGTCCATCACCGCAGCCAGCTCGCCGACAGCCGGCGGATGATCTGCGCGGACTGCGCCGCGTAGGCCGGACGGGCCGCGCGGGCCATGGAGCCGTGCCGGGTGGGCCCCCGTGCGCCGCGGGCGGGGCGGGGCGGGCCCACCCGGTCGTCCTGATGATCAGGTGAGTGCTGATGATCAGGTGAGTACCTGGATCCCTGCCTCCCGCATCTGCGCGACGGCCCGTTCCTCGTCCCCGGGCCGCAGGCTGACGAAGCGGGTAAGGGCTAGCGGGACCACCACGTCGAAACCCAGCGCTCGGCCGTCCAGGGCCGTTGCCTTCACACAGTGGTCCCCGGCAAGGCCGGCCACGACGATCCTGCGGACCCCCTGAGCGGTGAGGACGTCGACCAGCTCGGTCGCCCGGCCGGCGTCGGTGAGCGGGTCCCGTACGGTGAATCCGGAATAGCCGTCCTCGCCGCCCGTCCCCTTGCGCACGATCGTCCCGTCGACCCGCAGGGCCGGATGCAGCCGCGCGCCTTCGGTCTCCCGCACGCAGTGCGGCGGCCAGATGCCGCCGCCGGTGACGAAGTGCGGGGTGGCCGGCGGATGCCAGTCCTGCGTGTAGACGACCGGTGAGCCCGCGGCCACGGCCCGTCCGATCTCGTCGTTGACGAGTGGGATGATCTCCTCGCCGCCGGTCACGTACAGGCTGCCAGTCGGCGCGGCGAAGTCGTTCTGGACGTCGATCACCAGGAGTGCGACGCCCGGCCCGTAGTCGTCGGTCATGAGCCGATTCTGCCCACTGCCGGCCTGCCGCGGCATTCCGGGCCTCCCACGGTGGGGCGCGGCCCGCCCGCATACGGATGCCAGGCGTTTGCCGGATATTGCCCGTCGGCATTCAGGCCCCGCCCACCCGGGCCCATGCCGGATTGCCCGGGCCGGGTCGCCGGTGCCGAATTGACGTGGTATCCGCTTGACGTGGTATCCGCTTGACGTGGTACCCGTTTGATGCGGTACCCGTTTGATGTGGTATCTGCCACGAACGCCGGTGCCGGCCGTATCCGTACAGGATACGTACGGATTCAAAGCTGATGCGCGGTTGTCATACCGCCCCGTTACAGTGGTCGGGTGCGCAGCAGAGACTACGGGCCCGACGTGCTGGCGCGGAGCGGGCGTGCGCGGCCCGCCGCGCCGCCGTCGGTCGAGGCCACCCCCGGCCTCGTCGTCGAGGACACCGCGACCGGTTTCTGCGGGGCGGTGATCGAGGCTGAGGCGGGCGGGGTCGTGCTGGAGGACAGGCACGGCCGCCGCCGCGCCTTCCCCCTTGCCGCGGGCGCGTTCCTGCTGGACGGGCGGACGGTGACGCTGACCCGGCCGGGACGGCCGGTGCCGGCGGCCCCGGCCCGCACGGCGTCCGGCTCCATCGCCGTGCCCGGCCAGCCGGCCCGGGTCGCGCGGGCGAGCCGGATCTACGTGGAGGGGCTGCACGACGCCACGCTCGTCGAACGCATCTGGGGCGACGACCTGCGGGTGGAGGGCGTCGTCGTGGAAAGCCTGGACGGCGTCGACGACCTGCCCGCGCTGGTCGCCGCCTTCCGGCCTGGCCCGCGGCGCCGTCTCGGCGTGCTCGTCGACCATCTGGTCGCCGGCTCCAAGGAGAGCCGCATCGCCGCGTCCGTGACGTCACCGTACGTGCTCGTCACCGGGCATCCCTACGTGGACATCTGGCAGGCGGTCAAGCCGTCCTCCGTGGGCATCGCGGCCTGGCCCCAGGTACCCCGGGGCCAGCCGTGGAAGGAGGGGGTGTGCCGCGCACTGGGCGTCGCCGAGCCCGCCGACATGTGGCGCCGGGTGCTCGCCGGCGTGCGTTCCTACACGGACGTCGAAGCCGGCCTGCTCGGCGCGGTCGAACGTCTCATCGACTTCGTCGCGGTACCGGCGGGCGACGGTGACGACGAGCACGGCGACGGCAAGCACGGCGACGGCAAGCACGGCGACGAACGCGGCGCGGAACGCTACGGGGGACGCGAAAGCGGCCGGACATGAGGCCCGGTCCCGCCGCCGGCATCCCCTTGTCCCGGACGGGGCGACGCTAGATGCCACCGCGGTGGAGAGCGCTCAGGCCGGGTTTTGTCGTCGCACTCGTCGTGGTGGTCGCGATCGTGGCCTTCGCGGTGCACGCGGCGCGTTCCGGCCCGCCCCCGCCGCCGTTCGGGATGTCCGGGGCGGCCGCGGCGTCGCCGTCGCCCGAGCCGAGCGCGGCCGGAGCCGGGGCCGCGGCCAGGCCGGACCTGCTGCGCGGGCGCACCGTCCTGCTCGATCCCGGCCATAACGGGGGCAACGCGAGGGCGCCCGCAGCGATCAACCGGAAGGTGCTCGCCGGCGGCATCGCCAAGGAGTGCGACACCGTCGGCTCGCAGACCGTCGACGGGTATCCCGAGCACGCGTTCACCTTCGACGTGGCCACCCGCGTGGCCGAACTGCTGCGTGGCCGAGGCGCCACCGTCGTCCTGACCAGGACGGACGACAACGGGGTCGGCCCGTGCATCGACGAGCGGGCCCGTATCGGCAACGACGCGCACGCGGACGCGGCCGTGTCCGTGCACGCCGACGGCGGCCCGGCGAGCGGTACCGGGTTCCATGTCATCGCCCCGAGCCTGAGCCCGGACGGCGGCAACGCCGTGATCCTCGCCCCGTCGGCCCGGCTGGCGGACGCGGTGGGCGCCGCGTTCGAACGGAGCACCGGCGAAACCCGGGCGGACTACATCGCGCACGACGGCCTGGCGTTCCGTACGGATCTGGGTGGCCTGAACCTCTCCCGGGTGCCCAAGGTGTTCATCGAGTGCGCCAACATGCGCAATCCCGCCGATGCCGCGCGGGTCTCCGACCCCGCGTGGCGCGGGCGTGCCGCGCAGGGCATCACGGACGGGATAACCGCCTTCCTGACCGTACCGCCTTCCTGAGCACACCGTCTTCCCGACCACACGTCCACCACATGGTTACCGGACGGCGCGATGCCCTGGTTGGGTGTGGGTGGCGTTCCCGAGCTTCGCGCACGTGCATTTGCCGAGCCATATCGGCCGAGCCGCGCCAACGGCACGGGTCCGCGCCGCCAGCTCGGCCAGTGGCGCGTCGACGTCACCGATATTTCGTATATGTAGCATCTTGCGACAAAGGCAGATATTCCTGTAAACTAGCGATTCAACTCTGTTTGACATGATTTGCCGAGGTGCTTTCGCGCACTCGGCTGTCGTTCTGGCGACAGCATATTGACGGAAAGCATCAAGCAGTAAAATTGTCCGCTATAGCGGGATTTTCGACCGCATGGGGGCAGTCGTGAACATACCGGTCGACCCTGCGTCGCCATGCGCCGGACCAAGGAGGGGCGTCATCGACGAAGGGACGGCGGCAGCGACGACGCGGCGGGACGCCGCACTTGGCCAGCGGGCGGCCCGTACCCGCGACGCCATCCTCGAGGGGGCGCGCCGGCTGTTTCTCGACCGCGGCTACGCGGGCACCCGGATCGGCAACATCACCGACGCGTGCGGGATCTCGCGGGCCGGCTTCTACACCTACTTCCGTGACAAGCGTGAGGTATTCAACGCTCTCGGGGAGAACGCCTACCGGGACATTCTCAAGATTGTTTCCCGCTGGGAGGTGATGCCGCGGCCGTGCGACCTGCCCGACGTGATCGGATGGGTGCGTGCCTACTTCGCGTTCATGGACGTGCATGGCGCGTTCATCTTCGCCTCTGGTCCCTCCGCGCCAGCGGACGAGCAGTTCCGCACCAGCAGCAGACGGATGCAGATGCGGGTCGCGTTCCTGCTGGGGGCGAACCTGCGCGGCCGCCAGGCCGAGCCGACCATCGTGCCGGAGGCCCTGGGATTATCGATCATGGGGATGCTCGAACGCGCCTGGTACTACTGCCGCGCCCAGGAGCTCCCCGTCGGCGACGACGACATCATCCGCACCGTCGCCCGCCTGATCCTCAGCGACCTCAGCCCGGCCCACTGACCCATCACTCCGGCCGGCGCCGCCGGCCGCGAGCGAGGGAGCTGCGGGAGCACCGCGTCGGCTCCCGCGTTGGCACCCGCTGTTCGCCCACCCGTCGGCCACGAACGGGCGGAGCCGTGTTCAGCTCCTCACGCCACCACCACAGTATCCGCCGGCGCAGCGCCAGATCCCACGCCTGAACGGCTCCTGCGCCGGCCATGAACGGCGTGTGGTGCCACCCGCCTCCCGCGGACGCGTCGATCCACTGGGTGTCGGTGAGCAGGGAGAGCTGGAGACCCGGCTCCAGCCGGACGGGAAAAACCGGAATCCCCCTGTCCCACGCGTAGACGAGCTCAATGTGACACCACTGTGAGTCGGCGGAACGGCGGCTCCCGAGAAACACTACGGCGTCCGCGCGGCGGAGCTCCCGCCAGAGATGCTTCTCCCACCGGGCCGCCGGTGGGATGCCATCGGAGTCAAGAAAGACGCCGGCGAACCCGGCGGCGACAAGCCTGCTCCTGAGCAGGTCCGCCGCCGCGCGATCCTCCGACGCGTAACTGATGAAGGTAAGAGACACACCGGCCCCCGTACGGCACCGCCACCGGGCGACCGGACCGAGGATCGGACGCCTCACCCGCCAGGCCCGACTCTACGTGAGCAGTCAGGCCACCTGAGTTCCTGGCCGGCCCCACCGTGCATCCCGGCCATCAGCCGACGTGACCTGTATGGCGCTCGGAGACCCGATGGCAGTTGTGTACACCGTGATTCACAAATATGAGGAGGTGTGCCATGGTGACCAAGGTAGGCATCCGTGAGTTCCGCGCTGGCCTGGCCGACTACATCGCTTCTGACGAGCCGGTGGCAGTGACCCGTCACGGTCGTACGGTCGGCTACTTCATCCCCGCCAAGTCCGATCTTGATGCCGAGCTGGCCGCGCTCAAGGCGGCAGCTGCCGCTCTCGATGGGCTTCTGGCACAGGGAGATGTCGAGGTCGACGCGGTCGTGTCCGAGTTCAAGGCTGCCCGACGCAAGCGGCCCACCGCCTGACACGCCGTCATGTCAGAACAGAAGAGCCTGGTCCTTGACGCGAACATCCTGATCCGAGCTGCGCTGGGGAAACGTGTGCGGGATCTTGTGATTACCTGTGCCGGCAAGGTGGCGTTCTTCGCCCCTGACGTCGCGTACCTGGATGCAAGGAGGTACCTGACCGGCATCCTCTCCAAACGAGGTCTCGACCCGCAGGCCGCGCTCGCTGTTCTCGACGGTCTCGAGCCAATCGTTCTCGGCATCGATGCGGACACCTATGGGCTTGCCCGTGACGCCGCACTGGCTCGTATTGTTGACCGAGATGCCGACGACTGGCCGGTGCTTGCGACCGCTCTTGTTCTGGATTGCCCGATCTGGACCGAGGATCAGGACTTCTTTGGCACTGGCGTCCCGACCTGGACAACCGATCGGGTCGGGCTCTTCTTCGACTCCCATGGTTGACGGGTAGGCCACCGACGCCAGCCGAAGGGCGGCGAAGCCGGGGAAAGCTGGAGCATCCCGGACCAGCCCATCGCGGCTCCCGTCAACCCCCACCGCAGGACGGCAGAGGCTCACTCCCCCGACAAACACGCGCTCCCGGCAAAACCGCCCAAAGGGAGCAAGCAGTGGA
>NZ_CAKKTM010000283.1 GCF_920888515.1 Protofrankia sp. CiP1_Cm_nod1 | reverse complement strand
CAGGGAAGGCCAGCGCGTGGGCGATACTGGGATTGAACCAGTGGCCTCTACCGTGTCAAGGTAGCGCTCTCCCACTGAGCTAATCGCCCGAGTTTGTTCCGGTTTGGTGCCTTGTTGCTGAGGCGGAGGCGGGAATCGAACCCGCGTACAGGGCTTTGCAGGCCCTTGCCTAAACCACTCGGCCACTCCGCCAGGGAGGCCGGGACGGGCTTGACCTCTGACCTCACACACGCTCGAGCGGACGACGGGATTCGAACCCGCGACCCTCACCTTGGCAAGGTGATGCTCTACCAGCTGAGCCACGTCCGCGCGCCCCCGCCTCTCAGCGGGTGCAGGTAGCACTCTAGCGGACGATGCGGGGGATCGTCGAATGACCCGCCGTCTGCTGTGTCTGCGATGTGAAGTCTCTGTGTCGTTGCCTGTCCGCTGGCACCGGTTGCGCTTGCCGGTTGTCAAAACGTGCTGGTCGGGCCGCGTGCCGCGGGCCCGGGCGCCGGTAGCGTGATTCGGATGGACGGCGCGACTCGGGACAGCCCGGACCGTGGCCGGCAGGCCAGGCCGGGGGGTGTCTTCATCGGTGCTGGCAGGCCGGGGACGCAGGCCGTGGGCGGGCGGATGGAGGCGCGGCGCCGCCCGCGGTGGCGGCCGGGGTCCTTCATGGTCGCCGGTGGCCAGCTCGCGACCGGTGTGATCGACGTCACCGATGATCTGGCCGCGCTCGACCGTGCTGGCTTCTGGGGGGTTGTGGCCGACTTCGAGGGCGCGGCGCGGTGCGTGCGTTTCGCGGATGTCCGGCCCGCGCCCGCGCTGACGGCGATCGCGGGACGGCCGTGGCACGGCCCGCCCCGCGACGCGTGGACGAGCAGCCTGGACCGGGACGGCTATGTCGCCGGGGTGCGGCGTATCCGTGCCGAGATCGCCGCCGGTGAGGTCTATCAGGTCAACCTGTGCCGGGTGCTGTCCGTGCCGGTGGCCGTGGTGGGCGGTGAGGCGGTCGCGGCTCTCGGGGCGGCGCTGGCGCGCGGCAACCCGGCGCCGTACGCGGCCGTGATGTACGTCCCGGAGGCGGACATCCGAGTGCTCAGCGCGTCCCCGGAGCTGTTCCTGTCACGACGAGGTGACGTAGTGCGTTCGGGGCCCATCAAGGGGACGGGCCGGGTCGCGGCGGACCTGCTGGAGAAGGACATCGCCGAGAACATCATGATCGTCGATCTGGTGCGTAACGATCTGGGCCGGGTCGCCCGTCCGGGTGGGGTGAGCGTCCCGACGTTGTGCGCGCTTGAGAGCCATCCGGGGCTGGTGCATCTGGTGTCCACTGTCGAGGCGCGGCTGCGGCCGGGTGTCGGCTGGCCCGGGCTGTTCGCCGCGAGTTTCCCGCCCGGGTCGGTGTCGGGTGCTCCGAAACTGAGCGCCCTGCGGGTTATCCGGGAGCTGGAGCCGGCGGCGCGCGGGCCCTACTGCGGCGCGATCGGATGGGTCGACGCCGACCAGGGGCTGGGTGAGCTCGCGGTCGGCATCCGGACGTTCTGGTTCGCGGCCGGCCGGCTGTGTTTCGGTTCCGGCGCCGGAATCACCTGGGGGAGTGACCCGGAAGGAGAATGGCGTGAAACGGAGCTCAAGGCCGAACGGCTACTGAGGATCTGTTCGTCCGTCCCGACCTGACCGGGCCATTGGGTTCCTGACATGTTAAGCTCTGACCGGGCCATTGGGTTACAGCGTCGTTGGTTGCCGCACGGAATTACCCGTGGCATTCCCTGAGACGATCCGCGGCCTGATGTGACCTGCGGCTGGGATGAGCTGCCCATGACTGACGGCGTCCACTGGAGACGCCGTCCGGTCTGGTCCCGATTCGTGTGCCGGACGGTTTTCCGTGCGATGGTCGGGCTACGGGCAGCCGACCGCCGGGCGGTCCTGCCCGGCTGACAGGGCACGTCGGCCACCTGGAGGATCTGCGGAGATCCGCGGGATCCGCGTTGCCGGGCGTCCTGGGGTGGTCAGGCGCGGTCAGGCCGGGACGACACCGGGTGCCCCGGCCTGGGCGATGTCACGTCTGCGGGCCGCCCCAGATGAGCAGCGCGAGCTCCGCGTCCAGATCGACGACTTCGCTTTCCCCACCGAGAGGCACCACCGAGTAGGTGCGGCGCAGGAACGACAGCACCTCGGACCGAGGCATCTCGAACAACGCGTGGCCGGAAGGACTGGACAGCGACAGGCAGACAATCCGCCCGCCGGACTGGGCCGCCGGCCACACCTGCACATCGCCGTCGCCGGCCGGTCGCCGGACGCCGTCGCTGAGCAGCTGGCGGGCGAACGTCCACTCGACAACCTCGTCCGCGCCGGTACGGAACCCGATGCTGACCGCGTAGGGATCCGCCGGTTCGTAGCGCATCGTCGCCGCCACCGGGACGGGCGCTCCACCAGGAACGACAAGCCGAAGTGCGAGTTCTGCTGTGATGGAATCATGACGAATTGTCATCGGGCGGCCTCTCAGTGCTGCGGTGGTTCGGGCGAGCACCCGTGTAACGAGATGGTTCCCTCTTTGAGGCTCGTTGGAAACAAGGTTATGCGACTTGAACATCCGTTACGCCGGTTCGGGAGAGTTGCCCGGCATGGCGCAGGTACGCGGACCGCGACCGCCCGTCGGAGACGGCCGCGCAGCCCATCCGTGGCCGCCTGGGTCGGTGAGCGTCATGTGGCAGAACCCCCGTAGGTTGATTACCCTTCGTATTCGTATTGCAGGTGCTGTCGTGCCTGATGAGATGGGGTCTACCCCTCTCATGGCCGTCCCAATCGGGGCGAGTTGTGTTCGGATCGTGACCGACGAAACCTCGCTCCGCGAGCCCTGATGTGACCGACATCATGGGCCACACCGGACAGGCC
The DNA here is from genome assembly GCF_920888515.1 of Protofrankia sp. CiP1_Cm_nod1. Taxonomy (GTDB): domain Bacteria; phylum Actinomycetota; class Actinomycetes; order Frankiales; family Frankiaceae; genus Protofrankia. Next base: position 7,925 of record NZ_CAKKTM010000283.1, on the reverse strand, counting down.
GCACAGGGCCACGTGGCCCCGTCACCGCCTCCCCGCCAGCTCTCCCCGTCCTGTTGGGACGGCGTTGACAGCCGTCCCGTCCGACCTGCCCCAGCGGCGTAGTAAGCTTCATCCGTCTCCGGGCGTATAGCTCAGTGGTAGAGCGCTGCCTTCACACGGCAGAGGTCCGTGGTTCGAAACCACGTACGCCCACGCGTTGGCCTTCCTTGCTCGCCGATCTTTGATCGGCTTCGCCGGGGGCGCGATGTCTGCCCGGGGGCCGAGCCCCCGGAGCCCCCACGGTCCTGGGGTGGGGTGGTCGCGGGACCCGCGATTGGTGGGGCGGGTCGGTCGGGTTTTCTTGGGGCTCGCCGCCCTCTGGGCGGCATCGGCGGGGTCGGACAGTCTTGACTGCTTGCCGCCCTCTGGGTGGCTTCGGTGGGGGCGTGATGTCTGCCCGGGGGCCGGGCCCTCGGAACCCCAGGGGCCTGGGGTGGGGTGGTCGCGGGACCCGCGATTGGTGGGGCGGGTCGGTCGGGTTTTCTTGGGGCTCGCCGCCCTTCGGGCGGCATCGGTGGGGTCGGTTGTGGCTGCTCGCCGCCCTTGGGCGGCTTCGCGGGGATGCGGTGTCTGTTCGGAGGCCGGGCCCTGGCCTCGCCGGCTTCGGCTGTTCGCCGATCTTTGATCGGCTTCGCTGAAGACTGTGGTGTCCGCCCGGGGTCGGCGCGTCTCTCTCAAAATCTGTCCAAAAGGTATAAAAGCGCCAGTCGTCTCTCAAGAATTCACCCTCGAGCGTCGGTCAAGTGGTGCGAATCCTGTTCGTAGTCACCCGTACGGGCCATGACTATCGCGAGTTTGTTGGGTACGCTTTTTGGTCGCGTCGGCGTACACAGTGACAAACTTGTGGCGATCTTCTTCGGTGGCCGGTGGCCGGTGGCCGGTGGCCGGTGGCCGGTGGCCGGTGGCCGGTGGCCGTCGAGGTGTGCTGCCGTTCGCGGGGATACGCATGGTTACATGACCGGCGCTCTCGCGGCATCCTGCCTCTGGCAAAACCGCCCGAAGAGCGACAGACGGCCACAGCCAATCCCACCAGAGCCGCCCCAGCGGAACCCGACCGGCCAGACCCGCCAACCGCGGGTCCCGCGACCACCCCCACCACAGGCCCCTGGGGGTTCCGGGGAGTGGGGGAGGGCGGCACGCGGGAGTGCCCGCGCAACGGTGTAATACCCAGCGCCAGCGAGTCATTTCCGCAGGTGGAGGCCCCGCCCCGTCGGCAGCTGCCGGAAGATCCTCTGACAGTCCCTGGCACGCGTCATGTTTTGTGGGGGTGGCTCAGTTTGTGGAGGGGCCTCAGGGAGCGCGGCGGTGGGCTGTCACGGGGACGCCGGAGCGGGGGCGTAAGGTGACGCGGGGGAGGGGGGTCACGGGGCGTCCGGGGGCCGGCTCCAGGTGCCAACGGCGGCAGATGGTGGCCAGGACGATCGCGGCCTCGAGTTCGGCGAACGTGTTGCCGATGCACTGACGGTTACCGCCGCCGAACGGGAAGAACGCGTACTTCGGACGGGTGGCTGTCGAGCGTGGCCCGTCGACCGGCCCTGTCGCGCAGGAGGCTGTCGCGGACGGTTCCGGGGACGGTTCCAGCCAGCGCTGGGGCACGAAACCGTCGGGGTCGGGCCAGTACTCGGGGTCACGGTGCATGACCCACTGGCTGACCAGCACCGTCGAGCCCGCGGGGATGTCGTAGCCGCCGAGGGAGTGGTCCGCCAGCGTCCGGCGGAACATGATCCAGACCGGTGGGTACAGCCGGATCGACTCGGTGAACACCGCCCGCGTGTAGGGGAGGCGGGGCAGGTCGTCCAGGGTGGGCAGCCGGTCACCGAGAACCTCGTCGAGTTCGGCGTGCAACGCCTCGCGTACCCGCGGGGCGTTGCCGAGCAGATGGAAGGCCCAACTGAGCGCGTTCGCGGTGGTCTCGTGGCCGGCGAGCAGGATCGTCAGGACTTCGTCGCGCACGGCGTCGTCATCCAGGGGCGCGCCGGTTTCGGCGTCGCGGGCCGTCAGCAGCAGGGACAGCAGGTCGTTGCCGTCGGCCCCCGCACGTCGACGGTCGGCGATCATCTCCCGGATCAGCCGGTCGAGGTCGGCCCGGGAGCTACGGGCCCGCAGCGTCGTGGGCAGCGGTACTTTCTCCAGATACCGGCTACCGGGGATGGCCGCTCGACGTGACACGCCCATGTTCGCCGCGATCGCCCGCCGCACCGTCAGCACGAGGTCGCTGTCCAGGGGCAGGTCGAAAACGGTTCTGGTGACGATTCCGAGGGTCAGCTCGGTCATCTCCTCATGGAGGTCCAGCTGTTGCCCGTCGGACCATCCGGAAGCGGTCTCCTCGGCCAGCCTGGCGAACGTCTCGCCGTACGTGGCGATCCGCTGGCGGTGGAACAGCGGCTGGATGAGCCGTCGGCGGGCCCGGTGCAGCTCGCCGCTGCTGGTGAGCAGGCCGGAACCCAGCAGCAGCGCCAGCGGCTGGACTCCCTCGTCGATCGGCATTCGTTTTCTGCGGAAGCCCTTGGCGAAGACCCGCTGGGAGTTCACCAGGATCTCCTGCACCGCGGCCGGGTCGTTGACCAGGTAGACGGTGCCGCGGCCCAGGGGCCCGCGCACGATCGGGCCGTACTCGTGGCGCAGCCTGGTGAGCAGGTCGAGCGGGTTGGTCAGGAACGCGTACGCGGTGCGCAGCGACTGCCCGCTCGGGCCCGGTGGAGGCGGGCCGGGCCTGCCGGCCGGGCCGCCCACCGGGCCGCCGGGCGGGTCAGCGGCCTGCGCCGCGGGGGCGTTCCCGACTTCGCTCGAGCTCCCGACGTCGCCCGCGTCCCCGGCCGGGCCGTCGGCGGCTCTGGCCTGGGATACGGCTCTGGCCTGGGATGATGTCATCGTCTACTCCCGGTTCGGCGGGTCGGGGCACGGCGTCCGTCAGGCCCAGGCCGCGGTACGCATCCGGCGCCGGGACGCGGGGCGGCGCGTGCCCGGCGGGCCGAAGGTGACGCGATCATGTGCCTTTCGTGGCCGGGGCTCCTCCGGCAGCCGGTCCGGTCGGCTTACCGGGACCGGGCCCGGGGCCCCCGGTCACTGTGGGGACAACTCCTATCCACCCTGCTGTGGTTCCAGGGCCGGCAACGGGTACGTTGCGCGAGCAGAAGTGACGGTGCGTCCTGGTGGCGACACGCTGAATGATTCTGGTCATAGTGCGGGCGCCATGGTTTGAAACGGCTTACGCTACCGGAGAGAGGTTGACGGCGACCCCCCCACGTCGTCAACCTCTCCTGTGGTTGACAAGAAGTTCATCGATCGCGGCGTGGGGTCGCGGGCGGCCGGCCGAGGCGTGGTGACCTGTGGTCGGCTTCTGTGCGCATCTCGTGGCTGGTGGCGCGGCGCCCAACCGGGCATCCTGGGGCGTAGCGGTGTTTTGACGCGGCGCCCGGGGCGGAGTAGGTAGATGTGTACATCAATGCGCGGGCCGTGGCGCGGCTGGCGGAAGCGCCGTCTCCAGCCCCGTCCAGCCGGCGCGCGTGCCCAGCCAGCTTCCGGACACATCGGGAGGCCCCGCCAGTGACACACCACCAGGGTGGTCCCAGGTCCGTGACCGCGCCGTCTGCGAGGCCACCCGTGAGCATGCCGCCCGCGAGCATCGCGCTGCCCGTGGGCGGCGCGGGAACGGGCAGTTCGTGGACGTGACCCCGAGCGCACCGGAGGGTGTCTCGCTGGAGGCGCAGGACGGCGTCGGCAGCCCGGACGCGTTCCGCCGCCTCTACACACCGCACCGGATGGCGTATGTCAAGGGGGAGCGGCCCGCCGGCCAGCAGTGCCCGTTCTGTGAGATCCCGTCCCTGTCGGACGAGGACGGGCTGGTCGTCGCCCGAGGCGAGACCGTGTACGCCGTTCTCAACCTTTACCCGTACAATTCCGGGCATCTCATGATCGTGCCGTACCGGCATATTCCGGACTATGCCGCCCTGATGGACGCCGAAACCACCGAAATGGCCCTGTTCACCCAGCACGCGCTGCGGGCGCTGCGACGGGCGAGTGGCGCGCACGGCTTCAACATCGGGATGAATCTCGGCGTTGTCGCGGGCGCCGGTATCGCCGAGCACGTCCACCAGCACGTCGTGCCGCGCTGGGGCGGTGACACCAACTTCATGCCGGTCGTGGGCGGCACGAAAGTCCTGCCCGCGCTGCTGGGCCAGACCCGCGAGATCACCGCCGCCGCGTGGAAGGAAACCGAATAGGCGCCGGTCCCCGCCGGCAGGCCGGCACGGTTCCCCCGTGCGCCGCGCACGGCTGTCTCCGGTGATGTTTTTCGGCGCTGTTTTCCTCGCGTTCCCCCGTGTTTCTCAGGGCCGCGTTCACTGATGCCGCGTCCCGGCGGCTGTCGGGGCCGGGACCGGTTCCCGTACCCGCCAACGGGTTTCCCGTGCCCGCCAGGAGGCGGTCGGGGGACGGCACGGCGGGGTGGGCCCGGACCGGTACTGATCCGGGCCCACCGCGGGCTCGGGCCCGGCGAAACCGGTGCTATCCGGTTTCGCCGGGCCTGTCGCCGAGATGTTCGGCGGCGATGTGCTCGGGGACCGCTTCGTAACGCAGATGGTCACGGGTGAACGTGCCGGTGCCCTGGGTCAGCGAACGGATGTCCACCGCGTACCGCAGCATCTCCTTCTCGGGCACCTCGGCCCGCACCAGGGTCCGGCCCGCACCACTCCCGTGCGCTGCCTGCCCGCCGGCCTGCCCGCCGGCCTGCCCGGCGCCGACCGGCTCGATGCCGACGACCCGGCCGCGCCGTGCCGCGAGGTCGCTGGTCACCGGGCCGATGTGCTCGTCGGGGGCGAGCACGCAGACAGCGAGCACTGGCTCGAGCAGGACGATCCCGGCGGCCCGGGCGGCGTTCTTCACCGCCAGCGCCCCGGCGGCCTGGAAGGCGATGTCGGAGGAGTCCACCGAATGGGCCTTGCCGTCGACCAGCCGTACCCGGATGTCGACGAGCGGATATCCGGCCGCCACCCCGAGGTCGAGCTGGCGCAGCACGCCCTTCTCCACCGAGGGGATGAACTGCCGGGGGACCGCGCCGCCGACCACCTCGTCGACGAACTCCCGGCCGCTGCCGGCCGGCAGCGGCTCCACCGCGACGTGGCAGATCGCGTACTGGCCGTGGCCGCCGGACTGTTTGACGTGCCGGCCGGTGCCCCGCGCCGGCCCGCGCAGCGTCTCCCGCAGCGGGACCCGCGGCGGCACCCGGTCGACGTCCACGCCGTAGCGGGCCCGCAGCCGCTCGACGACGACGTCGCTGTGCGCCTCGCCCATGCACCACAGCACGAGCTGGCCGGTCTCGGTGCCGTACTCCACCGTCAGGCTCGGGTCCTCCGCGGCGAGGCGGGCCAGCGCGGTCGACAGCTTGTCCTCCGCGCTCTTCGTCCGCGAGCGGATCGCCACGGGCAGCTGCGGCCGCGGCATCGACCACGTCTGCAGCAGGATGGGGTCGTCCGGGCTGGACAGGGTGTCGCCGGTCTCCGCGGTGGCCAGTTTCGCCACGACACACAGACCGCCGGCCCGGACGGCCCGCGCCGGCTGCTGTCCGGATCTCCCGGCCGGCCGGGAGATCCCCACGATCCGCCCGTCGTCGTCATGGTCGGGATGGCCGCGTTCGGCCCGGCCGTGCCCGCAGACGTGCACGGCCATGTCCGCGCGCAGCGTCCCGGAGAACACCCTGACCAGCGAGATGCGCCCGACATAGGGGTCGGTCGTGGTCCTGATGACCTCGGCGGCCAGCGGGCCGTCGGGGTCGGCCGACAGCGGTGGGCCCGACGACCCGTCGAGCCGGGTGCTCACCGGCAGGCGGTGCTCGGCGGGGGAGGGGAACGCCCGGGTGAACAGGTCCAGCAGCTCGGTGGCGCCCAGCATGTCACCGCTCCCGCCGCCGGCGGCACCGGCCGGGCCGGCCACGGGCAGGACGGGGTGGAAGCGGCCGCGGGCGACCGCGGTCTCCAGGTCGCCGAGCAGCAGGCCCGGTGCCAGCCGCTCCCCGGCGAGGTACTGCTCGAGCAGGGACTCGTCCTCGCTCTCGGCGATGATCCCCTCGATCAGGGCGCCACGGGCGGCGGCCACCGCTGCCTGGGCGGCGCTGTTCCCGGTGCCGTCCGCGGAGAGCAGGTCGACCAGCCGGTAGCCGCCGTAGCCGCCGTGTCCCGGCGCGGCCCCGTTCGCCGCCGGCAGGCGCACCGGCAGGTGCAGCGGCAGCACGCCCGGGCCGAACAGCTTCTGGCAGGTGGCGACGGTCCTGGCGAAGTCGGCCCGGGGGTGCTCCAGCTTTGTGATCACAATGGCCCGGGGTGTGCCGGCGGCGGCGCACTCGTCCCACAGCAGCTGGGTGAAGCCGTCGACGCCGTCGAGTGCGCTGACCACGAACAGGGCCGCGTCCCCGCCGCGCAGCCCGGCGCGCAGGTCGCCGATGAAGTCGGCGAGCCCGGGGGTGTCGAGCAGGTTGATCCGCATGCCCCGGTGGGTGGTGGACAGGACGGCCAGGCTGATCGTGCGCTGGCGGTGCTCGGCATCGTCGTGATCGGTATGCCGCGGCGGGACGGGACGGCTCTGCGCCGCCTCGCCCTCGTCGGCCGCGGCCAGCAGGCTCTCGGCAAGAGTCGTCTTACCCGCGCCGGTGTGGCCGACAAGAATGACGTTGCGTACGTCAGCCAGCTGCTCGAGGTCGGGACGATCATTGCATACGGTTGTTTTCACCTGCGCCTCCCCGGTGTGACACGGCCACCCGGTGGCCCTGGTGACGGCCACTGGGCGGCTGGGAGGGCTGGACCAGTGGACCCCGCCTGGGTGACTGGACGAGCGCGACGGGCCGACCCGCTCCGGGCGGCCGGCGGCGGGTCGCGTGATCGTGTCGTCATGAGTGGTTGTGTCAGTGGTGATGGTTGTGTTGGTGAAGAGTTGTATGGGTGGTTGGTTGTGTGGGTGGAGGGTTGGTTGCGTGGGTGAAGGAATGTGGAGGTGTAAGGAAACGGTCCGGCTGTTGTCGGGTCGACGTGTGGTGCCGACGGTTGTCGTGTCGACACCTGCCCCGTCACTGGTTGTGGTGTCGACGGTTGTCACGTTGACGGTTGTCACGTTGACGGTTGTTGTGCCGACGGTCAGCGGTGAGCGGCTGTGAAAAACTCGTGAGAACAGGTTCCCCCTCCGCCGGCATGTGAACAACCCATGTCGGTCCGGCAAGGAACTGGTTGCCGATGGTCACAGCGGTACTGTGAGGGACAGCACCGGACGTACACGACGGGACGTACATGCTCGCTAGCAAGGCGCGGCCGCAGATTCAACGGGTGCTCGATCCCCTGGGTGAGCGGCTGGCCCGGTCGTCGGTGTCGCCGGACGCGGTGACGATCGTCGGCACCATCGGTGTCAGTGGTGCCGCTCTGGGCTTCTTCACCCGCGGGGTCTTCTTCGTCGGCACCCTCGTGATCACACTGTTCGTCTTCTCCGACCTGCTCGACGGCCTGATCGCCCGGGCCCGTGGGATCTCCTCGCCGTGGGGCGCGTTCCTGGACTCGGCCTCCGACCGGGTCGGGGACGGCGCGATCTTCGGCTCGCTGATCCTGTGGTACGCCGGTGACGGCGACTCGTTGCCACTGTGCGTGGCCGCCCTGATCAGCCTGGTGGCCGGCTCGATCACCTCCTACGTCAAGGCGCGGGCCGAGGGCCTCGGGCTGCGGTGTGACGTAGGGTTCGCCGAACGCGGCGAGCGCCTGCTGATCGTCCTGGTCGCGGCCGGTCTCTACGGCCTGGGCGTGCCGTACCTGCTGCCGGCCGCGCTGTGGTTCCTTGCCGGCGCCACCGTCCTGACGGTGACGCAACGTGTTGTTCATGTGCGTCGGCAGTATCTGCGGGGGGCCGGGGCG
>NZ_CAKKTM010000282.1 GCF_920888515.1 Protofrankia sp. CiP1_Cm_nod1 | reverse complement strand
CACCGGCGCCGACGCCACACCGGCCGGGCCCACCGCCGGCCCGCGGGCCCGCTGACGGCGCGTACCGGGTGTCCCGCGCGCGAATGACCAGGATTTGGCTGGTGACGTGGTTGGGAGCCGAGCCCTGGGTGTCCCGCGCGCGGATGACCGGTCTGGCGTACGCGGCGGGCTGGCGGGTGGTCCGGCTGCTGCCCGAGCGGGTGGCGGCTGTGGCGTTCACGGTGGTGGCCGACGTCGCCGTCCGGCGGGGTGGCCGCGGCGCGCGCCGGCTGCGCGCCAACCTGGCCCGTGTCGCCCCGCCCGGCACCGATCTCGACCGGCTCACCCGGGCGGCCATGCGTTCCTACGCGCGTTACTGGCTGGAGGTCTTCCGCCTCCAGGACATCTCCCGCGAGCGGATCATCGGGGGAATGCGCATGCTGGACGAGCCACGTCTGCGCGACGCCATCGCCAGCGGCCGCGGGACCGTCATCGCGTTACCGCACATGGGCAACTGGGAGCATGCCGGCGCCTGGCTGGCCGCCACCGGTGAGCCGTTCACGACCGTGGCCGAACGCCTCCGGCCGGCGTCGCTGTTCGACCGGTTCGTCCGGTTCCGTTCGGCGCTCGGCATGGAGGTCATCCCGCTGACCGGGGGTGAGCGGCCCCCCTTCGGCCTGCTGGCCGACCGCCTCGGCGCGGGTGGCACGATCTGCCTGCTGGCCGACCGCGACATCTCCGCGGACGGCGTGCCGGTGGTGTTCTTCGGCGCGACGGCCACCATGCCGCCGGGGCCGGCCGCCCTGGCGTTACGGACCGGCGCGACCCTGCTGCCGGCCACGCTCTGGTTCGACCGGGACGGCTGGGGGGTGCGCATCCACCCGGCGGTGCCGCACACCGACGTGGCGCGGATGACCCAGGCGCTGGCCGACGCGTTCGCCGAGGGCATCGCCGCCCATCCCGCGGACTGGCACATGCTCCAGCGCATCTGGCGGGACGAGCCACCGGCCACGCCACCGCAGACACCACCGCAGACACCGACGCAGACACCGACGCAGACACCGACGCAGACAGCGACGGAGGCTGCGGCACCGACGGAGCCGGAGCTACCGCAGCCGCGGTCGGAGCCAGCGCCGCGGTCGGAGCCCGAGCCAGGGCCGGGGCCGAGAACATGAAGATCGGCCTTGCCTGCCCCTACACCTGGGACGTTCCCGGCGGGGTCCAGGTCCACGTGCGTGATCTCGCAGAGGCCCTGGTCGCCCTCGGGCACGAGGTATCGGTGATCACACCGGTGGGCGGCGACAGCGCGCTTCCGCCGTACGGGGTGGACGCCGGCCACGCCGTGCCGGTGCCCTACAACGGCTCGGTCGCCCGGCTGCTGATGGGGCCGGTGTCCGCGGCGCGGGTACGCCGGTGGCTGCGCGAGCACGACTTCGACGTCCTGCACGTGCACGAACCGACGGCGCCGAGCGTCAGCCTGCTCGCCTGCATGCTCGCCGACGGCCCGATCGTCGCCACGTTCCACACGTCCAACCCGCGCTCGAAGATCCTCACGGCCGCGCACGGGGCGCTGCAGCCGTCCATGGAGAAGGTCCGGGCCCGCATCGCGGTGTCCGAGGCGGCCCGCCGCACGATCGTCGAGCATCTCGGCGTGGACGCGATCCTCATCCCCAACGGCGTGTCGGTGCCCACCTTCGCACGGGCGGCCCCGCTGCCCGAACCGGTCTCGAACGGCTCCACGGTCGTCTTCCTCGGACGCATCGACGAGCCGCGCAAGGGCCTGGACGTGCTGCTCGCGGCCCTGCCGACGCTGGTGGAGCGCCGCGCCGACGCCAGGCTGCTGGTCGCCGGCCCCGGCGACGGGGAGGCGGTGCTCGAGCGGGTCGAGCCGGCCCTGCGCGGCCGCGTCCACCTGCTCGGGCTCGTCTCCGACGCGGACAAGCCCCGGGTGTTCCGCTCGGGGGAGGTCTACTGCGCGCCCAACACGGGGCAGGAGAGCTTCGGCATCGTCCTGCTGGAGGCGATGGCCGCGGGCGTTCCGGTGGTGGCCAGCGACATCGACGCCTTCCGCCGGGTCCTGGACGACGGCCAGGCCGGCCGGCTGTTCCCGGTCGCCGACGCGGCCGCCCTCGCCCACACCCTCGCCGACCTGCTGGCCGATCCCGCACGGCGCGGGCGGCTGGCCGAGCGGGGCCGGGCGGTGGTGGCCGCCTACGACTGGACGGTGATCGCGAAGCGGATCGTCGGGGTCTACGAGATGGTTGCCGGGGACAGGCCGGTGTCGCTGGCGGCGAACAGCGTCTGACGTGTCCTGGCGCCGGTCGCGCCCGGCGCTCCGCCATGCGGTGTGAGGAGATTCCACCATGCGGTGTGAGGAGATTCATGCCCGCGGTGTGAGGAGATTCATGCCCGCTGGCGCTCTCCTACCCCACGTTCACTACGCTGCGCGAGGTGACTCTCGTCGTTGTTACGGTCGTGGTTGTGGTGGCGGTAGCCACCTATCTGACCTGGCTGGCCAGCCGGCTGGACCGCCTGGCAGTCCGGGTGGACGACGCCCGGGCAGGCCTGATCAGCCAGCTGGCGCTGCGCGTGGAGGTGGCCGGGGAACTGTCCCGGCGGTGCGAGCTGGCGGAGCTGGGCGAGGCGGTGGAGCGGGCCCGGGCCGCGCAGGCGGGGCCCGCGGCGGGCGGCCCGCTGGGCAACGACACCGAGGAGGCGGAGAACAGCCTCAGCCGGGCCCTGCGCTCCCCGGCGGTCACGGCGACGGCGGACCGGGCGCCGGACGCCCTGCACGCGGTGGACGTCGCCGCCGCCCGGGTCGCGCTCGCCCGTCAGCTGCACAACGACGCCGTACGCGACGTGCGGGCGCTGCGGGCCAGACGGGTCGTGCGGGCGCTGCGGCTGTCCGGCCGCGGGCCGCTGCCCACCTATTTCGAGATCGACGACGCGCTTCCGATGCGTGGTGACACCGGGGGCAGGAACGGCCACGCCGACGCCGACGGCCGTGACGGCGACGGCAGGCATGACACCGCACGTGACAGCGCTGTGCATGACAGGACCGCGCATGACAGGACCGCGCGCGACAGCGACAGGCATGGCGGCAGTACATATGATAACGATATGTCCAGGTTCGCACCGTAAATTCTTCGCTATTGTCGATCGTAATCGCCATCCCGTCCGGTACGGCCTTCCGGTCGTAGGATGGGATGTCTTCCGTCCGGGCTGACTGCCGCGTGTCCGACGTGGCTGCGCTCGTGGAAGCCGTGGTTTGTCGGCGTCCGGCCCAGTTGGGATGTTCGCCGCGGACCGATGCCTGCGCCGGTCCCGTCTGCGTACAGAGAGGCATGCCATGTCCGAGGGCCTGACCGCTGCCGAGCCCGCTTCGCGGGGCCACGGACCGGACCACGGATCCGTGCCCACGGCCACGCTGCCCGGCCCGCCCGTCCCAGCCGGTGCGGGCAGCGTGGCCGGTGCGGGAGGTGGCGCCCACCTGGGCACGGCCCGGGTCAAGCGGGGCATGGCGGAGATGCTCAAGGGCGGCGTGATCATGGATGTGGTCACGGCCGAGCAGGCCCGGATCGCCGAGGACGCCGGCGCCGTCGCCGTGATGGCCCTGGAACGGGTGCCCGCCGACATCCGCGCCCAGGGCGGGGTCGCCCGGATGAGCGACCCGGAGATGATCGAATCGATCATCGAGGCGGTGTCGATCCCGGTGATGGCCAAGGCGCGCATCGGCCACTTCGTCGAGGCCCAGGTGCTCCAGGAGCTGGGGGTCGACTACGTCGACGAGTCCGAGGTCCTCACCCCGGCCGACCCGCACCACCACATCGACAAGTGGCGGTTCACCGTCCCGTTCGTGTGCGGCGCGACCAACCTGGGGGAGGCGCTGCGCCGGATCGGCGAGGGCGCGGCCATGATCCGCTCGAAGGGCGAGGCGGGCACCGGCGAGGTTTCCAACGCGGTCGTGCACATGCGCACGATCCGGGCGGAGATCGCGCGGCTGTCCGCGCTGCCGCCCGACGAGCTCTTCGCCGCGGCCAAGGAGCTGCGCGCTCCCTACGAGCTGGTCGCCGAGGTCGCGCGGCTCGGCGCGCTGCCGGTCGTGCTGTTCACCGCCGGTGGCATCGCCACGCCCGCGGACGCCGCCCTGATGATGCAGCTGGGGGCGGACGGTGTGTTCGTCGGCTCGGGCATCTTCAAGTCCGGTGACCCGGCGCGGCGCGCCCGGGCGATCGTCGAGGCCACCACCATGTACGCCCACGCGGGCGTCATCGCGAAGGTCTCCCGCGGCCTCGGCGAGGCCATGGTCGGCATCAACGTCAGCGATCTTGCGCCCGCGGACCGCTTCGCCGACCGCGGATGGTGAGCTGTCCCGAGGCGCACTGGCCCCAGACCGCCTCGGAGCGCGAGGCCGCGCCGGCACAGGTCAGGCCGGCACGCGGCGCGGCGCGGCTGGGCGTGCTGGCGCTGCAGGGCGACGTCCGCGAGCATTCCCGGGCGCTGGCCGCGCTCGGCGTCCAGGTCGTCGAGGTGCGCCGGCCGTCCGATCTGGACACTCTGGACGGGCTGGTGCTGCCCGGCGGCGAGTCCACCACGATCGGCCGGCTGCTGCGGGTGTTCGAGCTGCTGGAGCCGCTGCGGGACGCGATCGCGGCCGGGCTGCCGGTGTTCGGGTCGTGCGCGGGCATGATCCTGCTGGCCGGGGACGTCCTGGACGGCAGGCCCGGCCAGCCGCTGCTGGGCGGGCTGGACGTGGTCGTGCGGCGCAACGCCTTCGGCCGCCAGGTCGACTCGTTCGAGGCGGAGATCGACATCGCCGGTGTCGCCGGCGGCCCGGTCCGGGCGGTCTTCATCCGGGCGCCCTGGGTGGAGAAGATCGGGGACGAGGTCGAGGTGCTCGGTAGGGTCGGTGACAGGATTGTGGCCGTCCGCCAGGCGGGCGTGCTGGCGACCGCGTTCCATCCGGAGCTCACCGGCGACGGGCGGATACACGAACTGTTCGTCGGCATGGTGGAAGGCGCGCGGGGCAGACGGGCCGCACGGGGCACACCCGCGCACGAGGCCTAGCCGCACAGGGCACGGCTCCACAGGGGCACGGGGCGCGGGGCACAGCTGTACGGGGCACAGATGGCAGGCAGGAGCAGGGACAGGGTGAGGGGCACGGCATGAGCGGTCACTCCAAGTGGGCGACCACCAAGCACAAGAAGGCCGTCATCGACGCGCGCCGCGGCAAGCTGTTCGCGAAGCTGATCAAGACGGTCGAGGTGGCGGCCAAGACCGGCGGCGGGGATCCGGCCGGGAACCCGACGCTCGCGGACGCCATCGCCAAGGCGAAGTCGCAGTCGGTACCGAACGACAACATCGACCGCGCCGTGAAGCGGGGATCGGGCGAGCTCGCCGGCGGGGCCAGCTACGAGGAGATCACCTACGAGGCGTACGCGCCGAACGGGGTGGCCGTGCTGGTCGAGTGCCTGACCGACAACCGCAACCGGGCCGCCTCGGACGTGCGGGTGGCCATCACCCGCAACGGCGGCAGCGTCGCCGATCCAGGGTCGGTGTCCTACCTGTTCAACCGCAAGGGCGTCGTCCTGGTCACGAAGACCCCTGACCTCGGTGAGGACGACGTCCTGGCCGCGGTGCTCGACGCCGGCGCGGAGGAGGTCAACGACCTCGGTGACACCTTCGAGGTCGTCTCGGAGGCCACGGACCTCAACGCGGTGCGCGTCGGGGCCACCGGCGCGGGGCTCACGGTGGCCTCGGCGGACCTGTCCTGGCTGCCCAGCGTCAGCGTGCCGCTGGACGAGGAGGCGGCGCGCAAGGTCCTCAAGCTCGTCGAGGCACTCGAGGACCTCGACGACGTCCAGAATGTCTGGTTCAACGCCGACATCTCCGATGAAATCATGGAGCTGGTCTCGGCCTGAACGGCTCCCCGGCGGCGCCGGTGCCACCGCGATTCCGAGACCTCCGACATCGCCGTTCGTGCCGATATCGTCACAGTATGGGCATAGACCGTTCCGGAATACGTGCCGTCATGGAGTATGTTGTGACGGATTGTATCGCTCTGGGGTACTTGTTGTTACGGGGGTGTGTTGTTGCGGGGGTAGGCGTGGTCAGTCCGTGTCCCGGTCGCGGATGCACTCCTCGGCGAAGGACAGCGCCCGCAGGTGGTAGGAGCGGGCCGCCCACCCCAGGCTGATGTTGTGGCCCGCGCCGCGCTGCCGGACCAGCTCGAAGTGCGGCGCGGCGCTGAACGCGGCCCGCAGCTCGGCATCCATCGCCTCGTCAAGATCCCACCAGGCCTCGTGGTCGGCGAGCGTCCAGCGGACCGGCACCCGCACCCGCGGGCCCAGCAGAGGCAGCCACCGCGGCCACTTCGCGGCATCGGATGCCTCGCCGGCCGGCACGGGGGCTGTCGGTACCGTCCCCAGGACGAACGTGCCGGGCGGGTACAGGTGCTCCGGCCCCCAGAACAGCCTGCGGGCCGCGAGGGCATGCTCCCGGTGGATCTCGGCGGCGCTGCTGTCGGCGGCGATCCGCGACGGCCACAGGCCGTCACGGTATCGGGCTCCCACCCCGGAGACGTCGAGCCCGAGCAGACGCTCGCCGCGTTCGTCCGCGGCGAGCGACACCGACAGCATCGTGCCGAACGAGTGGCCGATCAGGAACAGGCCCGCCCCCACGGCATGGGACGCGGTGAACGCCTCCAGCGCCCGCCAGGTGATGGCGGTCTGCCCGGCCAGCCGCTGGTGGGGCAGGCCGAGCCCCGCCGACGCTCCGTAGCCGGGGCGGTCCAGCGCCAGCACGCTGAATCCCAGGGCCGTGCCGATGGCCAGCAGGGACAGGTCCGGGTGCGTCCGGCCGTGGAAGTAGGATGCGCGCATCCCCCCGCCGGGCAGGCCGACGACGAGAGCCCGCGGCTGGCCGTCGGGCTCGGCCAGCAGCCCGGACAGTTCCACGTCACCGGCGTCGAGGCGGACGTGACGTGGCTGGCCCGGCGGATCCGCGCGTGGCGCCCGCCCGTCGCCGTGTCCGGCCGCCGGCCCGGCTGGCTGCGCCGGCACGGCTGGCTGCGCCAGCACGGCCGGCTCGGTGCCGGCGGCGGGATCGGAGCCCATGCGTGGACCTCATTTCCCGGTTTCCCGGCGTCTCCCGGTGCTTGTCGGCAGGATTTCCCGTTGGCCCGGCGGGGCGTCGGCGATCTCCACGGGGCACCGCCGGTCATCTCACCATATGCTGATCCGCACCGGGCCGATGGCCGCGGGTGGCGTTGCGGACAGCCGGTTGACGCCGGCCGCCGGCGGTGGGTGATGGCCGGGCCGCTGCCCGGCCGGCGGTGGGTGTTTGTCGGGTCGGCGTCTGGGTAGGCGTGTCGCTGCGCTCGAACAGGCGTTCAGGCATGCCACAATCGTGGCGAACCGCCGGGAGGGCCGGTTCCCCGGCCCGCTGGCGGGCCGAGGGCTGCGTGATCACGGTTGTCTCCCCGGGTTGTCGTCCCGGGCTGGCAGCCGGCCGCTGCGGGCCGTCCGGCGGTCACGATGCCCGGCGGACGGTCGGGACGACGGTCGACGAGCTGGTCGTGGAGGGTGCCGGTGCTGGTGCTGGGGGTCGATCCGGGGCTTACCCGCTGCGGTCTCGGGGTTGTCGAGGGCGGGCCGGGCCGGCGGGCGTCGCTGGTCGAGGTCGGTGTGCTGCGCACGCCCGCCGCCGACGACGTCGCCGCCCGGCTGTGGGCGCTCGAACGCGGCTTCGGTGAGTGGATGGACCGGCACCGCCCCGACGCGGTCGCTGTCGAGCGGGTGTTCAGCCAGGCCAACGTCCGGACGGTCATGGGTACCGCGCAGGCCGGGGCGGTGGCGATCGTCAGCGCGGCCCGCCGTGGCCTGCCGGTCGCGCTGTACACCCCCAGCGAGGTGAAGGCCGCGGTGAGCGGGAGCGGCCGGGCGGACAAGGCCCAGGTCACCTTCATGGTCAGCCGCCTGCTGGGGCTGTCCGACCCGCCGCGGCCGGCCGACGCCGCCGACGCCCTGGCTCTTGCGCTGTGCCACCTGTCGCGGGGGCCGGCGCTCGCCCGGATGCAGGCCGCAGTCAGGCAGGCTTCCGCGGCCGCCAGCGGGAGCCGCAGATGATCGCGTCCGTGGCCGGGACGGTTGCCGCCCTGTCGCCCGACGCCGCCGTCGTCGAGGTGGGCGGGGTCGGGCTGCTCGTCCAGTGCACCCCCACGACCCTGGCCGGGCTGCGGGTCGGGCAGCAGGCACGACTGGTCACCACCCTGGTCGTCCGGGAGACCGAGCTGACGCTCTACGGCTTCGTCGACGCCAACGAGCGTGACGTCTTCGAGACCCTGCAGAGCGCCTCCGGGGTCGGCCCCCGGCTCGCCCAGGCCGTGCTCGGCGTCCACAGCCCGGACAGCGTCCGCCGTGCGGTCGCGGCGGAGGATCTCGCGGCGCTGACGAAGGTGCCCGGCATCGGCCGCAAGGGCGCGCAGCGCATCGTCCTCGACCTCAAGGACCGGCTCGGCCCGCCCACGCCGATGCCGTCCGCGGGAGATGACGGTGTGGGTGGGGGCGGGGGCACCGGCGGCGGTGCCACGCCGGCCGCGGGTACGGGTGTCGCCGCCGCCGAGCAGGTCCGTCTTGCGCTGCTCGGGCTCGGTTACACCGCGCGGGAGGCCGACGACGCGCTGGCCGCCGCGCTGGCCGACCCCCTGGCCGCCAGCGCGGCCGATGCGCTGGCCACGGTGCCGGCCGGCAACGGCCGCGGTGGTGCCG
>NZ_CAKKTM010000281.1 GCF_920888515.1 Protofrankia sp. CiP1_Cm_nod1 | reverse complement strand
GGCGGGCCGTGACGTCCCCGGTAGCCCGCAGGCTATCGCCGCCGGCAGCATCGCCACCGCCGCCACCGCCGCCACCGCCGGCACCGGCGGGGCGGGCGGCAGCCGTGCCGAGGCGGCGGATCCCATGGGTGTGCTGCTGCGTCGGGCGCTGGCCGCGCTGCGGCCCCGGTAAGGGCGGCTGATGGACGTCGAGGGGCTGGTCTCGCCGGTGGCCGAGCCGCAGGAGCGTGCCTTCGAGGCGGGCCTGCGGCCGGGGACACTGGCGGAGTTCATCGGCCAGCAGAAGGTCCGCGAACAACTAATGATCATGCTTGAGGGGGCGCGGGCCCGCGCGCGTCCGCCCGACCACGTCCTGCTGTCCGGGCCGCCGGGGCTCGGCAAGACCAGCCTGGCCATGATCATTGCCCGGGAGATGGCGGTCCCGCTGCGGATGACCAGCGGGCCGGCGGTCGAACGGGCCGGGGATCTGGTCGCGATCCTCACCGCGCTCGCCCCGGGCGAGGTGCTCTTCCTCGACGAGATCCACCGCATCGCGCGTCCCGCCGAGGAACTGCTCTACGCCGCGATGGAGGACTTCCGGGTCGACGTCGTGCTGGGCAAGGGCCCCGGCGCCACCGCGATCCCGCTGGAGATCGCCCCGTTCACCCTTGTCGGCGCGACCACCCGCTCCGGCCTGCTCACCGGGCCGCTGCGCGACCGGTTCGGCTTCACCGCCCACATGGACTTCTACGGCACCGACGAGCTGATCGACGTGCTGGTCCGCTCGGCGGGGCTGCTCGGCGTGCGCCTCACCGACGACGGCGCGGCAGAGGTCGCCGGCAGGTCACGCGGAACCCCTCGGATCGCCAACCGGCTGCTGCGACGGGTGCGTGACTACGCCGAGGTACGGGCGGACGGGGTCGTCACCCGTGAGGTCGCCCAGGCCGCCCTGCGCGTCTACGACGTCGACGCGCTCGGCCTGGACAGGCTGGACAGGGCGGTGCTGGAGGCACTGGTACGCCGCTTCAACGGCGGCCCGGTGGGCCTGGCGACCCTGGCGGTGGCGGTGGGGGAGGAGCCGGACACGGTCGAGGAGGTGGCCGAGCCGTTCCTGGTCCGCGCCGGCCTGCTCGCCCGGACCCCCCGGGGGCGCATCGCCACCCCGGCCGCCTTCACCCATCTTGGCCTCGACCCGGTCGAGGGCCTGCTGGGCCGTTCCCAGGCTCCGCTCCCCCTCACCGACGGCGACGGTTGAGCCCCTTCGCCGACGACGGCTGGGCCCCGTCGCCGGTGACGGCTGGGAGCGGTGGACGCCCGCCGGTTTCCCCGGCGCCGCGGTTCCTTCGCCACCCTTTGGTGGCGTTGGCCGGACGCGGTCCCGACGGGGCCCCTGGCGTCGGGAGCCTCGCGGCCGGTACGTACCATCGGCCGCACGACATGGGAGGACGTGGACGTGCAGGTGATCGTGGTCGCACAGGATGCGGCCCAGAACGGCGGCAGTGGGTTCGGTGGGCTGTTTCCCCTGGTCCTGCTGCTGGCGCTCGTCGTTTTCTTCGTCGTCAGCCAGCGGCGCCGTCAGCGGACCCAGCAGCAGGTCCTGACCTCGCTCGAGCCGGGAGCGCTGGTCGTGACCACCGCGGGGCTGTACGCCACGGTGGTCGAGGTCGAAGACGGTGACGTGTTGTTGGAGGTGGCGCCGGACGTGGTCTGCCGGTTCACCCGCTCCGCGGTCGTCCGGGTCGTCTCCCCGGCGGGAGAGGACGGGGCGCACCACGGCGATCATGATGACCACGACGGCGACGACGACGGCGACGGCGACGACGGCGACGAGGGCGACGAGGGCGACGGCCACCGGGACGAGGACGCCGGGGCGGCTGGTGACCACGGTTCGGGCCGGGCGCCCGTCGACACGACCAAGAGAACGGACGCGACCGGCGGCGGAGAGACGACCGGCGGCGGAGAGACGACCGGCGGCGGAGAGACGACCGGCGGCCACCGGCGGCCGGATGCCGGCAGGTCCGAGGATCCCGGGGAAGCGACGCCGGAGCGGTGAACGGCACGCCGACCAGCACCGGTCACCCGCCGGGGCCGGTCGGCGCCAGCTTCGAGGAACACGTGGATATCGGCGTTACAGATGTGGTATCGGAACGCCCCCGGCATGACAGTCGTTCCGATACCTTGGGCCGATACCTTGGGCGCGGTCGGCACCCGGCCGTGACGGTCCGCATCGGTCCCGCCGGTCGTGGCCGGGCTGGCCGTCCACCGGGCAGGTCCAGCAGGAAATCAGGCAGGAAGCGGCATGAGCGCGACGGCGCGTGACGAAGGGATATCCGTTGGCACGACGGTCAGGGCGACGGCGTAAGGCCTTGAGCCCCGCCTGGTCCCGGATCGGGCTCCTCTTCGGCATCGTGGTGCTGCTCTACGGCTCCATGGCGCTGACGTCCACGTGGACGCCGAAGCTGGGCCTGGACCTCCAGGGCGGGACGAGCGTGATCCTCACGCCCCGGTCGACCGAGCCCGGCAAGGGCGTCGACAGTGGCGCGGTCAACAAGGCCGTCGACATCATCCGGGAGCGGGTCAACGGGCTCGGGGTCGCCGAGGCCGAGGTCAAACGCAACAACACCCAGATCGAGATCTCGGTTCCCGGCCGTGGCCGCAACGACGTCGTCCAACTGGTCGGGCAGACCGCCGAGCTGCGCTTCCGCGAGGTCTACACCTCCGGGGCCGCCATACCGGCCGCGCCGGCCACCC
Source organism: Protofrankia sp. CiP1_Cm_nod1 (assembly GCF_920888515.1). Lineage (GTDB taxonomy): Bacteria > Actinomycetota > Actinomycetes > Frankiales > Frankiaceae > Protofrankia. The sequence continues at coordinate 1,406 of NZ_CAKKTM010000281.1, read as the reverse complement.
CGCCGGCCGCTTCAGCGGCTCCGACAGCCACCCCGACGGTTCCGGTGCCCGGCGCCACGCACGGGGCACCGGGCGCCGCGTCAGCTCCGCCCGCCGCCACCACCGGTCCGTCCCCGTCCACCACCACCCGGCCGGACGTGGTCGGCTCCGGTCTGCTCGCCCAGGCCGCGCCGACGGCCCCGGCCGGCTCGGTCGTGCCGGCACCGGCCGCCTCGGCGTCACCAGCTCCCGGAGTGCCCCCTGCCGCGGTACCGGCGGCCCCGGGGCAGAGAGCACAGCCCGCCGCCGACACGCCACCGGCCGACGTCGTTGCCCGGTTCGAAAGCCTGACCTGCGCCCCGTCGGACGTGCGCAGCCGGGCGGCCGCCACCGACCGGCCGACGGACTGGGTGGCCTCCTGTGACCGTTCCGGCGCCGTCAAGTACCTGCTGATGCCCGCCACGGTGATCGGCACCGACGTCAAGTCGGCAACGGCCGGGCTCGCCAGCTCCGGCGGCACCACCTCGGTGAGCACCGGCGAGTGGGTCGTCAACGTCAGCTTCACCGGCAGCGGGCAGACGGCGTTCACCAAACTGACCGAGCGGACTCTCGGCAAGCAGGTGGCGATCGTGCTGGACGGGGTGGTGCAGTCGGCCCCGAGCACCAACGACCGGATCGCCGGTGACGCGCAGATCTCGGGCTCGTTCACCCAGTCCAGCGCCCAGGATCTCGCCAACGTGCTGCGCTACGGCGCACTGCCGCTGTCCTTCGAGCAGTCCAGCGCCGAGTCGATCTCCCCGACCCTGGGGCAGGACTCGCTCAACGCCGGCCTGCTCGCCGGCGCCATCGGTCTCGCGCTGGTGACGTTCTACTCGTTCGCGTACTACCGGGCCCTTGGAATAGTCGTGCTCAGCTCGCTGGCGGTGAGCGGGGCGCTGGTCTACGCCTCGGTCGTGCTCCTCGGCGAGTGGATCGGGTTCACCCTCACGCTGGCCGGGATCGCCGGCCTGATCGTGTCCATCGGTGTCACCGCGGACTCGTTCGTCGTCTACTTCGAACGCGTCAAGGACGAGGTCCGCGAGAACCGCACCGTGCGGGTGGCGACCGAGCGGGCCTGGCCGTCGGCCCGGCGGACCATGCTCTCCGCGGACACGGTCTCCTTCCTCGCCGCCGCGGTGCTCTACGTCCTGTCGGTCGGCTCCGTCCGGGGGTTCGCCTTCACTCTCGGGCTGTCCACCCTGATAGACGTTCTGATCATGTTCATCTTCACCAAGCCGGTGGTCACCCTGCTCGTGCGCAGGCCGTTCTTCGCCACCAGCCGCTTCTCCGGCCTCACGGTCGCGGCGGTCCGCGGCCAGCCGGGCGAGGCGGCCGCCCTCGCGCCGGCCCGGCTGGCCAGGCGGGAGCGGGCCGCCCCGGCCCAGGCC
>NZ_CAKKTM010000280.1 GCF_920888515.1 Protofrankia sp. CiP1_Cm_nod1 | reverse complement strand
GCGGCCGCCCTCGCGCCGGCCCGGCTGGCCAGGCGGGAGCGGGCCGCCCCGGCCCAGGCCGTCGCCGGCAGGGGCCCGGCGGCGGGGGCGGACGCCGCCGGTGACCCGGAGCAGGGATCACACGATCTTCGTTCGGCACGCGGTCCGCGGCCGTCACGGCCGGGCCCGTCCGGCACGGCGCAGGGGGAGTAGGCGATGTCCTGGGCCAGCCGGCTCTACCGCAACCAGTCCCATGTCGACTTCGTAGGCCGGCGCCGGATCTGGTACGCCTTCTCCGCGGTCCTGTTGGTCGTCTGTGTCGCCAGCATGCTGATCCGGGGCTTCTCCCTGGGCATCGACTTCAAGGGCGGCGCGCTGTTCCAGTTCCCGTCCGGGGGCAGGCCGGTCACCGTGGCCGAGGAGACCCTCTCCTCGGCCGGCGTCGACCCGGCGGACTCGGTCATCCAGGAGCTCGACACCTCCCACCAGCTGCGGGTGCAGACCCCGACCCTCTCCACCGAGCAGGCCAGCGCGCTGCAGAGCGCCATCGAGAAGCGTTTCGAGGTCGCCCCGACCGACATCGACATCTCGACGGTGGGCGCGTCGTGGGGGTCGACCATCACCAGCAAGGCGCTGCAGGGGCTCGCGGTCTTCCTGGTGCTGGTGATGGTCTACCTGTCGGTCCGGTTCGAGTGGAAGATGGCCGCCGCCGCCATGGCCGCACTCGTCCATGACCTTGCCGTCACGATGGGTGTCTACTCGCTGGTCGGTTTCCAGGTCACCCCGTCCACGGTCATCGCACTGCTGGCCATTCTCGGGTTCTCCCTCTACGACACGGTCGTCGTCTTCGACCGGGTCCGGGAGAACACCGCCGGCATGAGCACGGCCAGCCGGCGCACCTACGCGGAGGCCACCAACGACGCGTTGAACGAGACCCTGATGCGTTCGCTCAACACCTCGTTCATCGCGCTCGTGCCGGTCGCCTCGCTGCTGTTCGTCGGTGCCGGCCTGCTTGGCGCCGGCACCCTGGAGGATCTCGCCCTGGCCCAGTTCGTGGGTATCGCTTCGGGCGCCTACTCGTCGCTGTTCGTCGCCACCCCGCTGCTGGTCGACCTGAAGAAGAACGAGCCGGCGGTCAGGGCGCTCGACCAGCGGGTGGCCCGGGCGCGGGCGGCGGCCGCCCGGGAGTCCGCCAGGCAGCCGAGGGCCGCGGCGGCGGTCGCCGTCGGTGGTCGCGCATCCGACAGCGGGGCCGCGGCGGCCGGCCAGGGGCCGGGAAGCGGATTTCCCGATTCCGTTACCACCCCCTCGGACACGGACGATCGTGGACGTGGTGAGCCGGCCAGCGACCGTGAACCGGCCGTCGCCGGCGTCCGGCCGCCGCGGCCCGGCGCGGGCCGGCGCCCGACACCGGCCCGGCGTTCTGGCCGCAAAGGCCGTCCCAGCGGTAAAAAACGGCGGTGACGACCATCGAACCAGTCGAAACGACCATCGGACCGGCCGGCGGCACCAGCGGCCTGGCCGCTGGCGGTGCCACAGCCGCGGACGTGCTGCGGGCCCACATCCGGGATGTCGCGGACTTCCCCCAGCCCGGGGTGGTCTTCAAGGACATCACGCCGTTGCTGGGGACGCCGGCCGCCTTCACGGTGGTCATCAACGAGCTGGCCACGACCGCGGGCGGTTACGGCCCCACCGTCGTGGCGGCCATCGAGGCACGCGGCTTCCTGCTGGCGGCCCCGGTCGCCTACCGCACGGGGGTGGGTGTCGTGCCCATCCGCAAACAGGGCAAGCTGCCGGGGGAGACGGTCAGCCGCACCTACGACCTGGAGTACGGCACCGCCACCCTTGAGGTGCAGGCCGACGCCTTCCGGCCGGGTGACCGGGTGCTGCTCGTCGACGATGTGCTGGCCACGGGCGGTACGGCGGCCGCCGCGGCCGAGCTGGTCCGCGCGTCGGGCGCGGAGGTCGTCGGGCTCGCCGTGCTCATGGAACTGACCTTCCTGTCCGGGCGTGACCGGCTCGCGCCGCTCGCGATATCATCGATCATGGAAGTCTGAGGGTCGGGGCCTGTTCCTCGTCAGCTCGGCGCCCCCGGCCGCGGCGGCCCCGGCCGTGCCGCTCCTGGTTCGTGGTGATCCCGGACGCGGCGTTCCTGGCCGCGATGACCCCGGCCGTGTGACCTTTGTGTGATCCACGGGCATTGGCCGGGGTTGCGGGAGGAGGCCGGCTCACGGAAGCGTTAGCCTTCAGGGGTCCGACATGAAGCAGGAGCGGCTTGTGCCCGAGGCAGCCCCGGTGACGGCTGGAGCGTCCGAGCCTGGCGCGACGACCGTCCGGGGGTCGTCCGCGGCAGGTGAATACGCCGTGCTCGCCCGCGGGGACAGCCACCGCGGCCCGTCCGCTGGCGCGCTGTCGCCGGCGGCCGGGCCGGGACGCCCACCGCAGGCGACCTCGGCGGGACGCGCCAAGACAACCGACGGTGCGCCGCGGCCGGCTGACCCGCGGCCGGCTGACCCGCGGCCGGCCGACCCCCAGCCACCGGTTGACGTCCAGCCGGCTGGCGCCCGGCCGGCCAACGGCGTCCAGCCGGCTCCCTCGTCGCCGGCTGTTCTCCCGCCCCCGCCGGTTCCGTCCGCGGCCTCGGCTCCATCCGCCCCGCCGGCTCCGCCCGCCGTGCCGGCCTCGGCTCCGCCCACCCCGCCGGCTCCACCTGCCGTGCCGGCCTCGGCTCCGCCCGCCCGGGCTGGCGCCCCGGCCTCGCCGACGCGCCAGCCCGGGCTCCTTGTCGACTACGGTGAGTTCGGTCCCGATGACGGTTCGCCGGTGGTCCCGCGCCTCGGGCACGAGTCGCCGCCGTTGCCCCGCCGGGTCCGCGGGCGTTTCCCCAGGCTCGCGTCGCATCGGGCGACCCCGCCGTCACTGCTGGACCCGGTGCTGCGCGGCCTGCTCGCGAACCATCCGCGGGCCGACGTCGGCCCGGTCTACCAGGCCTTCGAGACCGCGGCGGGGGTGCACGCCGGCCAGGTCCGCCTCTCCGGCCATCCCTACATCACCCATCCGGTCGCGGTCGCGAGCATCCTCGCCGATCTCGGGATGGACACGCCGACCCTGTGCGCCGCGCTCCTGCACGGCACCGTCGGCCAGGCCGGCATGACGCCTGAGCGCATCCAGGACGAGTTCGGCGACCACGTCGCGCTGGTGCTCGACGCGGTGATGAAGCTGCACCGGGTGAAGGTCGGCGAGGCCGCCCAGGCCGAGACGATCCGGCGGATGGTGGTCGCGATGGCCCGCGACCCCCGGGCCCTCGTGATCAAGCTTGCCGCCCGTCTGCACAACATGCGCACGCTGCGCTTCCTGCCCGAGCACAAGCAGGAGCGCAAGGCCCGGGAGACCCTGGAGATCTACGCTCCGCTGGCCCACCGGCTCGGGATGAACTCGCTGAAGTGGGAGCTGGAGGACCTCGCCTTCGCGACGCTCTACCCGAAGCGCTACGACGAGATCGTCCGGCTGGTGGCCGACCGTGCGCCGAGCCGGGACACCTACATCACCGCGGTGGTGACGCAGGTGCAGGCGCACCTGGCCGAGGCGAAGATCAGGGCCGTCGTCACCGGCCGGCCCAAGCACTACTACTCGATCTACCAGAAGATGGTGGTCCGCGGCCGGTCCTTCGACGACATCCACGACCTGGTCGGTATCCGGGTGCTGGTCGACTCCCTGCGGGACTGCTACGCCTCCCTGGGCACCATCCACGCGAACTGGAAGCCGATCCCGGGCCGGTTCAAGGACTACATCGCGATGCCCAAGTTCAACATGTACCAGTCGCTGCACACGACGGTGATCGGCCCCGAGGGCAAGCCCGTCGAACTGCAGATCCGCACGCACGCGATGCACAACCGGGCCGAGTACGGGATCGCGGCGCACTGGAAGTACAAGGAGGACGGCGTCGGCGCCCGGCCCTCCGGGGAGAGCAGGGCGGGTGCTCTCGGGCTCGCCGACGGCGGCTCCCGGGGCGGCGGCCGTTCCCGGCGCGCCTCCGCGGGGGGTGACCAGACCGCCTGGCTGCGCCAGATCCTCGACTGGCAGCGGGAGAGCGCCGGACCCGGCGAGTTCCTCGACAGCCTGCGGTTCGACCTGCACACCGACGAGGTCTTCGTGTTCACCCCCAAGGGGGACGTGATCGCGCTGCCGGAGGGGGCGACCCCGGTCGACTTCGCCTACGCCGTCCACACCGACGTGGGCAACCAGTGCGTGGGCGCGCGGGTCAACGGCCGGCTCGTCGCGCTGGACACCCCGCTGGACAACGGGGACACCGTCGAGATCTTCACCTCCCGGGCGCACTCGGCGGGCCCGAGCGAGGACTGGCTGACCTTCGTCCGTTCCTCCCGGGCCCGTACGAAGATCCGTCAGTGGCACGCGCGGGAGCGGCGGGAGGACGCCATCGTCGCCGGCCGGGACGCGATCGCCCGGATGATGCGCCGCCACGGCCTGCCGCTGACCCGCCTGATGAGCGGCGACACGCTGCCCAGCCTGGCCAGGGACCTGCGCTACCAGGACGTCTCCGCGCTGTACGCCGCGATCGGTGAGAAGACCATCAGCGCCCAGCACGTGGTGGGCCGCCTGCTGGCCGCGCTGGGCGGGCCGGAGGGCGCGGCCGAGGACGTCGCCGAGACCGCGCTGCCCACCCGCGCCCT
>NZ_CAKKTM010000279.1 GCF_920888515.1 Protofrankia sp. CiP1_Cm_nod1 | reverse complement strand
CGGCCGGCGACCCGGGGGTGATCGTCAACGGCGCCGAGGACGTGTGGTCGAAGCTCGCCCACTGCTGCACACCGATGCCCGGGGACGCGATCGCCGGGTTCGTCACCCGGGGCAAGGGCGTCTCGGTCCACCGCCAGGACTGCCCGAATCTGGCTACTTTGTGTAATAGTTCTCGTGACCGGACGGTGCCGGTCGAGTGGGCCGCCTCCTCGGGGTCGGTGTTCCTCGTCGTCATCCAGGTCGAGGCGACCGACCGCACGCGTCTGCTCTCCGACGTCACCCGGGTGTTGACCAACCACCATGTCAACATCCTCTCGGCGTCGGTGACGACGACCAAGGACCAGCACGCGGTCAGCCGGTTCACCTTCGAGATGGGGGACACCAAGCATCTCGGCCACATCCGGGACGCCGTGCGCTCGATCGACGGTGTGCACGACTGTTACCGGATCGCCTCCGGGGCGAGGTGCTGACCATGCTGGTGCGGTGGGGGGATCCGGCGGTTCCCGGCGGGAGGGGCCGCCGGCCGGGTCCGCGTCGTCGATGTCGCCGTGACGGGGGGCTGTCACCGGCGGACGGCGGGGGCACGGAGCTGTTCCGCGCCGGGGCGCACCGAGGCACCGGGACGTATCGAGGGGGAGCACTATGGACGCTGAGATCGTAGGTGCCGGGATGCAGGGCGCGGCGCTGCCCGCGCGGATGGACCGATCCAGCGGGGGGCAGGCCGGCGGTGGGGAGGACGCCTCACGGACCCTCGCGGCCGCCTGGCTGGCCGGCAGCCGGCTGGCCCACCTCGCCCGCCGGGTGGCGGCGGCCCGAAGTTCGCCCCCGGAGCCACTCGTACCACCCGTCCTGCGGGGGATCATCGACAGGCACTGCCAGCACCATCCCAAGGCCGACGTCGCTCTCATCGTCCGCGCCTACGAGGTCGCCAACCGCCAGCACGCCGGCCAGATGCGGCACAGCGGCGATCCGTACATCACCCATCCGCTGGCGGTCACCGACATCCTCGCCGAGCTCGGGGTGGACACCACCACCGTCGTCGCGGCCCTCCTGCACGACACGGTCGAGGACACCGGCTACACCCTGGAGGCCGTCACGGCGGACTTCGGCCCGGAGGTCGCCAACCTCGTCGACGGGGTGACCAAGCTCGACAAGATGCGTTTCGGGGACGCGGCCGAGGCCGAGACGCTGCGGAAACTGATCGTCGCGCTGGCCAGGGACTACCGGGTCCTGCTCATCAAGATCGCCGACCGGCTGCACAACATGCGGACCCTCGGCTTCAAGTCCCCGCCCAAGCAGGCGCGCATCGCCCGGGTGACGCTGGAGATCCTCGCGCCGCTGGCGCACCGGCTCGGCGTGAACGTCATCAAGCGGGAGTTGGAGGACCGGTCGTTCGCCGTCCTGTATCCCGACGAGTACACCCGGATCCAGGCGGTGGTCGACACCTTCACGGCCGCGGAGGGTGAGTCCGGCCAGCTCGCCTCGGTCGTCGACAAGCTTGCCAGCGGCCTGGCCGAGGCGCGCATCGACGCCAGGGTCTCGGCCCGCACCAGCCACCTCTTCTCGATCTACAAGCGGGCCCAGGAGCGCGGCTTCGAGGCACGGGACTACAACGACATCGCCCGCGTCCTGATTCTCGTCGATTCAATCACCGATTGTTACGAGGCGCTCGGGGAAGTACACGCCCTGTGGCGACCGGCGCCGGGGCGGCTGCGCGACTTCGTGGCCACGCCCAAGTTCAACATGTACCAGTCGCTGCACACCACCGTCATGGACCCGGCCGGCAAGCCCGTCGACATCCAGATCCGTACGGACGCGATGCACCGGCTCGCCGAGACCGGGATCATCGCCCGGCCGGTCGGGCCGTCCGCGGACGGCGCCCGGCTGGAGGGCCTGGCCTGGCTGCACAGCCTGCTCGACTGGGAGGGCGACGCCAAGGATCCCGGCGAGTTCCTGGAGTCGCTGTCGGCGGACCTCGACTCCGACGAGGTGCTCATCTTCACCCCCAAGGGGCGGATCATCGCGCTGCCGGCGCGGTCCACGCCGGTCGACCTCGCCTACGCCGTCCACACCGAACTCGGGCACCGGGCCATCGGCGCGCGGGTCAACGGCCGGCTGGTCCCGCTGCACACCCGGCTGCGCAACGGCGACGTGGTGGAGATCCTGCGCTCGGGGCTGCCGGACGCCGGCCCCTCCGAGGACTGGCTGGATTTCGTCAAGACCTCCCGGGCCCGGGTACGGATCCGCCGTGGGCTGACCAGGCAGCGGCGGGAGACCAGCGGCCAGCAGCCGGATCCCGGACACCCCGCTGACCGGCAGCCGGGACACCCGGATGCCCGCCAGGACGATACCCGGGATCCTGGCCCGCTCCCCCCCGGCAGCCAGCATCCGGACACCGGCACCGGCATCGGCACCGGCGGTGACATCAACAGTGATGACAGTGACTGTGATCACAGTGACAGTGACGGCAGTGACAGTGATGCCGGCAGCGGCGTCGGCGCCGCCCCCAGGGCCGGCACCGGCACCGCCCCGGAAGCCTCCGACCGGCCCGCGGCCACGGCCCCGTGGCCCGCGGCCCCGTGGCC
>NZ_CAKKTM010000278.1 GCF_920888515.1 Protofrankia sp. CiP1_Cm_nod1 | reverse complement strand
GCCACGGCCCCGTGGCCCGCGGCCCCGTGGCCCGTGGCCGCCGCCGTCGGCCCCGCCGCCCCACCATCCCCGGCGGGCCTGGTGAGCCCGCCCGTTCCGGCGGCTCTGCCCACACCGGCACCCACACCGGCGCAGGCGCCGGATCCGGGGGCGCGCAAGGCCCACAGCAGGCGGAGCCGGCGGCGGTCACGGGACATGGACGAGGCCCTCACCTGGGCGGGGACGGCCGCCATCGACGGCCGCAGCGGTGTCCCGGTCCGTCCCGCCCGCTGTTGTCTCCCACTGCCCGGGGACGACGTCGTCGGGTTCACCAGCACGCACAGCCCCGCCGTGTCCGTGCACCGGTTGCGGTGCGTGAACGCCGCGAGCGACCGCCATCGGGTCGCGGTGACGTCCTGGCTCCCGTCGGCCGAGGGCACCTTCCCCGCCGAGATCGCGGTCGAGGCGTTCGACCGCCACGGGCTGCTCGCGGACATCACCGAAATGCTCTCGGATGTGTCGGCCACGGTCCGTTCCGCCTCCTCGATCACCTCCGAGGACCGGGTGGCCCGGGCCCGTTTCACCGTCGAGGTCGCCGGCCCGGCACAGCTGGACGCGCTGCTCGCGGCCGTACGGACGGTCGGCGGCGTCTACGACTGCTACCGTGCCGGCACCAGGCCGGGCTGATCCCCGTCCGCCTGGCGCGCCACCCGCGTGCCGCCCGATACGCCACCGGTGGCCGGCGGGAGCCCGTTCCCACCGGTCACCGGCGTTCAGACCAGAACCCGCAGCTGCTCGTCGAGGTCACGTACCGCCTGGATGCCGCGCCAGGGCGACAGGTGATCACGGATGTGCAGGATGCGGGTCAGGCCGAGCGAGAAGTCCGTCTGCGCCACGATCGCCAGGGCGTCAGCGGCGAACTGGCAGGCCTGTTCGATCTCCCGTTGCTGAATGTGCACCTCGGCGACGGCGCTCAGCAGCAGGGAACGCTTCTTGGTGGTGGTCGGGCTGGTCGTCCGCAGCCCCTCGAGGGCGGTCGCGCGGGCCGCGTCCGGGCGGCGCAGCCGGGTGAAGGTGGTGACCCGCATCCCGTCGAGGCGGGAACGGTCGAAGAACTGCGTCCACACCCGGTCGTCGGCCGGGGTGGCCTGCTCGAAGGCGTCGACGGCGCGGTCGAGCGCGCGCAGCGCCGCGTCGCGGTCCCCCTGGTGGGCCTGCTCCTCGGCCTCCCGGGCGGCCAGCCAGGCGCAGGTCATCGGGCTGCCGCCGTGCGCGGCGTGACGCTGGGCCTCGGCGAGCAGCGCACAGGCCTTGTCCGGCCGTCCGTTCATACTCGACTGGAAGCTTTCGTAGCCGAGCACGCATGCCAGCAGGGCGTCGTCGCCGGTCTCCTGGGCGACCTCGGCCGCGACGCGGTAGTAGGCGCGGGCGTCGGCGCTGTTGCGCATGTCGAAGGCGAGCCAGCCGGCCAGCGCGGCGGTCTCACCGGCGGTGACAGCCAGCGCCTGGCGCACCGCCGAGCGTGGCGCGGCCTCCAGTAGACGGCTGAGGGCGGCCAGCTGCGCGGTCACCCGTTCCATCAGCCGGTGGGCCGGTACCCGCTCCTCCAGCCCGAACAGGCCGGCGGTGCGGGCGGAGAGACTGCCGACGACCGACGGGGTGGCCACGGCCTGCTGCCGTAATGCCACGGAAAGTCGCTCCCATGGCGGCCGGGTGTCAGGCGACACGGTCGTGGCGTCCTCGGCCGCCGCGACCAGCCGGAGGAAGGGGCGCTGTTCCGCGCCCGGCCGCGACGGCCCGGACAGGTGCGCCGGCCTGGGCCCGGCCGCGATGTCACCGACAGTACCGACGATGTCGGCGGTGCTGGTAGTACCGGCGGTGTGGGCGGTGTCGTTCTCGATGAACCCGAGTTCCCCGGATGTTCGCTGAAAGAGAGCTCCCAGCAGCCGTTGGTAACGAAGACTGGGCTTCTTGTCGCCTTTCTCCCACTTGCAGACCATGTTGCCGGTGACGCCGGCCTCACGCCCTTCGCGGCTGGCGGCGAAGTCACGCAGCTCCATGGCCAGTTGTTCCTGCGACCAGCCCCGTTCCTCCCGGCAGTTTCGCAGCCGGATGTTGGGGGTGCGTACGGACGGACGGGAAACGGCAGTCGTAAGGGCACTGCTCGCCGGAGTCATCGTCTGCCTTTCGCCGTCCATCAGCCCCCGTATGGCCCCCCGGTAAAAGAGTTTATCCATGGCCTTATGGCCGCTGGTCGCCGCCCTCCCACCGCCTGTGGCAGCCGCCGGCCGCTGCCCCGCGTCCCGCCGCCATGCCTTGTGCGGTAATGACCTGGTTGTACGGCAGCCGGACGGCGGCAGCACGCCGTTCCGTCCGGCCTCCGGGCGGCGCCCTTCGCGCGGCTGGACGGCTCCGGTCCCGCGGCCCGGCCCGTGCGTTCCAGAATCATTTCCCGGCAATTTTGTTATCGGCGACACAGTTGACGACATGGTTGATGGCACGTCAGCGCCCCGCCGGCCGCCGTTTACTGAATGTGCGTACATGGCGGAGCGCGGATGGCAGGGCGCGGGCACCGGAGAACAGCACCCGGCCGCCCGTCGGCGCGCGGTGGGAAGCGCACCGGCCGGCACCGGTACACATGCATGTGGATTCCCGCACATGCGGTGATGCCGGGTGCTGTCGGTCACATTCGCAGGCGGGAAATGGATGCTTCCGAGCGCGCTCGGTGAGCTCCGGTGACGGCCTGCGGCAGGCAGCCCGTAGAGTCTGTCCTGTGCGTGCAGGCCTCTTCGATGACGCTTCACCGTCCCCGGCGAATCGCCGTCCGTTACGAGCCTGGCAGGAGGCCGCCCTGGCCACCTACCGGACCCGGGCGGGCTCCGGCGCACGCGACTTCCTGGCCGTCGCCACCCCGGGCGCGGGCAAGACGACCTTCGCGCTGCGCGTCGCGTCCGACCTGCTGCACGACGGCGTGGTGCGCGCGGTCACGGTGGTGGCGCCGACCGAGCACCTGAAACGGCAGTGGGCCGACGCGGCGGCGGAGGTCGGCATCTCCCTCGACCCGGCCTTCCGCAACACCGCCGGGGCCACCTCCTCGGACTACACCGGCGTGGTGCTCACCTACGCCCAGGTGGCAGCGCATCCCGCGCTGCACCGGCTGCGCTGCGAACGCCGCCGCACCCTGGTGATCCTCGACGAGATCCACCATGCCGGCGACGCCCTGTCCTGGGGTGACGCCGTCCGGGAGGCGTTCACCCCCGCGACCCGGCGCCTCGCGCTCACCGGCACCCCCTTCCGCTCGGACGTCAACCCCATCCCGTTCGTCACCTACCTGCCCGGGCCGGACGGAGTGACGCGCAGCGTCGCCGACTCCTCCTACGGCTACGCCGACGCGCTGCGTGACGCGGTGGTGCGCCCGGTGCTGTTCCTGGCCTACTCCGGGGAGATGACCTGGCGGACGAGCGCCGGGCACGAGCTGTCCGCCCGGCTCGGCGAGCCGCTGAACAACGAGCAGACCGCCGCGGCGTGGCGCACCGCCCTCGACGCCCGCGGCAACTGGATCCCCGCCGTCCTCGCCGCCGCCGACACCCGGCTGTCCCAGATCCAGGCCGGTGGGATGGCGGACGCCGGCGGGCTGGTGATCGCCAGCGATCACGCCAGCGCCCGCGCCTACGCCGGGATCCTGCGCCGGGTCAGCGGCACCGAGCCGGTGGTGGTGCTCTCCGACGACCCCACCGCCAGCTCGAAGATCGCGAATTTCCGGGAGTCGCGGCAACGGTGGATGGTCGCCGTCCGGATGGTCAGCGAAGGCGTGGACGTCCCACGTCTGGCCGTCGGGGTCTACGCCACCTCCGTGGCCACCCCGCTGTTCTTCGCCCAGGCCGTCGGCCGGTTCGTCCGCGGCCGGGGCCGGGCGGAAACCGCCTCCGTCTTCCTGCCCAGCGTTCCGACGCTGCTCGCGCTCGCCGGCGAGATGGAGGTCCAGCGTGACCACGCGCTGGACAAGCCCCTGCGCGAACCGGACGCCTTCGACGACGCCGCCCTGCGCGAGGCCAACCGGCGCCGGGACGTCCCCGACCTGCCCGAACGGTCCTTCACCGCGCTGGGCTCCTCGGCGCATCTCGACCGGGTCATCTTCGACGGCGGCGAGTTCGGCACCCAGGCCGCCGCCGGCTCCGCCGAGGAGGAGGACTTCCTCGGGCTGCCCGGCCTGCTCGAGCCCGACCAGGTCGCCGTCCTGCTCAAACAGCGGGAAGCCGCCCAGCTCGCTGCCCGGCGCCGGCAGGAGCGCACCGAGGGCCGCCAGGACCCCGCCGGCCGCCCCGCCCCGGGCGCCTCCGGACAGACGGTCCCGGCGGCCCGCGCCGCCGAGGCGGACAGCCCGGCCGCGCAGGCCACGGACAACCGTCCGACCCACGAGGTGATCGCCGAACTCCGCCGGGAGCTCAACCGGCTGGTCGCGGCCCACCACCACCGCACCGGCCGCCCGCACGGGGCGATCCACGGCGAGCTGCGACGGACCTGCGGCGGCCCGGCAACCGGCCAGGCCACCGCCGCCCAGCTACGCGCCCGCATCGACACCGTCCGCCGTTGGGGGCCCCCCGGATAGCGGCCCTTCCCCAAATAGCGGCTTTCGCCACTATTTGGGGGCCCCTGGCGGAGGGGCCCTTCCCCAAATAGCGGCTTTCGCCACTATTTGGGGGCCCCTGGCGGAGGGGTGGGCCGTTACGTGGGCTTATCGATCATCTGATGATGATCGATAAGGGGAAGGAGGGGTGCGTCGGGGGCTTTTGTTGGCTGTTGGG
>NZ_CAKKTM010000277.1 GCF_920888515.1 Protofrankia sp. CiP1_Cm_nod1 | reverse complement strand
GGGTCCGTTGGGGGTTTTGGGTGTTGAGGATGTGAATGCGCCGCTGTCGTCGTAGCAGTGGATGCGCATCCTTGGCGGCTGCTGAGGGTGGGTGGGGAGGTTTTGGGGGGTCAGTACCTCGGGTGCCTTCGGCGTCACCCCAGATGGGGGTAAGGACCCGTCGATCAATAACTGCGGTTCTCGATCGAGAGAGGCTGCTGTCAGCCCCGCAACAAGACCGACATCAACAACCGGAGTTATTTTCCGGCAGCTCCTGAGCCGGGCGGCTTGCGGATCAGGCGCCCTGGGTGATGGTGAGGGTGAGGATCTGGGGCTTGCTCGCGGGGGCGCCGTCGGGGGCGCCGCCTTCGACTCCGGGGGTGGTGAGGGCGTCGAGGACGGACAGGCCCTCGGTCACCTTCCCGACGACCGTGTAGTTGGTGGCCAGTGCCTGCACGCCGTCCTTGTTCGGGTCCTGGTAGTTGATGAAGAACTGGCTGCCGTTGGTGTTGGGGCCCCCGTTGGCCATGGCGATGACGCCGCGGGTGTATGTGGCGCCGTCGGTGTTCTCGTTGGCGTAGGTGAAGCCCGGGCCGCCCATACCGGTGCCCTGCGGATCCCCGCACTGGAGCACGAAGATGTTCCGGGTGGTTTCGCGGTGGCAGGAGGTGTTGTCGAAGTACTTGGCGTTCGCCAGCGTGAGCAGGGCGCGGACGGTGCAGGGCGCCTTTGCCGCGTCCAGCGCGGCCTTGATCGTCCCCTTGTTCGTGGTGATGGTCATCGTGGCGGGGGAGCGGCTCACCGTGCCGGCTGCCGCGGGCAGGCTGACCGGTCTGGACGGCTCCTGTTCGTCCGAGGTGTAGATGCAGGGGCCGACCTGTGTGGTGGCGGCCGGAGCTGCCGCGGGCGATGCGGCTGCCGCGGGTGGCTCCGTCGCGGGCGATACCGCCGAAGATGACAGGGATGCGGTGTCGTCGTCGCCGGTGAGCAGCAGCGCCGCGGTGATGCCGCCGGTCAGCAGGATCAGGGCGCCCACGCAGACAACAGCGGTCACCCTGCGCTGTCGGCGCCGCGCGGCGGTCCGGCGTGCGGCCTGCCGGGCGGCCTTGCCCACGGCGAGATCGCGCTGTCGGCGCGTCCTGGACGTCACCACCTGTCGGCCTCCCTGTCCATCGTCACGAGGTGGGCGGAATCGTTCCGCCGCCGGCGAGCGTACGGTCAAGGGAAGTGTAGGTAGTCACGGTCCGCCCGCTGCCGCCGCACCGGTATCGTGCCGGGCCCGGCTGTGCGAAAGCTGTGCGTAACCTTCAGATGGCATTAACTGTCATGATCCGGATATTGCCGGATGTTGTCGGATATCGTCAGGGTTCGGAGTGCGGCTGTCCCGCTCGTGGTTGCCGCACCGCCGTGGCATCGCCGCGGGTGGGATTCGGGTGGGGCCGAGGGCTGTGACCGGGGCGGCCGTGCGTTGCCGCGGGCTGTCGCGCCCGCTCCTGACCCGGCCCGCGGTAGCGGGATATCACCGTGCGTGAGGCGCCCGATGCTGGTCTCGGTCAGGTCAGCGGGGCCGGCGCAGTCAGCGGGCCGCGGTGACGCCGTCGTGCTTTCGTGATGGCCGTACCGTGTGCTGGCGCCGGGGTGGTTCGGGCCGGCGCGGTGTGTCCGTCGTCGCTTCCGCTATCGCTGTCCGGGGGATGCCCGGCGGGGCGTCCGGCCTGTTGGTCAGGCACGCGGCGGTGGCCACCGCGAGCTGTGACTCGCGTTGCGCCGCGTCGAGCAGCTCGGCCAGGTTGATGTTGGTCGGAGTACGCAGCGCCCTGCGATGGAGGATCATCCGCCGTTCGGTGACAAGCAGCCAGTCCTCCAGGACACGGCGCCGAGGCAGCAGCGCCAACCGTGCCCGTTGCGCGATCCGAGCGCGCGGCCGGTGTGTCATGGCGATCCATTTCTTCTGTCCGCCTTGGGCCTTGCATCTTGAATATCGAATCTTGAATATCGAATTCTGTCAGAATCGTGAAAAAGGGGGGCGGACGGTCGTCGTGGCAGTCGTTTCCGTGGCTGTCCGCCGTGCTCGCCGCCCTGCTGCGCCCGCCCTTCCGCACTCGTCGTCCATGTTCGTGCCGTCGATCAGGAATCATATTATCGATCAGGGCGGGGTGGTCGGCCGTCCGGCCGGTGCGCCGGTCGGGCCCCGGGGTGCTGGCAGGCCCCGCGGCCGGATTCTGTACGTGGCCGGCCGCTCCCTTCAGGTGGCGGGGGAGCCCGTATGCGGATCCTGATTTCCGGCCGGCCTGTCCGTGTATGCGACCGGGTTGTTCACGCTGCCGGTAACCATTGGACCAGCCACCCTTTCCTGTGCGATACCTGTACCGCCGAAGGTGGCAACGGTGATCATCCAGAAATCATCATCTGTGAGGAGTGCGCGGTGTCGGATATTGTGCTGGCCCTGGTGGCCGAGCTCGTCAGCGCGGCGGTCATCGTGCTGGTCTCGTCGCTGTTCCGGCGGTGGCTCAGGCCGGGTGTCCGGACGGCCTGAGCCTGTCGCCCACCGGCTGTCCCGGATCTTTCCGCCCGAAGGGCTCGGCGGGATCCGCCTGTCCGCCCGCCGTCTCCGCGGGTCGTCGTCAATGGCTGACAGGCACCGGCGACGGCTGACAGGCATCGACGACGACCGACGGTCACCGGCTTCCGGCCGGCCATGGAGCCGGTGACCGTCGGCGGCCTGCTGTCGGGCGTGGCCGCGATCGGCGGCTGCCGTCGGCCCGTGTCCGCCGTCTTCCGGGGTGTCACGTCTCCGCGCCATGCCCTGATTTATCCTGACCTGCAGCTTTTTCCGGGGCCGCGGTGGCCGTGGCGTGGCTGTGCTGGGCGTGGCTGTGCTGGGCGATGTAGGCACCGGCCCCGATCGCCGCCGCGACCGGCCATTCGACGAGTTCGGTGACGGCGAGCACGCCCAGGCCCATGTAGAAGGCGGTCTGGGCTGGTGACGGCAGCCTGACCGGGCCCACTTTCATGCTTGTGCCCGGGGCGCGCGGGATCTCGATGCGGGCCGTGGCGAACGGCGTCCGCAGTGTGGCGGTGTGGGGCCTTCGTGCTTCGCCCTCTTCGCCCGCTCCCGCCCGCCCGCTCTCGTGGCCGGCCTCGCCGCGGGCCCGGCCGGCGCCGGTGGCCTCGTCCGTCCGGCCGGCTCGCGGCTGTTCCGTCCCCGGCCGTTCCGCCGGGGTTCCGGTTCCGTCGCCCGTGTCCGGCCTGTCCTGGTATTCCTCCGCCTGCCTGGCCTCTTCTTTTTCTTCGTCTCGTACGTGATTGTGTGTCTTGGGGGACATCGAGCCTCCCTCCGCTATGATGTCACCCTCCCCAGAGGCAAACCCCGGGTAAACAAAAGATCTCGTCCTGGATAAAATTTCGCCTCGGGTAAAAAGATCCTGGGCCCGGTTCCGGAGATTTTTCGGCGGGGCTGGGGTGGCTGCCGACGTTTCGTCCCGCTTCTGGTATTTCGTTCCTCCTGCGACGACGGTGTCTTGTCGCGATATTCGTCCGGCGACGATGTGCGCGTGTTTCTGACGGTTCTTCTCGTTCGTCCGATGGCCGAGTCCGCCCGGCGGCCTTTCCCGGCGGTTCGGCGATGGCGGACGCACTCCCCGCGACGGCGGGCGCGGGCCATCCGATGGGCCGCCCGCCGGTTAGGCGGTGCCGGCCACCGGGTACCGGCTGTCGAGTGGGGTACCCGCGGGGCCACAGCCGTGGGGGGACGCGGCGCCGGCCATGACGTGCGCTGTCAGGCCACGGTCCGCGCGTCGGCCATGGCCTGACGGCCGATCGGATGTCGTAATCGGATGTCGCATCGGGCGCCGTCCGGGTGTGGCTCGGATGGCATGGCGTCCGCTGGTCGATGCCGCCCCGTCGATGATCGACGGGATCGGGTTGAGCGCGATCGACGGGATCGGTGAGGAGGTCCGCCGATGCGGCTGCCGGATCCCCGCTCGGGTGCGCGGCGTGCCCTGGCCGGAGGACGTCTCCTGTGCGACGCGGGACTGATGCTGCTGGCCGGGCCGCTGCTGGAGCGGATGCCGCTGCTGGAGCGGATGGAGCCCTCCGCCGCGGACCAGTCCGACCACCGGCCTGACCAGGCCGGTCACACCGGTCATGTCGCTCATGTCGGTCGGGCGGGGCGGGCCGCCGGCCGGCTGGCCCGCCCCGGCGGCGACGGGGGCGCCTGTCTCAGGGTGGCCAGCCTGCGGGTGCGCGGCATCGGCGGGCTGTCGCACCCGTCGCGTCGGCGGCTGGTGGAACAGGAGCTGGAACGCCGTCCCGGAGTGCGGTGGGCCCGGGTCAACGCGCCGCTGGGACGGCTCCTGGTTGGCCTGACCGAGCCGTATCCGCGGATGGGTGAGCTGGCCGTGGCCGCCGAGCGTGCCGTTCGCGCCATCCGCGGCGAGCCGGCCGAGCAGCGGGCTGAGCAGGAGACCGCCGGGGATCAGAGCGCCGGGGATCAGAGCGCCGGGGATCGGACCGACGAGGACCAGGGCACGGTGGGCGTGGGTCAGCCGTCCAGGGCCGCCGACCCGCCGGACGCGGTGGCCGTGGTGCTGCGCGCGGCCGCCGCGCTCGCCGCGGACGGGATCGCCCTCACCGTGGCGTCAGTGGGCCGCGCCGCCCGCTGGACGCCGTTGCCGGCGGAGCTCGCCGCGCTGGTCATGGCCGTCGACACCCAGCCGCGGCTGCGCGCGGTCGTGGAGCGGACGATCGGGCCGCAGCGGGCGGACATCGTCCTGGCGGTGGCCAACGCCGCCGCGCTGGGGCTGGCCGGCAGCCACAGCGGTCTCGGTCTGGACGCCGCCCACCGGGTGCACGCCCTCGCCGCCGCCCGGGCCCGCCGGGACGCCTTCGCCGGCTCCGAGCTGCTGGGGGACCCCGACCGGGCCGGCGCCGGGCCGGTGGCCCGCAAGCGGCCCGGGCC
>NZ_CAKKTM010000276.1 GCF_920888515.1 Protofrankia sp. CiP1_Cm_nod1 | reverse complement strand
GCGGAACGCTACGCGGACGCCGCCGGGGCGGGTCTGCTGGCGGTCTTCGGTGCCACGGCCGCGCTGACCGGCGGCCCGCGGCGGGCCACCGCCGCCGCGCTGGCCATGCTCCCGCGCCCGGCTGGTCTTGGCCGGGAGGGCTTCTGCGACCAGCTCACCGTCGTCCTGGCGCGCCGGGGAGCGCAGGTGATGAGCCCCGGGGCGCTGCGGCTGCTGGACCGGGTCGACACGGTCGTGCTCGACTCCGACGTGCTGGTCGGCACGGCGTTCACCCTCGGTGAGGTCATCCCACTGGCCGGTGCCGACGCGAGCAAGGTCGCCGTCCGGGCGTACGCGCTGTTCCAGCCGGCCGATCCGACGGCGACGGCCCAGGCGGACGGCTGGACGCTCGCACCGATCGAACGGCTGCTCGGCGACGACGGCAGGCTCGGCGACGACGGCAGGCCCGGTGACGACGGCAGGCCCGGTGACGACGGCAGGCCCGGTGACGACGGCAGGACCGGTGACGACGGCAGGACCGGTGAGAGCCGGCGTGACGAGGGCCGGCGTGACGAGGGCCGGCGTGACGAGGGCCGGCGTGACGAGGGCCGGCGCGGCGAGGGCCGGCGTGACGAGGGCCGGCGCGGTGAGAGCCGGCGCGGTGAGAGCCGGCGCGGCGAGGGCCGGCGTGATGAGAGCCGGCGCGGCGAGGACTCGGGCCGGGCGCAGTGGCGGCGGCTGCGGGCGGCGGGGGCGCACACGATCCTCGGCCTCGCCCGGGGCACGGCGGTGACGGCGGTGGTGACGGCCGTGCCCGAGCGGGCCGAGGGCGCCGAGGCGCTGCTGGCCTCCTGCCGGCGCAGCGGGCTGACGGTACGGGTGGCCGGCGGTGACGCCTGCCCGGGTGACGGCTTCGGGTTCCCGGTGATCCCGGGCGGGCGCCGTCTGCCGGCCGCCGTCGGTGACCTGCGGGCGGCGGGCGGCGGGGTGCTGGTCGTCTCGCACCGGCGTCCCGCGGTGGGCGGCGCCGACTGCGGGGTGGGAGTCGACGGCCCCGACGGCGCGCCGGCCTGGGGCGCCGACGTCCTCGTCGGGACGGACCTGCGAGCCGCCGCGATGTTGGTGGAGGCGGCCGCCGTGGCGGCCCGGGTGAGCCGGCACGCGGTGCGGCTCGCCCAGATCGGCTCCGGCGCCGGCGCGCTGGTCGCGCTGACCGGTGTCGGCCCACGGCTGCTCTCCCGGGCGATGCTCATGGTGCACGGGGCCGCTGCCCTCGCGTTCGGTTACGGCGTCTGGGCGGCCCGCGAGCTCGGCCGGCGCCCGTCGCCGCCGGGCATTGCGCGTACGCCCTGGCATGTGCTCTCGACGCGGCGTGTCCTTGCCGGGCTGGGCAGCTCACCGGACGGCCTGACCAGCGCGCAGGCCGCGTCGCGGCGTGCCGCCGACCCCTCGCTGGGCCCCTCGCTGGGCCCCTCGCTGGGCCCCTCGCTGGGCCTCCCGGTGGGCGAGGCCGCCCCCGGCCCGCTCGCCGCGCTCGCCCGGGAGCTGGCAAGCCCGCTGACCCCGGTCCTGCTGGGCGGGGCGGCGCTGTCGGCTGCCAGCGGCTCGGTGCTGGACGCGGGCCTGGTGGTCAGCGTGGCCGTCATGTCGGCGCTGGTGGGCGCGGTGCAGCGGCGGCGGGCCGACCGCGCGCTCGCCCAGCTGTTCGCCTGGTCCGCGCTGCGGGCCCGGGCGCGCCGGGACGGTGCCGACGTCGAGCTCACCGCGCGGGAACTGGTCCCCGGCGACGTGATCTCGATCGGGCCGGGGGATGTCGTCCCCGCCGACGCCCGGCTGCTGTCGGCGACCAGCCTGGAGGTCGACGAGTCGTCGCTGACCGGGGAGTCCCTGCCGGTGACGAAGTCGCCGCGTCCGGTCGCCGCCAGCTATGTCGCGGAGCGCACCTCGATGGTGTACGAGGGAACCACCGTGGTCGCGGGCGCCGCGACGGCCGCCGTCGTGGCGACGGGCCCGGCCACCGAGGCGGGCCGTGGCATGGCCACGGCCGCCGGCCCGGCCAAGGCTGTCGGTGTCGAGGCCCGGCTGGCCGCGATCACCGAGTTCACC
This sequence comes from Protofrankia sp. CiP1_Cm_nod1, assembly GCF_920888515.1. Taxonomy (GTDB): domain Bacteria; phylum Actinomycetota; class Actinomycetes; order Frankiales; family Frankiaceae; genus Protofrankia. The sequence goes on along the minus strand of NZ_CAKKTM010000276.1, from coordinate 76 downwards.
GCGCCGGTGGCGCTCGGCGCGGCCGCGGTCCTGCTCGCCTCCGGGCTCGTCCGTGGCCGGCCCGCCGGCGACACGC
>NZ_CAKKTM010000275.1 GCF_920888515.1 Protofrankia sp. CiP1_Cm_nod1 | reverse complement strand
GTCCTGCTCGCCTCCGGGCTCGTCCGTGGCCGGCCCGCCGGCGACACGCTGAGCGCGGGTGTGGCGCTCGCCGTCGCCGCGGTGCCCGAGGGCCTGCCGTTCCTGGCCACGGCCGCGCAGCTGTCCGCGGCCCGGCGGCTGTCCGGCCGCGGCGCGCTGGTGCGCAACCCGCGGACCATCGAAACGCTCGGACGGGTGGACGTGCTGTGCTTCGACAAGACCGGCACGCTCACCAGAGGCCGGATCCGGCTCGGCATGGTGTCGGACGGCAGCCACACCGCCGCCGTCGGCGAGCTGACGAAACGGCAGCGCCGGGTGGTCGCCGCCGGCCTGCGCGCCACCCCGGCGCGGGTCGACGGGCGCAAGCTGTCCCATCCCACCGACCGGGCGGTGACCAAGGGCGCGGCAGCCGCGGACATCGACCGTGACCACGGCCTGGGCTCCTGGTCGGAGCTGGTCTCGCTGCCGTTCGAGCCGGGCCGCTCCTACCACGCGTCCCTCGGGCTCTCCCCCGGGACGCCCCGGAGGACCTCCCAGGGGACGCCTGCCGGCGGCACCGGCGGCACCGGCGGCGCCGTGCTGCTCAGCGTCAAGGGCGCGCCCGAGACGCTGCTGCCCCGCTGTACCCGCTGGCGGACCGCCCGGGGCGACGTGCCGCTGGACGGGCGTGGCCGGGCGGGCCTGGCCCGCGAGCACGTCGCGCTGGGCCGGCGGGGATACCGGGTGCTCGCCGTCGCCGAACGCGCGATGCCCGATCACAGCCGGCAGGTGTCGGACGACGACCTCGACGCTCTGACCTTCCTGGGTTTTCTCGGTCTGTCGGATCCGGTCCGCTCCGGCGCCGGGCCGTCCCTGGTCCAGCTGCACGACGCTGGCGTGCAGACCGTGATGATCACCGGTGACCACCCGGCCACCGCGCAGACGATCGCCACCGAGCTGGGGGTCCTCGACGGCGGCCGGATGATGACCGGCATGGAGATCGACGCGCTGGACGACGACGCGCTCGACGCGCTGCTGCCCGAGGTGACGGTGGTCGCCCGCGGCACCCCGGCGCACAAGGTCCGCGTGGTGGAGTCGTACCAGCGGCTGGGCAAGGTGGTCGCGATGACCGGCGACGGCGCCAACGACGCGCCCGCGATCCGGCTCGCCGACGTGGGGATCGCGCTGGGCCGACGGGGCACCCCGGCCGCCCGGGCCGCCGCCGACGTGGTGGTCGTCGACGACCGGCTGGAGACGATCCTCGACGTCCTGGTCGAGGGCCGGTCGATGTGGGCCTCGGTGCGCCAGGCGCTGGGCATCCTGGTGGGCGGCAACCTCGGCGAGATCGCCTTCACCCTGCTCGGCGCGGTCGCCACCGGTACCTCCCCGCTGTCGGCCCGGCAGCTGCTGCTGGTCAACCTGCTCACCGACCTCGCCCCCGGGCTCGCCATCGCCCTGCGCCAGCCGGATCCCGGCCGGGCCGGCGAGCTGCTCGGGGAGGGGCCGGAGAGATCGCTGGGCCGCGCGCTGCTGCGGGAGGTCGCGGTGCGCGCGGTGGCGACCACCGCGGCCGCCACCGGCGCATGGATCGTCGCCCGTCCCACCGGCCGGCGCCGGCACGCCGACACCGTCGGGCTGGTGGCGCTGGTCGGGGCGCAGCTCGGCCAGACACTGCTGGTCGGCGGGCGTTCCCGGTCGGTGCTGCTGAGCAGCCTGGGGTCGGTGGTGGCGCTGGTTATGGTCGTCCAGACGCCCGGGCTGAGCCGGTTCTTCGGCTGCACCCCGCTCGGACCCTCCGGCTGGGCCGTCGCCATCGGCGCCTCGGCCGCCGGAACCCTGCTCTCGATGACGCTGGAGCCGCTCGCGGCCCGTTTCGTCCCTCCCGAGGGCTCATCCCTCCCGACGGGCTGAATGTTCCTCCCGACAGGTTGGACGGCCCGCCCGGCGTTGAAAACCGTTGCCGGGGATGACGCGCCCCCTCTTGAGACTGCCGGCACGCGGACGGCAGACCCTGGGCTCACCGGCGGGGCCGG
>NZ_CAKKTM010000274.1 GCF_920888515.1 Protofrankia sp. CiP1_Cm_nod1 | reverse complement strand
CCCATCTTGGCAGGTAGGGATCCCGAGCACCGGCACGCCGGCCGCGCACCACAACGCCCGGACCCGGCCCAGCTATCGGCCCAGAACCTCATGGACCGCAACCGTCAGCCCGGAACCAGTGCTCCCCGCGAGGGGCCTGAATGACTGCCGGCCACGGTCCGCGGCCCCTGTTCACGGTAGGTGCCTACCAGAGGTGACCCCCAGGACGATGTTGTGGACGGGAAATGCGTCGTGCCACTTCTGGGCGTCAGCAAAATAGTTGACGAGTTCCCGCGTCCGGGATGTCCAGAAGGGGCTGGCGGGTCCCCCAGGCGTCCAGTAGAAGCGGCTGAGAGCGACCCATACGTCCTGGGCGGAACCACCGGTGAAGCTGACGACATCGTCCCGGCCGTCACCGTTGAAATCTCCCACGCCGGGGAATGCGGAGCCGGCGGCGAAGTAGTCCTGCCATTTCACCGCCGGGCTGACGAAACCCGACCCGGTGCTGAGCGAGACCCACACGTCGGCGGCCGTTCCCCGGGTGAAGGTGACGAGATCGTCCTTGCCGTCGCCGTTGAAGTCTCCGACAGCGGGCAGTTCTGTACCGGCAGCGAAGTAGTCGTGCAGCTGCGTGGCGGGACCGAAGCCGGCGCCGTCGCTGAACGCGACGTGGACGTCCGCCGCCGCGCCCCGGGTGAAGGCGACGATGTCGTCCTTGCCGTCACCGTTGAAATCCCCGGTCTGGGGCACCGTGGTTCCCGCCGCAAAGGCCGTGTGCCAGGTCTCCGGGGCGGTGAAGCCCGCGCCGGTGGACAGGGCGGCCCGCACCTGCCCGGCGGCGGGACCGCCGAGGACGAACACCGCGATGTCGGTGAGCCCGTCACCGTTGAAGTCGCCGGCGGCGGGTACGACCGAGGTGTCCTCCGGGGTGATCAGCGCTCCGGCGCTGATCGAGTCGTGCCAGGCCGGAGCATCGACGAAGGCGGACCCGTCACTGAGAGCGACACGCACGGCCCCGACCTCGTCGCCCCTGTTGGCGACGGCGACGACATCGTCCCTGCCGTCCCCGTCGACGTCGCCGACCAGGGGCGCCTCGTCGCCGGTCAGCGGCGAGGCGCTCCAGGGCTCCACCGGGCCGAAGGTCCGCTCGCTGGTGTAGGGCGGTGGCAGCGGAATACTGATGGCGACGTTTATCCCCACAGCGTTGTCGAAGGACACGATGTCGTCGTAGCCGTCACCGTTGAAATCCCCGCTGCGACCGGCGATGCCGGGCAGGCTGGCGGCGTTCACGCTTCCGGTGAAAGCCCACGTCGCCGGCACCAGGACAGCGGCGACCAGCAGCGCCCGGCCCAACCCGCCGAAGAGCGCGCGACCATGATTTTTTCGTGCGCCCGGAAGCCTCGGGCGCCCGGGCCGCGCACTTGTTCTGTTTCTCATGTTCCTACTTCCCATGTGTTCGGCCGAAGCCGTCCCCCTGGCCGGCACCTTCACGAGAAAGCAGCACCTCGAGGGCCATCGCGATCCCGGTCGCTGGATCCATCACGCCTTTCCCCGGCGGGGGTCGCGGTCGGATTTGACACGCGTCCGCGGCTTGCGGCGGTCAGCTCAACGACAGGCGTCGGCATGCCGACGCCTGTCGGGACCGGGGGCCGGGGCCAGAAGCCGGAGACCGGGAACCGGGAACCGGAAGCCTTGTCCCGCGGCGACATGCCCGTGACCAGAGAAGCCACGCCCAGCTCCATATCGTTCATCGACGGTTACCGCGGGACGCGCCGATTCCGGGAAGTATCGTTCACACGCAGTGCAGGCCGGGTAGCCCGGGGGATCTCTCTCCCCGGCCTGCCCGGCCTGCCCGGCCTGCCCGGCATCCTCGCCCTCGGCCGACGAGGTTCACCGATCCGTTCTCGCCAACCGTGAAGACCTGGACTCCGGGAGCGCCAGTCGTATCCTCGCGAACGCTGGCCCGCTTCGATGGGCGCCGATCACCGGAGAAGATCGGCGTAATTTTGTCGTTGTGTACGCTTTTATGGCCAAAAAGCGTACACAACGACAAACTCGCCTGGATCATGGTCTTTACGGGTGAGTGGTCGTGGATGGGATCCGCGCTACCTGACCGGCGCTCGAGACGTTGCCGGACGTGAGCCGGAACCCGTTCTACGGCGGCGCGGGCCGGTGCGGGTACAGCGCCGGCGCCGTCGTCGCTGTACCCGCACCGGCCCGGAAGCGGGCTTCAGCGCCTCCGGCCAGGCTGGCCCGCCTGCCCGCCGTCATCACCGATGCGCCCGCGTCGGTGGGTCCGCCCGCCGGAGCCCGCGGGCCGGCGGGGCGCGGACAGCGCCGGTCCGCCCGGGTCCATGACCGTGCTCTGCTCCAACGCTTCATCGACGGTCTGCGCGCCCTCGACGGCTGGACACGAAGAACAGCGGCCGACCACACCGACAGAGGATCGCCTGGCGTCGGCGTTGTCGGGTGAGATCGTCATTGACGAGAACGTCATGTGTTTGTCGCTCTTTGTTACAGATCGACCGGTTCAAATCGCTGCGCGGGTGACTTTCGTCGACCTAAGCTCGATTCGATGGCGTGGAGCGCGGGGCGTGACGGCCCCGATGGGGGCCGGCATCGATCGCCGTGGAGGCGGTCGGGCCGGATTCTTCCCGTTCGCTGGGGGCGCCTTGTGGCGCTGGCACTGGCGTTGGCGATCGCGGCCGGGCTGGGCGTGTGGCTGCGTTTCCGCCCCCTGGAGTCGGCCAGGGCACAGCCGGACACCGCCGTGACAGCCATCGAGGGACGCCAGCCGGGGGGTGGTGCCGCTGGCGGCGAACCGTCGGCGGCGACATCCGCGGCCGGTGCGCAGCCGTCCGCCGGCGCCGCCACGGGTGCGCCGGGGCAGCCGGGGGCGGTTGGGGCGGTGG
>NZ_CAKKTM010000273.1 GCF_920888515.1 Protofrankia sp. CiP1_Cm_nod1 | reverse complement strand
GGGCGGTGGCGGCCGCGGGCGCGCCGGGCAGCCCGTCCCCGGGCGCGACGCAGCCGCGGCCACAGCCCGCCGTGACGGCGGCTGGGACCGCGCGCGTTCTTTCCGGGGATACGGCGGTCACGGTGGGTGGCGGGCTCGTGCTGTCGACGGGTGTCGTCGACCTGGGGGCGGTCAACTCCTCGGCGGCCGTGGAACTGCGCAGCACCGGCCGCGAGCCCGTCGGCTTCCGGTTCGCCGCCACGCCGTCCTGGCTGTCCGTCGCGCCGGCCACCGGCACGGTCGCGGCGGGTGATCGCAGGGCCGTCACCGTCACGCTCGACCGGTCCGCCGCGCCGGCCGGCGTGCTGGACACCTCGGTCGCCGTCGCCACCGTCGGCGGCGACGGGAAGGGCGGGACGCTGCGGGTGACCGCGGTGGTCTCCGGCCCGCCGGCCATCGACGTGCTGACCGTCGCCCCGGCCGTTGTGCGCACGACGGGATGCCCGGCCGCGGCCGGGCCGACGGTGTCCACGGTGTCGGTGCGCGCGACCGATTCCACCGGCGTCTTCCGGGTGGACCTGGTCGCCCACCTGCCCGACGGGAGGACGGCCACCAGCGCACTGAGCCTGGGTGAGGCCGCCGAGCAGTGGTCGGTGTGGTCGGGGCCGGTCGGGCCGTCGGCGGTCCCGGGCCCGCTGTCGTTCAGCGTCACCGTCACCAGCCTCGACGGGCTGCGCGCGCAGTCCAGCGGCTCGCTTGAGGTCGGCTCCTGCCCGGCCGCCGAGCCGACCGCCGCCGGGCCGGCCGGCGCGGGCTGACAGCGCCGGGACTGACGGCCCCTGGCTGACGGCCCCTGGCCTGACGGCCCCGGGGGTGACGACGCGGCGCGGCCGGTGTCCCGGGCGGCCGCCGTGGGCCGTACGCGCGGGGCGACAGGTGAGTGCGCGCAGGGTGTGTGTACGGGCGTGTCCCGCGCAGTCTAGGCTTTCACCCATGGCATCGGTGTCGTTGTCCAAGGGCGGCAATGTATCCCTCAGTAAGGTCGCCCCCAACCTCCGTGCGGTGACCGTCGGTCTCGGCTGGCAGGTACGCCAGACCTCCGGCGCCGACTATGACCTCGACGCGAGCGCGATCGTCGTCGACGACCGCGGCAAGGTTCTCTCCGACCAGTATTTCGTGTTCTTCAACAACCTGGTCAGCCCGGACGGGGCGGTGAAGCACCTGGGCGACAACCTTGTCGGTGGCGGTGGCGGGGACGACGAGCAGATCACGGTCGAACTGTCCGCGCTCGCGCCGCAGGCGTCCAAGGTTGTCTTCGCGGTGTCGATCTATGACGCGGATGTTCGCCGGCAGACCTTCGGCCAGGTGCGGAACGCTTTCATCAGGGTGAGCGACTCGACCACCGGTACGGAGATCGCCCGTTATGATCTTACCGAGGACGCGTCCACGGAAACCGCGATGATCTTCGGTGAGCTCTATCGGTATTCCAGTGAATGGAAGTTCCGCGCGGTGGGCCAGGGATACGCCTCGGGCCTGCGGGGAATCGCCCTCGACTTCGGCGTCAACGTCTCCTGACCGGCTGCTGTCCCGACCGTTGGCGTTGGTCAGCAGGAAAGCCGAGGTGTTCGGCGGGCCAGGTGGGCGCCTCCGTGGAGGATAACTCTTACGGATGAGAACTCTTACGGAGACGCCCGCTGTTTTCGCCCGCTGTTGTCCGCCTGAAGGGCCGCCGGCGGTGCGCTGATGTTTTTCGCGCCGCCGGCGGCCCAGGGCCTCGGGCCCCTCTACGGCGATGTCAGGTGGTCGGGGCCGGCGTCAGGAGTCCCGATGACTGCGCGCCGATCGTGGCGGCCGGGCCGCCGGTGACGGACGACCCCTGGAGATCGTCCCGCCATGCCAAGGAATGCCGGTGGAGAGCGATGTTCTGGGGGGTCGCCGTGGGCTTTTCCTTGAAGACGAATGCCCGGCGCAGATCGGCATGGCGGTTCTCGGTGAAGAAGTTGACAGCCATCCGGCTCAGCTCACGGGTGCGGTAGACCTCAAGAGGCATCTCGGCCTCGTCGGCGGCGAGCCGTGAGGTCTTGGCGTCCAACGCCTCCTGCCAGCCCGCGCCGGCCAGTTCGCTGGCGAGGGCCAGCAGGGCGTCGTCGTACTCCGACGGCTCACGGGGGAGCAGCCGGTCCACCAGGCCCATGTCGGCCGCTTCCACGTCACCGACGGGAAGGCACTCGGTGGTCAGCGTCGCCGCGGCATCCTTACCGACTCGTCGTGGCAATGTGTACGTCCAGTATTCGGATCCGTACAGTCCCATGTTGTCGTAGTGCGGGTTGAGTACCACTCCGGTACGGGCGGCAACCAGGTCTGCGCCGAGTGCGAGCATGATGCCGCCGGCGCCGGCGCTGCCCGAGATGCCCGCGACCACGAGCTGGCTGGTGCAGGTGATGATGGCCTGGCACAGGTCGTCCATCGCGTCGATGTTCGTCCAGGCGGCGGTCGCGGGCCGTTCGGCCGCCTCGATCACGTTCAGGTGGATGCCGTTGGAGAAGAAGGTGTCACCGCCGCGCAGCACGATCACACGGGTGTCCTGCTGGCTCGCCCAGGTGAACGCGGCGAGCAGCCGGCGGCAGTGCTCCGTGGACATGGCGCCGTTGTAGAAGTCGAAACTGATCCACCCGACGGGGCCGTGACGGTGGTAGCGCACGTCCCGGCCGGTCTCCGGGCCGGGAGCCTCCGACGTCGCCACCGGCAGCGGCTGGACGTGGTCGGCCAGCACCAGGTTGGCCGGGAGTTTGGGCTGGCTGGCGCGGCGGAGGTGCCCGATCCACACCGCGCCGTCAACGGTGGGCACCAGCACGGCGCCGTCCCGCCGGGACAGCAGGGTGTTCTCGCGCTCACCGTCGCGGGCCCGCGTGGCGGTGAACGCGACGGCCGGGCTGGCGTCGAAGGCGCGTAGCTGCTCGCCGAACAGCAGGCAGGGGGCGCCTGGTGAGCCGTCCGATGCCGCCACCTTGCGCAGGACGTCGCTGGTGGTGTCGGTGTCCCAGTCGATGCGCCGGTCGTCGGCGCGGGTGGAGGGCCGCAGCCTGCCGCGCAACCGGTGTGCCGGGATGCTGTCGAGCGGTGTGGGCACGAATCCGACGACCTGTGCCTTGTCGACCACGTCGTGGATGACGGCGATGGCCGCGTCGGTGACCGGCCCGTTGTAGAGTGCCGACTTGCTGATGCCGAGTGGGACGGCGAACTCACGGGCCGACCAGATCGGCCCGGCGTCCATCTCGGCGACGGCCTGCAGAGCCGTGACTCCCCAGGTCGACGCCCCTTCCAGAATGGCCCAGTCGAGCGAGGACGGCCCGCGGTCACCGACCGGCCCCGGGTGGATGATGATCGTCTGTCGGGTCATCCAGATGTCGTCCGGTACCCGTTCGCGCAGGAAGGGGCATATGATCAGGTGAGGATCGGACAGCCGGACGGCCTCGCGTATCGTTTCCGCGCTGAGCGCGAGCTCGACCGTCACACGGTGGCCCGCGCGCTGTAACTCGACCCATGCCCGCTGGGTGAGCCCGTTGAACGCGGACGAGAGTAGAAGAATCTTCATTTTCTTTCCTTGTCAGAGGTCAGATCGAAACTCCGAACGGGTTTTCGGGTGAACCTGCTCTCCCGTGATCGGGATATGGGGGTGCGTGGATCCACGGGCTGGCCCCGCGACGGGTGGCGGCTCCCGGCGCGATGATCGCCGCTGGCGGCCGTGTCACCGTCCCGGAGGTCGCGACACGCGGTGGCTCTGCCTGGGCAGACCGAGTTCCTCGAGGTCCGCGATGGAGGAGGGCGGGACGGAGGAGGGGGTCACCTGCGCGGTTACGGCACCGGCGTCGGCGGTGGATACCGGCTGGTGTGAGCGCGCCGCGGCACGCGGTGCGGGACCGCGGCCAGCACGAGAAAAGCTGGCGTGGGCAGGCTTTTCCGAGCGGATGGCGGCGAGGTAGTGATGATCGGGTATGGGGGCGCCGATCCCGCCGGTCGCGGCGAAGATGATGAACATCAGAACGATGGACGCGGTGAAGGTGGTGATGGTCCCCATGGCGAAAGGATCGACGCCGTGCGGCCGTGGCACGGCGGGGTCGGCGGTGACCCGCGTGGCTGCCATGCCCGTGTAGTGCATCCCGCACACCGCTACCGCCATGATCACCGATGCGACGGCGCGCCGGCCGACACCACCGATGTGGAACGCGATCCAGAAGGCGGCTGTCGAGGCCACGACGGCGATGACAACGGACAGGCCGACCAGCGGCGTCACGTAGCTGATCGCCCCTTGGGTGTGCATCGCGTACATGCCGGTGTAATGCATGGCGGCGACACCGGCTCCCGCGACCGTTCCGCCGACGAGCAGCCGCTGGAGGCTGTCGGGATCGGCGGCTACCACCGTAAGCCCGACGCCGGCCACGACCACGGCGATGAGCAGCGACAGGCTGGTGACCACCTCGTTGAACGTGATCCCCAGCTCGATACGGTAGGCGACCATCCCGACGAAGTGCATCGACCAGATCGCGCACCCGCCCAGCGACACGGCCGTGAGAGTCATCCACGCCAGCCGGCTGGTGCCGGTGGCCGTACGTAAGCGGACCGCGCACGCCAGGGCCGCGAACGAACCGAACGCGGCGAGAAGGAAGGACAGCAGGACGAACACGGGGTCGTACGAAGCGTGCAGATGCTCTGCTGCGGCACTGACTGATCCCATCCAACCCCCAGGAGTTCGCCATGTGACACCCAGGGGGCTGCCGGGTAACGGCATCTGATCAGCAGCCTCCGGATCTTCCGACGGGGCAACTATAGCCCGACCGGGGCCAGCCAAGTGATGGGTTTCACGCCAAAATAAGTTATCTAATTGAATTATTTCAGGACTAACTATAGTTAAAAGAGATTTTTATGGACAAAGCGTCATGAGACGAAAAATCTTACTTTGGCAGCCAAAATATTCACTTTAAGTGATGCCTCTGGGGTGGATGGCCCGGGCGACGACCGCTGGCCCGCTGGCAGGCGTCGGCCGTCGGCAGGCCGGAGGCAATGCGATGCGATCATGTTTTCCGCGCCCGTGGCTCCTGCCGGGCCCGGCAGCCGGTCCGGGAGGCCCGGGAGGCCCGGGTCCCCGGGCCACTACGAGGCGCGACTGGCCGGATGACGACGGTGCGCGACCACCATCACCCGGACGGACAGCGTGTTCGCGTCCACCTGGTAGAGAATCCGCCAGGACGGGCCGGTCGCCTCCCACATCGTCGAACGCGACTCCGACAGGGGCGTGCCCGCCCGGCGCGGGTCGTTGCGCAGCGGGCCGCCCAGGAACCGGCGGATCTCACTGGCGGTCCGGTCGGGCAGCCGTTGCAGGTCGCGCTCGGCCGATGCCGCGACTGTCACCTCGTGGCGGGCGCTCATACCGCCACGCCGTTCATCCGTGGGCGTGACGAGCACGGGGCCGGCACGCGTGTCCGGTTCTTCACATGGTGATCGTAGAAGTCCCCGCCGCCGGCCGCCGGGGTTTCCGGCCAGGCGGGCGAAAAGGGCGGGACCACTTCGCCTCCCGCCACAATCTGTGATGGAACCTGTGACGGCGCGGCAGCCCGTGACGGCGCGACGGGACCGGCGGCGACGGACATGACGCCAAGGCTACTCATGTCACTCAACGTCCGGTGTCACTCAACGTCCAGCCGCCGCTCGGGCACCTGCCGGGCGCGGCCCGGCGCCGGCGTGGCTGCTGGTCCCCACCCGCCCGCAGGATCTCCGGCACGGTCATTCCTCCGGCAGCCTTCGGCAGCCAAGGAATGACCGTGCCGGTGTCACGGGTTGGTGCCGGGTGTGCGCTACGGAACCGACGAGATCATCCGACGGATGCTGGCCGACACGAAGGTCTGGGCGGTGGTGGGGCTGTCACAGAACACCTCCCGGGTCGCCTACTCCATCGCGGCCTATCTGCGCGCGCACGGCAAACGGGCCGTTCCGGTCCACCCGTCCGCGCCTGTGGTCGCGGGTGAGCAGGGCTACGCCTCGCTGACCGAGATCCCGTTCCCGGTGGACGTGGTGGACCTCTTCGTCCGCTCGGAGCTGGTCGGCCCGGTGGTCGACGACGCGGTCGCCATCCGTGCCGGAGGGATCTGGATGCAGCTCGGTGTCCGCGACGACGCCGCCGCGCGGCGGGCGGAACGGGCCGGACTGCCCGTCGTCATGGACACCTGCCCCCGCATGGAGGCGCCCCGCCTGGCCGGCTGGGCACCCTGACGGCCCTCCCCGGTCACCGGCCGCGCCCCCTGGCCGCCCCGCGTACCCGGGTGCCCGCACGGCGGCTGGAGTG
>NZ_CAKKTM010000272.1 GCF_920888515.1 Protofrankia sp. CiP1_Cm_nod1 | reverse complement strand
CGGCTGGAGTGCGCGGGCCCGCGGTGTCGCCGGCGGTGACGCCGCCGGGGCAGCCCGGGCCGGCGGCGGGGCTGGGCATGGGAGATCCGCAGCCAGCCCAGCGCCGCGGCCGGCGGGAGCAGCACCAGCGTCGGCAGCAGGTAGCGGTAGTCGAAACACACCGTGGCGGACGGGACCACCAGCAGCGCCATCTCCGCCGCCACCAGCAACGCGCAGTCCGCGCGCAGCCGCCCGGCCCCGCCGCCGGTGCCTGCGTCACCGCCGGTGCCGACACCACGGTCGGCAGTGGCACTACGGTCGGTAGTGATGTTGCTGTCGGTAGTGGCACCGCTGCCAGCACCGGTGCCGCCGCCGAGGCTGGTGCCGCCGAGGCTGGTGCCGCCGGGGCTGGTGCCGCCGGCCCGCTCGGGACCGGCGCGCCGGCCCGCGGGCAGGAAGCCGGCGGCGCCGAGCGCCACCATGACGGCCAGCGCCGGCCCCGGGGTGAAACCGTAGCGCTGGTAGGCGCGCAGGAGCGCGGCCGGCTCGGGGCCGACCCGCCGGTCGGCCCGGGTACCGTCGAAGGTGATCAGCGGTGCGCTGATGTTCCAGTACGCCGGCGTCGTCTCGTCGGGGAACTGCCAGCTGCCGACGTACCAGTCGCGTGCCCCCACCCACCGGCCGGGGGTGAGGAAATGGGCCACCTCGCCGGTCACCATCCGTGCGTAGTCCGCCGGCTGGCGCCGGATGACCTGGCGGGCGAACTCGGCCAGCGCGGCCTTCTTGCGCGCCTCGGGGAGATCGACGGTGAACCGGGGGCTGTTGTGGTTCCACACGTAGTAGTTCGGCCCGGGCCGCTGCGCCGGCGGATGCGGCGAGCAGAACAGACGGGCGTCCGGGCTGAGGTCCAGCCGCGCGCAGTCGGCGATGGGCGCCACCCGGCCGTACAGCCAGTACGTGTCGCCCCCGGTCAGCGCGTAGGCGCCGTGCGCGGAGTGGAACCAGACGGCGTACCCCACCAGCGGCGCGGCCAACGCGCCACCGAAGACGACCGAACGCGACCAGCCGAGCCGCCGCAGCAGCACCCAGGCCAGCGCCAGCACCCCCAGGACGACCCCCACCGTGCGGACCAGCGAGGCCAGGGCCAGGCAGCCCCCGGCGAGCACGCAGGCTGTCACGGACGGTCTCGGTGCCCACAGCAGGGCCGCGACGGCCACGACGAGCAGCGCCTCGAACAGCGTCTCCGCCATGACGAAGTGCTCGATGTTCACCTGGTAGGCGTCCAGCAGCACCGGTGCCGCCGCCAGCGCCGCCACCCGGGCGGTCACGCCCCGGTGCACCAGCAGCGCGTAGAGGAGGATGCCGAGCAGGACGCCCATGAGGTGCTGGACGGCTGGTACCACCCACAGCCGGTGTGTCACGGACAGTGCGCGCAGCAGCAGCGGATAGCCCGCCGGCCGGACCGGGTCGGGCACCAGGGGCCGGGCGAGCCGCAGGTAGGCCATGGAGTCCCCGGAGAACTCCAGGGCCGGCCGATAGGCGATCATGGCCAGTGCCCGCAGGACGACAGCCGGTACGAGGACGATTGTGATCGGGACGACGACGGCGGCCGGGAGGCGCCCGCGGGCCGCCATCCGACGGGCGGGGCCCGGCCGCGGGGGATCGGGGCGCGGGGGATCGGGGTGCGGGGGGCCGGGCGGGTGCGGCCGGCGTGGGTCCCGATCCACCGGGGCCTCCTGATCACGTCATGCGCGGGTCGCCGGCGAAGTGGCCGGGCATACCTCCGTAAAGGGTCCCAGGGAAACGTACCGAAGGGATTTTCCGGCTATCTGTCGGCATCCGGTCAGCGCCCAGCGCGTGTCCTGTCGGCATCCTGTCGATATCCAGTAAGCGTTGTCATATCCGCTATCTGTCACCAGGTGATTCCGGACCGCTGACACAGGGCACCGGCCGTCGCAAATCGAAACGCAAGGCGAGCGAACGGAGACACAAGGCGCGATACGCCGGGCCGCGGCGGCCGTGTCGTATGCCGCTGCCCCTGTCGTCCTACTACCGACAGCCTGAGAGCGCGGGTCGATGTGACGTCCGTTACGCGGAGGCGTAATCTTCTGTGACTGTGCGAGGAACACCGGTTTCTGGAGATCCATCGACAACGACGTCGGCGAGTCCGCAAGTACCCACCGAGGTCCGTCAAACCGGCAGGGGGGGCTGTCCTCACCAGCCGCCGTGCCCATCCGCCAACAGTCCCGGCCGGGACGCCGCGCGGGTGACAAACCGGCACTGCGACCAGGGCTGGAGCTTGTTGTGTAATGGTGTGATTCTTTTTGATGACACGGGGGAGATTCTGCCGACGGGGGGCATCATCGAACCGCGGCGTGTGCCTCCGAGGCCGAGGAGCATGGTCGGCAGCGGCGCGGTTGCCACGCGGCAGCCGATGGCCGTGCCCACACCGCGCGTCTGGACGGCATGAGGCGACCGGCCGGCCCGGGCCGGCCTGTGACGATCATTCGGTCGACGAGTACACGAGGATGACTGTCCGGGCGCGGGTCCGGGTACGCGGCGGCTCCGGCGGGGCCGCTTCCGCGACGTCCCGATCGGGCCTATCCGGCTGAACAGTGCGTGATGGTATCTTTACGCGTGGCTGAGGGGCGCCACCGAGGCTGTCCGGCCGGACGGGTACACGAGGGGTACGCGGCGTGGTTTTCGCCCGCTCGGCGGCCGGGACCGCTGCGCCCTCAGGCCGGAGAGCGGGCGGGATGGCCCTGACGCGTTCGTCGGACCGGATCCCTCCGGTTCTCCCGGCTGTGCCGACAGCCGGCTGACCGCGGTTTGGGTCGTTTTTGGTGGGCGTCGGTCGCCCGGGCACCGCCGCTGTGACGGCGCGTCCGCGCACCCGCGTCCGCGGCGGGCAGCCGGCCATGGCCTGGCGGCCTGGCGGTAGCGGTTGACGCCTAGCGGTAGCGGTTGGTGTCGATGTCGTAGCGCTCCTGGAGCGGGACCAGCGTGTGCAGTGGCGCGGTCAGGCTCGCGACGGTGTCGGGGTCGAGGATGTCCTGCACGAGCAGGGCGCACGCGAGGTCCGCGCAGAGCTCCATCACCCGCTGGTCGGTGCCGGCGTCCACGGAGTCGATCGTCGTGTGGCAGGACGGGCACAGCCGCCAGAAGCCCTCGGCGGCGCTGCGGCGTATCAGCGTCCACACCCGGCGGCGCCCCGTGCGCACGGCGCTGTTGAACGCGATCTGCATGGCGTCCTGGTGGGCGGTCTCGTCCCGGGTGAGCGCGGCGACCAGCAGACGGTCGTAGGTCCGCAGGCTGTCGGCGTCGTGACAGCGCCGTGCCAGCGCCGGCAGCGCGGCAAGAACCCGCTTGACCTCGGATCCGAACGGGCCGAGATCCGGTTCGTGCCCGCGGCTGCGGGGGTAGACGGCGCGCCAGGGCCGCAGCAGCGCGGCATACTCCGACCTGGTGAGAATCGGCTTGGCGTAGGCGGCCGCGATCGCGTCCCGGACCGCCTTGAGCGCGGTCGCGGTGACGTTCGGGTCGACTGTCACGTAGTCGTCGATGCCGGCGAGGTCGTCGGCGTAGATGGCCGACAAGGCGTCGAACGCGGCAAGGACCTCGATGACCAGTGGCGCGTCCGGTGAGAGTGCCTTGTCCCGCGCGGTGGCGAGTTGGGGTGTGTTGCGCCAGGCCAGGGCCAGCTGGTTGAGTTCGGCGTCACTGGTGTGCACGAGTTGGGCGAGGATCGCGAGGATCCCGCGGAGATTGGGATGATTCTCCAGCCTGTCGATTCGACGGAAACGCAGAATCATGCCGGTTTCCCCGGCTTCGCGCAGGCCATGTCACGTTTTCGTATTCCAACGATGACGCCGAGTAGTATTTCTCTCCGTGGTGGCTCTGGCATCTGCTGTCGGGTCGGGCTGTCGGCAGCCGTCACATCGCCTCCTCACGAGGCCCTTAGGTCGCGCCTGGCGGTCGGTTGGCCACTGGTTGGCCAAAGGCCCCGTTCTTCCTGGCCATCCGACTGGGATCATAGCCGTCGGGGCGAATAGATTGGACCATGGTCTCGGCAGCATGTACGTCGGATGAACCCTACGGCAACTGGCGCACCGATAGTAGCCGCAACGATGGTAGCCGGCGGACGCGGGCCAGCGACAGGAAAGGGGCGCGAGCAACTGTGACCGATATCTCGGCGCTGCGGGGGGCGGGGATTGCCGTCAGGCGCGCGGACGGCCGGGCGGTGACCCGGAATGACTGGTTGGACTCCCGTCACTCGTTCGCGTTCGGTCGCCACTATGATCCGGCCAACACCCATTTCGGCCTGCTGCTGGTCAGTAACGACGACCATGTCGCTCCCGGTGGCGGCTTTGCCACTCACTCGCACCGGGACATGGAGATCGTGACCTGGGTGCTGGAGGGTGAGCTCCTGCACACGGATTCCACCGGGACCCATGGCACCATCCGGCCCGGGGTCGCTCAGCGTATGAGCGCCGGTACGGGGATTACGCACGCGGAGACGAACGCGGCCGGCGCCACCGGCGGCCCGGGGACGCCCGACGCCCTGGACGATCCGGGCACCGTCCACTTCATCCAGATGTGGGTGACCCCCGACCATACCGGGATCACGCCCAGTTATGCCCAGCGGGATGTGGCGGACGCCCTCGCCACCGGCGAGCTGGTGGCGATCGCCGGCGGGGCGGGCTCGAGCGCCGCCATCGACATCCAGCAGCGCAACGCGGTCCTGCACGCGGCGCGCCTGCCCGCCGCCGGCCGGGTGAGCCTGCCGTCCGCGCCGTGGGTGCACCTGTTCGTCGCGCGCGGCACGGTCACGCTGGAGAGCGCGGGCGAGCTCGGCACCGGGGACGCGGCCCGGATCAGGGGCTGTGACAGCCTCGCGGTGGCCGCCGAGGCCGGGCCGGCGGAGATCCTGGTATGGGAGATGCACACCGCGCTGGGACGCTGACCGGCCGCCGGCCGGCCAGACCGACCGGCCGGCGGCCGGCGGTCGGTCGGCGGCCGGTGGAGTTTCGGCGCCGCGTGGCGCCTCCTGGTGCTACGCCTCCCGCAGCCGGTACCGGTGGATCGCGTCCTCGACGACCGTTGCCTTGATCGCGCCGTGGCGGGTCAGGGCCTCCAGCGTCGCCACCGTGATCGACTCGGCGTCGACGTGGAAGTGGCGGCGCAGCGCCGCCCGGGTGTCCGAGCGCCCGTAACCGTCGGTGCCCAGGGAGGAGTAGTCCTGGGGGATCCAGCGGGAGATCTGGTCCGGCACCGCCCGCATCCAGTCACTGACGGCGATCACCGGCCCGGGTGCCCCCTGCAGGAGCCGGGTCACGTACGGCCGGCGTTCCACCGAGTCCGGGTTGAGCAGGTTGTGCTCCTCGCAGCTGAGTGCCTCGCGGCGCAGCTCGTTCCAGGAGGTCACCGACCACACGTCCGCCTGTACGCCGAAGTCGTTCGCGAGCAGCTCCTGGGCGTCCAGCGCCCAGCGCATCCCGGTGCCGCTGGCCAGCAGCTGCGCGCGGGGCGGCTCGGCGGCCGGCGCGCCGGCTTCGGGGGAGCCGGCCTCCGCCGGCGGCCGTACCGGCAGGCCCGCCTCGGCGAACGGCCGGAACAGGTACATGCCGGCGAGTATCTGCGCCGGGTCGGCCCCGGCCGGCTCGGCCGGCTGCGGGAACGGCTCGTTGTAGACGGTCAGGTAGTAGAAGACGTCCTCGTCGCGCTCGCCGTACATCCGGTCGAGGCCGTCCCGGACGATGTGGGCGACCTCGAAGGCGAACGCCGGGTCGTAGGCCACGCACGCCGGGTTCGTCGAGGCGAGCAGCAGGGAGTGGCCGTCCTGGTGCTGGAGGCCCTCGCCGTTGAGGGTCGTGCGGCCCGCGGTGGCACCGAGCAGGAAGCCGCGGCCGAGCTGGTCGCCGAGCGCCCACATCTGGTCACCGGTCCGCTGGAACCCGAACATCGAGTAGAACACGTACACCGGGATCATGTGCACGCCGTGGGTGGCGTACGCGGTGCCCGCGGCGACGACCGACCCCATCGAACCGGCCTCGTTGATTCCCTCGTGCAGCATCTGGCCGGTCTCGGACTCCTGGTAGGAAAGCAGGAGCTCGCGGTCCACAGCCTCGTAACGCTGACCGTGCGGTGAATAGATCTTGGCGGTCGGGAACATGGCGTCCATACCGAAGGTACGCGCCTCATCCGGAATAACCGGGACGAACCGGGCGCCCATCTCCTTCGTCTTTATCAGGTCCTTGAGCAGCCGGACGAAGGCCATGGTGGTGGCCACCGGCTGCTTGCCCGAGCCCCGCCGCAGGTCACCGAAGATGGACTCCGGCGGCTGCGGGAGGGGCCGGGCGCGCACGACCCGCCGCGGCAGTGTGCCGTCCAGCACGGCCCGCCGTTCCCGCATGTACTGGATCTCCTCCGAATCCGGGCCGGGATGGAAGTAGGGCGGCAGGGGGCCTTCCAGCTCGGAGTCGGGAATGTCCAGGTAGAGCCGGTCGCGGAACTCCTTGAGATCGGCCTTGGAGAGTTTCTTCATCTGGTGCGTGGCGTTGCGCGCCTCGAAGTCCTTGCCCAGCGTCCAGCCCTTTATGGTGTGGGCGAGGATGACGGTGGGCTGGCCGGCGTGCTCGGTCGCCGCCTTGTAGGCCGCGTACAGTTTGCGGTAGTCGTGCCCGCCGCGGGAGAGTTTGCGCAGCTCGTCGTCGGACAGGTCCTTGACCATACGGCGCAGCCGCGCGTCCGCGCCGAAGAAGTGTTCCCGGATGTACGCGCCGGACGATGTCGTGTAGGTCTGGAACTGGCCGTCCGGGGTGGTGTTCATCCGGTGGACGAGCACCCCGTCGGTGTCCTTGGCCAGCAGCGGGTCCCAGTCGCGGCCCCAGACCACCTTGATGACGTTCCAGCCGGCGCCGCGGAACAGCGACTCCAGCTCCTGCATGATTTTCCCGTTGCCGCGGACCGGCCCGTCGAGGCGCTGCAGGTTGCAGTTCACGACGAAGATGAGGTTGTCGAGCTCCTCGCGCGCGGCGATGCCGAGCGCGCCGATCGACTCCGGCTCGTCCATCTCGCCGTCACCGAGGAAGGCCCACACCCGGCTGCCGGAGGTGTCCTTGATCCGCCGGTTCAGCAGATAGCGGTTGAACCGGGCCTGGTAGATGGCGTGGATCGGCCCGAGGCCCATCGAGACGGTCGGGAACTCCCAGAAGTCGGGCATGAGCCGGGGATGTGGATAGGAGGACAGCCCGCCGGGCTCGCCCTCCCGACGGAACGCGTCGAGCTGCGCCGCGGTCAGCCGGCCCTCGAGAAAGGCCCGGGCGTAGATACCCGGTGAGGCGTGTCCCTGAATGAACACCTGGTCGCCCGAGTCACCGCCGGGCCCGCCGGTCAGGTTGTCCTTGCCGCGGAAGAAGTGGTTGAATCCCACCTCGTAGAGAGCGGCACTGGACGCATATGTCGCGATATGCCCGCCGACGCCGTATTCGGGACGGTTCGCGCGGCTCACCATGATGGCCGCGTTCCAGCGGACATAGGCCCGGATGCGCCGTTCGATGTGCTCGTCCCCGGGGAACCACGGTTCCCGCTCCGGCGGGATGGTGTTGATGAAATCGGTGCTGGTGAGCCCGGGCACTCCGACGGCCTTCTCCCGGGCCCGTTCCAGCAGCTTCAGCATGAGGAATCGGGCCCGGCCACGGCCCTGCTCGTCGATCACCGCGTCCAGGGACTCCAGCCATTCGCCGGTTTCGGACGGGTCGATGTCCGGCAACTGGCTGGGAAGCCCGTCGGTGATGACCGAGAACCTGCTGCCGCTGTCCTTCGCCACGTGTTCTCCCTGACGTCACTTGGTCGTTGCGCGCATGCTTCGTCGTGAGTGGGTCCCCTTCCATCGTGCTCTGTGCGGGGGGGCTCGTCACGCTTCCCGACGTTACTTGTGGCCCATCCGGTCGAAGAACACACGATCATGATTTTTCTCGAGTGCGTGGGGACGCCGGGGAGCCGGCCTGGACCGACACTCGCGGACACGCGCCGTCGTCGACGCGCCGCCCCGGCTTCCGGGCCTGCCGGCCCGGCGGTGGTGCCCGGCCACCGGGCCGGCAGGCCGTCCCGGCGGCACCCGGCTGCCGGCGTGGCCAGGGCGGGAC
>NZ_CAKKTM010000271.1 GCF_920888515.1 Protofrankia sp. CiP1_Cm_nod1 | reverse complement strand
GGGGCCGGGGTTGGTGGGCCGGGGCTGGTGGGCCGGGCCGTCGGGGTGGCCGGGCCGGGTGGCGGGCCCGTGACAGCCCCGGCGGGCCCACCGGCCCGCCGGGGAGTCCGTGGAACATCCCAGGGCGCCGGGACGGGGGCGGCACAATGAGAGCGGATGCGGGATGCGGGATGCGGGATGCGGGATGCGGGATGCGGGATGCGGGATGCGGGGGCGGCACCGGGGCGGGCAGCACGAGGAGAAGCGCCGGTTCTCGCGGGTCTGGAGACGGGAACCCCCGGGCACGGGCGCGCGGCATCCCCCCGGGCGTGGGCGCGCGCTGGCGGTGCGGGGAAGTGGCGGCGGTGCGGGGAAGCGCGGGGAAGCGAGGGGAAGTACGGGGAAGAAGGCCGGGAGAGGGCGGGGCATGGAGACGACCACGGTGTCCGTACACACTGGCGGGACAGAGCGTGTCCACGACCTCACCGATGATGCCCGTCGGTTCGTGGCCGGGCGCGGGGACGGGCTGCTGTCGGTGTTCGTCCCGCACGCGACCGCCGGAGTCGCCCTGCTCGAGCTCGGCTCGGGCAGCGACGCCGACCTGCTCACCACGCTCGGCGAGCTGCTGCCGGCGGACAGCCGCTGGCGGCACGCGCACGGCTCGGCGGGCCACGGGCGCTCGCACGTCCTGCCGGCGCTGATCTCCCCGTCGCTGACCGTGCCGGTCCTCGACGGCCGCCTGCTCCTGGGGACGTGGCAGTCGATCGCGCTCGTGGATCTCAACGTGGACAATCCTGAACGCACTGTTCGACTCTCGTTTCTGTCCGGATGAGCCGGTACGGGTGGCACCTTTGTCCACAACTACCGGCGTGGCACTTGCGCTGCCCCGGGGTGCTCCGGTGGACTAGGTCCACGGTGGTGCGCGCAGCAGGTGGATCGAACAACCGCCGTGCCGTACAGCCGGTGCTCACGGGCGGCGTGCCCGCGGGCAGCTGACACGAGCAGGAGGTTGTTGAGGGTGAGTCCGACCGCGGCGAACGCCGAGGGTCAGCGGCGTGCGGAACGTCTGGGCATTACGCCCGGGGTACTGGTTCAGTCGCTCAACGAAGACAACGACATCGCCTATGATCTTCTCGACGCCGTCACCTCGGCCAGCGGAACGGAACTCGTCCCGGAGGACTCCGACGATGTGGTCGATGTCGTGCTGCTGTGGTGGCGGGACGACGACGGCGACCTTGTTGAGGCACTCATCGACGCGCGCCGCCAGTTGTCGGAGGCCGGTGTGATCTGGCTGCTGACACCGAAGGCCGGCCGGCCCGGCCACGTGGAGCCCAGCGATGTGCTGGAGGCGGTGCCGGCCGTCGGCCTGGTGCAGACGAGCACCGTCAGCGTCGCCACCGAGTGGGCCGGCATGCGGCTTGCCGCTCCCAAGTCCCAACGGGTCCGGCACCGCTAGCCGTCCGCCAGGGCGCTGGCCGTCCACCAGGGCGGGCCCCCCTCAACCGGGAGGACAGGGGGCCTCAACCGGGAGGACGAGGACGGGTGGCCGGTGTCGCCGTGCGCCGTGGGCATCCCCGCCGGGCGGTCTCGCGGCGGCCGGTACTCGGCCGGTGGGTGCCCACCGCCGAGTGCCGGCCATCGGAGAAGACCGACGCGAGTGTGCTGGTGGGTACACCCACCGGGCCGGAAGGCGTACCCGCCGGCACACTTGCCCCGATCGTGCCCGGACGGGCGGTCGCGGACGCCGTTCAGACCGCCCGCCCGGGAGGACATGGTCTCCCATCCGGGCGGACGGCCGCGGACGCGGTCCCCGCCGTGTTGGCCGGCGGGGCTGTATGGCCGTCCCGCCGTGTGGCCATCCCTCCGTGCGCCTCCGTGCGCCTCCGTGCGCCTGGCCGGCGAGCCAGGCGCACGTACAGGCTCGTCCAGGCGTACAGGTCAGGCGTACAGGTCAGGCGTACAGAGGTACCTGCTGTCCTTCCACCGAGCCCGGGTAACGGTCCCAGATTTTGTTGATCTCATACTGGAGGTACAGCGGGCCGCCGCCGACGAGCCAGAGGACGAACGCGACACCGGCGCTCAGCTCGGGCAGGCCGGCCGCCCGCTGGGCCTGGCGGGCGCGGGTGCCCAGCCGCCACACGGCCACGAGCGACGGCACGATCAGGAGCCCTCCGAGCGTCACCGCGAGCACCGACAGGACCGGGTTGACGTCGATCCGCCGGTCGTAGGCGTTGAGCTCCTTGTTGGTCTTGTAGACCCACACGATGTCGTAGATGCCAAAGGTGATCAGAGGCAGGCCGAGCCAGGACGCGAAGGGGTTGCGCCGTCGGCCGCGGATACCCGCGCCCACCGGCTGCGGGTAGACGTCGGGCACAGGGGCGCCCGGCGTGAGGTACCCGGCCCCGTATCCAACTGGCCTCCGTGCCCGGGCTGGTCCCCGTAGCCGGGCTGGTCCCCGTGTCCGAGGCTGCTGTGACGATCCCCCGGCGGGGGCTGGTCGTACGGATTCGTGCTGTGTGGCCCAGGCGGCTGCTGTCCGTACTCATGTTGACCATACGGACCGAAATTCTGATCGGTCACCGTGCTCCCTGCTTTTTCGTGTGCCGTCGTCTCGTACATCCCTCGCGGTTTCATACACCCCGACGGATGTGCCGATCCGGGCCGATCGGAACAACACCGGCAGACCGCCCGGCAGCCGCGCGAGGCGTCCGCCGCCGAAGGAAGCGGATACACCCGGTGAAACGGATGGAAGCGTGAAGCGAGTGGGAGCGGGGTGACGGCAGGCGCGTCCGGGTCGACGGGACGGGATGAACGTTACCGGCCAGGACATCCGACCAGTAGCCTCCGGCCACATCGGCGCCGTATGACGGACCGGGAAGCACAGGAGGTGACAGGAGGCCGGCGGGAGGTGGTGGCCGGCGGCGCCGGCGCGGGCGGCCACCGGCGCGGGGGATCCTGATCCAGGGGCCGATCAGATGGCATGCTGGGAACGGGTGGCCAGCCGCCCCTTATCCGAATACACACCGTTACTGTCGAGAGGATGTGCCAGTGGCCGTCGACGTGGGCAGCATCGCCCCTGACTTCACCCTGCGTGATCAGAACAACGAGGAGGTCGCACTCTCGGAGTTCCGTGGGCGGCGTAACGTCGTCCTCCTGTTCTACCCCCTGACCTTCACCGGTATCTGCCAGGGCGAGCTCTGCGCGGTCCGCGACGATCTCTCGTCGTTCCAGAACGACGATGTGCAGGTTCTCGCGGTCTCGGTCGACTCGCCCTACGCCCACAAGGTGTGGGCGGAGCGCGAGGGATACGACTTCCCGTTGCTGGCCGACTTCTGGCCGCACGGCGAGGTGGCGCGCAGCTACGGCGTCTTCGAGGAGAGCAAGGGATTCGCCGTCCGGGCGACCTTCATCATCAACAAGGAGGGCGTCGTCCACTGGAAGATCGTGAACGGCCCCGGTGAGGCCCGGGACCACACCGAGTACCTCAAGGCGCTCGCCGCGCTGTAGGCTGCACCCGCTCTTTCCCGTCACATCAGGTTGCAGGATGCCGTGCTTTCGTTGTCACACCCGCCAGACCGACCCCACCCGGGGAGCCAGCCCGTGGCGGCGGGCGGTCGTGGCGGGTGAGCAGGTGCTGTTCTGCCCGCAGTGCCAGCAGACGGTCGGCTGGTCGCAGACCCTCGACCGCTGCGGCAACTGCGGCTCGACACACCTGGCCAAGGCTCTCGGCCTGATCTCATGCCAGGACTGCGGCCGGGAGATCCAGCCGGCCCTGTCCGGTCCTGATCTTCCGGCCGGCTCTGCTCTTCCGATCCGTACGTCGACGTCGACCCCGGCCTCGGCCTCGGCGTCGGGGGAGGCGCCCGCACAGCCGGTGCCCGCACCCCCCGAACTCAGCGCCGAGGTCGAGGCCGCCCTCGCCCGGATGCTGGGCCACAGCCTGAGGTGACCGGTGACGTGTGCCCGCTCGGCCCGTCCGACCGGCGGCAGGGCCAAGCGGGCACACGCACGGGCCAGCGGCGCGCCCGGACAGCCGGCAACCCCGCGCCGGGCCCGGACGGACGTTCCCCGGCACGGACGACGTCGACATCCGTACCGGGCACCGGTTTCCGTGGCATCCATCCCCCACAGCCGTGCGCTGTTGCGTACGCTTACGAGCATCCCGGGCGCGTAGCTCAGCGGGAGAGCGCTCGCCTTACAAGCGAGTGGTCGCAGGTTCGATCCCTGCCGCGCCCACGGGCTGGCTTCGGCTGCTTGTCGATCTGCGATCGACTGCGCTACCAGCCGCGATGCTAGCCGGGGGGCCGAGCCCCCCGAACCCCCCACGGTCAAACCCCCTGGGGGTTTTGTGGTTTTTGGGGGGTGGGGTGTAGCAACGGGTGTAGCAACGTGGCTGGGGCATCGTGGGGGATCACGGGGGCTCAGGGGCCGGTCAGGTGGGTGTCGAGGCGGGAGAGGGCGGCGCGTTTTTCGGCCATCGACGAGTGGGCGTAGATGGTCATGGTGACCTCGATGGCGGAGTGGCCGGCGATCTCACGGACGGTGTGGGGTGGGACGCCGAGGTCCAGGAGCAGGGTTACGCAGGTGTGGCGGAGGCCGTGGAAGACCACGCCGTCGAGGCCGGCCGCACGGCGGAGGGGCTCCCAGGTGCGGCGGAGGTTACCGGGTTCGATCACAGTACCGATCTTCGTGGTGAACACGTGGTCGGTGCTCACCCAGCGCTTGCCGGCCGCCTCTCGCTCGGCGTCCTGAAGCTTGCGATGTTCGGTGAGGGCGTCGGCGACCAGGCCGATCAGGGGCAGGGTGCGGAACGACGTGTCCGTCTTGGGCGTGACCAGGTGGAGCGCGCCGCCGGTGCGCTGGAGAGTGCGGCGGATCGTGAGGGTGCCGCGGTCGGTGTCGACGTCGGACCACTGGAGGCCGAGCAGTTCCCCGCGGCGCAGGCCGAGGAAGAGCGCCAGGACCACGAGCGCATACAGCCGGTCGCCGGCCGCCGCGTCGAGCAGTGCCCGTGCCTGGTCGACGGTCAGGCCCCGGTTGATCCCGTACCTCGGTGGTGTGACCTTGACCAGCTTCGCCACGTTCCGGCGGATCAGTTCCTCGCGGACAGCCGCCTGAAGGCCGTTGCGCAGCACCGCGTGAGCCTGCTGGACGAGCCGCCGGGACGGGATGGCCTGGCAGCACCGGCCGACCGCGCAGCAGCGCCGATCCTTCACCGACCGCCGGGCGTCTCGACCGTGCTTGCAGCACAGGCACGAGTTCTCCATCTGGCGCATGAACAGCCGGACGTCCGCCGCGGTCAGCTTGTTCAGCCGCTTCTTGCCGATCGCCGGGCAGATGTGGACCCGAACCATCATCTCGTACCCGTGGTACGTCGCCGGCTTGGCGTTCGGTTTCACGCTCTGCGCGAGCCAGTAGGTCAGGAACTTCTCGACCGTCCACCCGGTCGCCTCTGCCGGAATGCCCTGGTCGGAGTTGGCCTGTAGTTCGGTGAGCTTGCCACGGACGATCTCTTCCGACTTGCCGTAGACCGGTCGCCGCCTGGTCGTCCCGTCCGGCATGAGGACGTAGGCTGCGCCGACCCACAGGCCGTCGGCCCGCTGGTAGATCGAGCCCTGGCCGTTCGCACGCTTCGTGCGCTCCTTGCGCCGGCCGTTCGCCGGGCCGCTGCTGTTGTTGCCGTTGCTGGGCATGGTGAGGAGGACTCCTTGCCGAGAGGGGGAAGGTTCCGCCGAGGCCGGTCGCGGATGGCGTTGTCCGGTTCCGGTTCCGGGGTCCGTTCTCTGGGCGGGGGATGATCTGTCGGGGCGCCGGCCGCGTCCAGGGCGCCTATGGCGTCGCTGACGCGATCGGCCTTCGGCCGACCCTGGACACGTCCGGCACCCCGACAGCAGGGAAAGCCGCCAGAGAACGGAAAAGAAATGGGAAGGGCGGGCAGGAATGCCGCTACGGGCGGGGGACGCTCGCCGCCACCGGATCGGCCGAGGGGTGCGGGCCGGCCGGGACGGTTGCCGGAAGTCCGGGCACCCGGTGGAAGACCAGCACCGCGTCGACGTCACCGAAATGTTCGGTGAAGAACGAGTCCGCGGGCAGATCGGCGAGGATCGCGGCCAAGTCGCCGACGTCAGCACCAGGGCGGATGGTCAACTCATGACCGGTGTCGGTCGCACGCACCGCGACGAGCGGTGAGTCACCGCCGGGGGTGCGCCACGCCCCGAAGCTGCCGGACGAGAAGATGGGCACAGGGCTTCACTCCTTGCTTGCTCAAGGGTGGGTCTCAGGTCCCGGTCGGGTGTTCGCAGCACCCACCGGGACCGCTTTGCTTGCCGAGTGTCCGGGCGGTCGGGAGGTCCCCGCGCCTGGTTGTTGGATTGCTGGCCGGTCATGCTGCTTCTCCGTCGCCGCGCAGCCGGTCGACATAGGCGAGGACCGCGGCACGGGGAACACGCCGAGCACGGCCGATGCGGACGGATTCGAGCCGGTGACCGCGGATCAGGTCGTACACGGTGCTACGCCCGACGCCGAGCAGCGCGGCGGCTTCGTCGACAGTCAGTAAGAGCTTGATCACGACTCTTCTCCACAGGGCCAGGGCGGGCGGTCAGGCAGCGCGAGCCGAGTCCGGTGGGCCGATTGCCGGAAGCTCAGCGCCGGTGGCGCGTCGGGCTGTGTCGAGTTGGGCGCGCCAGCGGTGGCGGTCCGCGACCGCGCGGAGGAGGAGATGTTCCCGGCGGGGTGTGGCAGGGTCGCCGGGGCGGAGAAGCTGCCAGACCGCCCGGTCGACGCCGTCGCCCTGGCCGCCGCTGGTGTCACCTGTGTGGCCGAGGACGGCAAGCTGTTGCCGGACCCAGATTTTTCGATCTTCCCGATGATCGGCGAGGGTCTTGCCCGACCACTTCCGGGAGACGAGTACCCGTCGGCCGCCGAAGCCGAGGGTTTCGCGCCGGTGGGCCTTGCCCCGGCACCGTCCCGGTACCAGCCCGGCCCGCGGGTTCTTCGGCTGGACGCCGTAGAGCAGCCAGTTCGCACACGTCGGCGCGCACGGTTCGTAGCGCAGCGCGTCGGCGAGCCGGTCGACGTGCTGTCGCTGCGCATCGGTGCTTACCGTGTGGCAGGCGTCCAGGCCCTTGGTCAAATATTTGGTCAGGTAGCCGATCAGCCGGCCGGTATTGGCGTTGTTCGCGGTCACCCCGTCCGCGCGGACCTGCACCCCGAACCGGACCACATGCGCGGGCTCGGCATCGTCGCCGAGCGTATCCAACGCCGCGTCCCAGGTCGGCAGCGGTGCGCCGCTGTCCGGGTCGGTGTAGCCGCCGGCCCGTTCGTCCCAGACCGGCAGCCGGCCGGGGCCGTAGACCGGCCGGTCACAGGACGGCCACCACACCTGGTGATAGGTCGCAGCCGCGACCTGCCGCAGCAGCACCCGCGGGATCGTGCCGCGTATCGCCGCGTGCAGATGCGGCGCCAGCCGCCGTTGCGGCTCCAGGGCGGCGAAGTACTGCACGTCCCAGCCGACCGCGCGGCGGAGGTTCTGCCAGAACCGGTCGAGCAGCTTGGGAAAGTGGATCGCGTCGCGGGCCGCCCGCCGGTAGTCGTAGCCGTCCGGGTCCACCGGGGTGCCGTCGCCGTTCACTCGGCCGTAGCTGTCGCAGGTGAGCGTGAGAAACATCGACGGCCGCCACACCGTCCCGTCGGGTGCGGTGAACGTCCGGCCCACGGTGCGCCGGTCGACGGGGAGCCGGGGCAGGTCGGGGGCGTCCTGCCTGCGCCGGGTCGATCGGGTCCGCCGGGGCCGCTCCCGGGCCTCCGGGGCGGTCGTGCCGCGCACACCAAGATCGGTCAACGCGGCGTCGACCTGGGAGATCAGATCGTCGGCTTCGGTGATCTGCTCGACGTGGTGGCTGGTCACGGCGTCGGTGCGGACGGCTTCGAGGTCGGCGCGGAGCTGGACGAGGGTTTTCGCGTCGTCGGTCGGCGGGTCCGGGTCGGGGAGTGGTTCGTCGTCGAGGTGCCAGCCGGCCTTGCACTGCGCCATCCGCAGCTTGCGTGCCCGGTCCGCGCACGGCGGGCACTTGCTGGCCAGGGTGGCCCCGCACGGCACCGGGATCGTTTCCGTCTCCCCGGTGGTCAGGTCCACCCGGCGCATCGCCAACGGGCGGATGCACACCCCGTTGTCGACCGCGACCGCCTCGAGGACCTGCCGGGCCAGCGGCAGTCGCATCCGCGCCGCCCGACTCCCCGCCGCCGGGTCCGTACTTGAGACGGTGCCGGTCGGACTATCCGGATGCGCCGACAGCAGGCCGGCGGGGTCCGTTCCACTTGTCACGCGGCCCGCTCCTCCTGGTCCTGGTGGTCGTGGTCGTGGTTCGGGCCGTCGCCGGCCGGGTCGGGATCGGGCGGGTGGCCGGGGGGCGGTTCCCGGCAGCCGCACACCCGCCCCCGCCCGACCGGCACCCGGCAACCGGCATCGGTCCGGTGTGCCGCCCACAGGTGCCGGCACCAGGAGCACAGCGGCAGCACGAACACCGGGGCGTATCCCTCCAGTCCGGTCATGCCGCCCAACCGTCGACATCCGGGGTCCACCCTGTGCCGGGATCGTCGAAGCCAATGATCTGACCGGCGACCGGTGGCCGGTAGCGGTGCGCCATCCGGCCGATCTCGGCGTCGTCGATCCAGGCGGCCCGCACCCGCACCGGGTCGGCCTGCCCGTCGGCGAGCACATAGCCGACCCCGGGCAGCCCGTCGGGGATCTCCTCCGCTCGGGCGCCGCGATCCCGTGCGCCGTCGCCCAGGACCAGGTCGACTTGGTCGGGTTCGGTCAGCCGCAGCGCCACCCGGACCGGGAACAGGTCCCGGAACGGCAGCACCTCTTTCCGCGGGTCCTGTACCGCCCCGATCACCACCACCCCAGGTGCCCGGCCCTGCGACAGCAGCAGCGGCAGCGAGGCGGCCAGCCGCCGCTTGAGCTCCCGGTCGGTGACGTAGGCGGTCAGGGCGGCGAGTTCGTCGACGATCACGACGATCAGCGGTTCGTCGGCGGTCGGGGTGTGCAGCCGGGTCACGCCGCGCAGCCGTCCGGCCCGCCCGCGCATGACCGTGACGGCGTCGTCGAGCAGGTCGGCGATGCCGGCGGTGTCGGTGGCGAACCGGGTGAACATGTCCCGGCCGAACGCGAGTTCCATCCCGCCTTTCGGGTCGGCGACCCAAAGTTCGACCAGGCCGGCGCGCACCGCCGGGCCGAGCCCGCGGATCGTCGCCCACAGCACCGACCCCTTCCCCGCCCCGGTCGCCCCGGCCACCAGCACATGGGCGCCGCGGACCGGTAGCCGCCAGGGCCGGCCGTCCTCCCGCCGACCGATCGGGAGCCCGGCCAGATCCACCGGCGTGTCGTCGTCCCACCCGTCGTTGTCTCCGCCGTCCGTGTCGGGGCCGTCGAGGTCGGCCGGGGGGACGAGGCCGGCCAGTGGGTCACGGTGGGTGAACTCCAGCCATATGTACCCCACCCGATCGGCACGGATCCGGCACGCCTGCGCGCGGAACGCCTGCCGCAGCGCTTCGGCCTGCTCCGCCCACTGCTGCGGGGTCTGTCCGTAGAGCAGCTCCACCCGCAGCCGGTCCGCCCACCGGTCGGAGCGGATCGTGCGGATGCGGGGGAAGGTTTCGGCGAAGGCGACCCGGTCGCCGTTGGACACCGGGATCCGGATCGCCAGCCCGGTATGGACCATGACCGGCCGCCACCGCCACCGGTAGACGGCCAGCAGCCGCAGCCGGCCGCGCAGCCAGCCGGTCAGCCAGGCGAACGACCGGCGGTGCGCCAGCCGCCACCCCGCCGCCAGCCCGGCGACGGCGAGGAGCACCAGGCCCAGCCCGGCCAGCCCCCACCGGTCCCGGATCACCAGCACCGTCAGCAGCAGACCCACCAGCACCGGATGCCGCAGCACAAAGAGCAGCAGCCGGGCGCACATCCGCCCGGCCAGCCCGACCAGCACCACCCACAGCGGCACGTCGACTCTCGGATGCCGGGTCGGCACGTCGGGAAACGGCCGGGAGCCGTTGATTCTGGCCATGACAGATCACACCCACCCTGCATCGCACGAAAAAGAAACGGAAAGAAAGAGGAATCGGCGGACCGGAACCGGCGGAGCGCAAAGAAAGCTCAGACGGCCGTCCCGGTACCCGGGAGAGGCGTGCTCAGGCCGCTGTCGTGGTATCGCTCGTCGAATCGTCGGCGGTGCGGCCTGCCAGCAGCCGTTCGCATTCGCTCAGATAGTCGGTGGCGGCCCGTACCAGCGCCCGCGCGAACACGAGATGATCCGCGGTTACCGTGCCGCCCGACACGGACAGGGACAGGTCGATGTGGCCGGTGTCGACGGTGAGGATCGGCCGTTCGTGCGGGTAGGTGTGGCAGCGCGCCGACCCGTCCGCGCCGACGTGCACGCTGACATGCCCCCACGACCCGGCCGGCATCCGCCCGCCATCGGTGTCCGGGCTGGCTGTTGGCTCGGTCATGCCGCCGCTCCCGTCGAGCCCCGACCACCGGCTGTCGCCCGGACCGGTCGCATACCGGTTGCCCGCAACGCGAATTCCTGCCGCGGCTGGTTACCGTTCGTGCGCACCCACGGGGTGAGCGTCAGCCCGTCGAATTCCACCGGTCGGAACGGCGTGCCCGGCATCGGCTCCGGGGGCACCGGCCGAACCGGCGATGAGATCTTCACCTTTACTTCCGCCGACCCCGCCCGCGCGTTCGGGTCGGCGTCCACCACCCGGGCCACCCACACCAACTCGCCGGTGATCTTGTCCCGCTCCTGCACATCCGGAAGGCCCGCCTTCGCCTTCTCATAGTCGCTGGCCGCCTCCACCCCGAGCACATACGCGCCGTGCGGGAACACGTCCCCGAACGCCACCGGAATCCGTCGCGGTATCGCCATCGCCGTTTCACCTCGCCCTGCGTCATCAGTGTGCCGGCGGCTGCCGGCCATCGGTCGTTGCAGGACATACAGTGCACCGCGCGTGAACCGCTCATCAACCATTATGTGCCCGTAGCATGTGAGGTTCACATAAGCGTGCAGCAAAGACCATGCGTCCGGCAGTGGGTCCCGCTGGGATATATGTGTACCTCACATGCCCTACTGTTTGCTTGACAGCTAAAATCGGCGGCATGGAGGACCAGGAACAGAGATCACCCGTCTACACGGCGCGGGGCGCGATCGGGGGCGAGGACTGGGCCGCGGTCGCCGACGCGGTCAACCAGCGGATGGCAGCCCGCCGCATCGGACAGCAGGAACTCGCCGACATCTCCGGCGTGTCCGTGTCCACCGTGCGCCAGATCCAGCATGGCGGTAAGGGCCGGCGGGTCCAGAACAAGACCCTGACGGCGCTTGCCCGCGCGCTCGACTGGCCCGGCGATCATCTGATTCGGGTGCTGGTCGGTGACCAGGCGCCGGACGTTCCTGCCGGGGCAGCCATGCGGGAGATCCTCGCCGGGATCGACCGCATCGAACAGCAGCTTGCGGACATGAGCCACCGCATGGCCGCCGTCGAGGAACTCGTCACCGCCCAGGGGGCCGGCAGATAAAAGGGCCAGGATCCCCCGATGGCGTTATTACCGCCCGGGATCCTGGCCCTTTGTACCCGTACCGCGAGAGCAGCCTCTGACCGCTCAGTCCGGCGCGGATGACGTCCCGGTCGGCTCCCCGGACAGCAGCCGGTCGAGCGGCCGGAACACCAGTATTACTTCCACATCGCCGAACGCTTCGGCGAACCCGAGCCCGTCCGGAAGCGCTGCCCAGGCCCGCATCACGTCCGCCGGACGATCCGCCGGGTAGATCGTGACCGTGCAAGCACCGTCATCCGGATCAGGCCCGGTCACCGGCCACGGATCGCCAGACGTGATCTCCGGCGGAGCGCTCTCCCGGTCGCCGGTCATCGACCGTTGGCCCGCCGCATGGACCGTGCCAGCGCCGCATCCAGCAGCAGTCGCCCGGCCGCCGGCGCCGTGACGCTGTCCACGAAGAAGAACAGCGGCGTCACCTGAAAGTCGGACCAGCCGCTTTCCACCGCGAACAGTTCCGCCGACGCGGGCGAATCGAACGCGATCGTGGTGTCGCGGACCCGCCGTTCCTCACCCGGTTCGAACCGCACCACCCCGTACAGGACAGGCATCCGCACATCCGTGCCCCCGCCGTCCGCAGTGTTCTTCCTGGTTACCGTCACCGGTCGCATCCCGTCCCGCTCTCGTTATCCGCTGGTTGGATGCCGGCCCGGTCCCACGCAGACCACCGCTCGACCACGGGACGGGGCCGGCTGCGCCTTAGCCTCACGGCGCCGCACGAGCCCACGGAAGATGCCATTCCCATGTGACTCTCGCCTGCGCCCGACGGACAACCCGTCAACGACAGCCACACGCCCCCTCAATAGGTGAGCTTTCCCTACCCGTTGGGCGTAATCCGGGTACTGTCGGCACCAGTCCTGCCACGAGACGTGTCCCTCTCCGGGTCGGAAGGGTGATCAGATATGCCGGCTGTGTCCCTCGGCCCGTACACGGTGTCCGAACGGCTCCTTGCCCGCGACGACATGCGCGCCGCGCTCGCCGCCCGCGACTTCGGCACCGCCTTCCGGCTGATGCGGAAGTACGACGCCGCCAGCCAGGACCGCATCGCCTCTGCGGTCGAGGGTCTCGACCAAAGCCGCGTCAGCAAGATCGTGCACGGTCGGGACCGGGTGGCCTCCCTGGAACTGATCGAACGCATCGCCGACGGCCTGCGTATCCCCGGCGGCATGCTCGGCCTGGCCCGCCGCACATGGGAACCCACCGCACACCCACCGCACGCCCAGGCAGACGTAAAAGCGCCGGTGGTCGACAGCCAGTCGAGCACCGCTCAGCAGCCGGTCACCAACCCCGAGGCAACCGCTCAAGGACTGGTGTACGAACCCTCGGTGCGACGTACCCTGAGCACTGTCGCCGAGCTCGGGAGGGCCGACGTGCGCCGTCGGGACATGCTGCTGCGTTCATCATTCGTTCTCGGTGCACTCGCCGGTCCCAGCCGAGATTGGCTGTTGACCAGTCTGGACGCCGCCGACTCTGGACGGCCCGCCCACGCGGACATGGCCGCGGTCGAGTCCATCCGCAACATGTTCGGTGTGTTCCAGGAAATGGACGTCATCCAAGGCGGCGGTGACATCGCCCGCCGCACCGTCGCCCAGTACCTCACCGAACATGTTCTCCCGCTCCTCCAGGAGTCCCACCCCGAGCCCGTCCGCCAGGCCCTCTTCGAGGTCGCCGCCGAACAGACCTATCTCGCCGGCTGGATGGCGTTCGACTCCGGCCAACACGGCATCGCGCAGCGCTACCTGATCCAGTCCCTCCGGCTCGCCGACGCCGCCGGTAACCGGATGCTTGGCGCCCATGTCCTGGCCGGCCTCTCCGATCAGGCAACCCAACTCGGACACCCCGACGAAGGGCTTCGGCTCGCCCGCGCCGGCCGCCACGGTCTGCGTGGTCTGCGTGCCCCCGCCGCCCTGACTGACCTGTACGTGTTGGAAGCCCGTGCCCTGTCGGTCCTGGGCCGCTCCACCGACACCGCCGCGACGATCGCGCAGGCCGAAAAGACCTTCGATCTCATCAACCCGGCGAACGAACCCGAATGGGCGAAGTTCATCGACGAGCCCTACGTCACCGGGGAGATCGCGAACAGCCTGCGGGACATCGGCGACCCGGCCGAGGCCCACCGGTACGCCCGTCAGTCCGTCGAAGCCGCCCGCAAACAGAATCGCGGACGCCGCGGGGCGCTGAGCCAAACCGTCGTCGCCGTCAGCTTCACCCAGCAGAACGACCTCGAAGGCGCGATCGCCGCCGGCCATCAGGCGATCGACATCGCCGCCGGAGTCCCCACCTCCGCCCGCTACGTCACCGCCATGACCGACCTGCGGAAACGCCTCACCCCGTACCAACACAACACCCACGCGCGCGAACTCGTCTCCCGCATCGACCGCACCGCGCTTGCCGGCAACGCAGCCTGACCACACCGGAGCCGAACCGACGATCAGCGGCGCGGCCCGACGTACGACGCCGGCTATGCCCGAGGCTGACTGACTGCCGAATTCTCCATTTTAGGATCAAGCGCGGTACGAGGCCCGCGCCACGCGACGGCTGCGCGCGGCGCTGGCGCGCCGTGCTCGCCGGCGCGTCGCAGCCTCGCGCCGCGAAAGCCTCACCGGCCGAAACCGCTAGCCCAGCCAGGATCCAAAGCCCCGGCGCCACCGAGCAGGCTCGGTTTTAGGGCCACCAGCGTTGCACACACAGCAGCGACGAGATGACCGCGGCGGCGACCAGGTCGCGCCCTTCCCTGATCGAAAGTGCGGTTGGAAGAACATCGACCACGGCCTTCCGTCCTGCTAATGATGCGGCGGTCAGCGCTTGGGCGAGGATCGGCCCGCGTTGGTCGGCGGGTAGGCGGGGTGCCAGCCCGGACAACGCCCGCGCCCGGGTGTACGGGTGGTCGA
>NZ_CAKKTM010000270.1 GCF_920888515.1 Protofrankia sp. CiP1_Cm_nod1 | reverse complement strand
CCTCCGGCAAGGGCCGCACCCGGGCGGGGCGCGGACCGGCCGCCCCGGGGAACACCGCCCGCCGCGACACCCCCCGCCCGCCCGGCGGGAACGGCGGCCGCACCGCCGGCTTACCCCGACCATCCTGACCACTCCGGCCGGCGGCAGAGCGGGCCGCATCCACGACCACCGCCTGGGCGTCGCTTTCCGCGAGCGCGAACAGGTCGTCCGCGACGACCTGTGCCAGCAGGCCCGGCCGCGGACAGTCCTCGACCCGGAAGACCAGCAGCTTCCGATCCTTACCGGCCGGGTCCTCCCGCCACGCGGCCTGCCACTCGGCCTGGCAGTATGTCGACCCTGCGTACGCCCCGGACAGGACTGCGAGCGTCCGCCGCGCCCGCGACACCCCGTCGTCCATCCCGCGCACCCAGTTCGAGCCCGCGCCGAAATCCCACGCCTGTAGCAGGACCCGGGAACCGTCCTCTTCCAGCACCCACGCGATCCACTCTGCCCACCCGCGGTCAGACTGTGTGTACGAGACGAAGAAGTCCCAGCCGTCCGCCGCATCCCCGTGACCCACCGCACCAGCATCCCACCCCGGCCCATACAGATCCGAACCCGCTCACAGCCGGCACCATGACACCGTGGGGGAATCCATGGGATGAACGACGCTACTCAGCCGGATCACCGGGCCGGTGTAGCTACCGCTGTAGCAACGCCCACGTACGTCGGTGGACGGTGGCGGACGTCAGCGGACCGTTCGAGCTGGGCGAAAACCTGTACCACTCGGTGCAATCCGTGCCTTACAAGCGAGTGGTCGCAGGTTCGATCCCTGCCGCGCCCACAATCCCTTACACCGCAGCGGTTTTCAGCTTCGGCCGCTGGCTTGCGAGCGGAGCACGTTGGACAGACAGCGCTAAACTTCTCGATCATGAGTCCTGTTGACCATGGTTCGTGGGGGTCGCTGGTACGCCAGTGAAGCCGGTCGCTGGAAGGTCGGACCCTCTCCGTCCGCACCCGCACCCTGTATCTCGGCGCGGCCGACGACCTTGTCCGCCACCTCGCCGCGAACGACGGCCCGACCGACCCGGCGGAGCTGGAACGTTCCACGTCGAAGCCTTCCTCGCCGACTACGCGGCCAGCCAGGCCCCAGCAACCGTGTCCCTCGTCTTCCGGGCCCTGCAGCAGTTCGGCCAGTGGCTCACCGAGGAAGAGGATCTCGACCGGTCGCCGCTCGACCGGATGCGCCCGCCGGTCGTCCCCGAACAGCCGGTGCCTGTTCTCACCGACGATCAGATCCGGACCTTGCTCGCCGGATGCGCCGGCCGGGACCTGGTCTCCCGCCGCGACGAGGCGATCATCCGCCTGTTCATGGACACGGGCGCCCGCCGCGCCGAGATCGCGAACCTGACCGTGGAAGACGTCGACCTCACTCAGGACGTGATCCACATCCTGGCGAAGGGGCGGAAGGGCCGCGCCGTCCCGTTCGGCTCGAAGTCAGGCATCTCCTTGGAGCGGTACCTGCGGGTACGCAGCAAAGACCGCTGGGCGAAGAAGACCGACGCACTGTGGCTTGGGGAGAAGGGCCGGGGCTCGTTCAGCGCCGACGGCATCCGTCAGATGCTGTGGCGCCGCGGCGAGGCGGCTGGCATCAAGGGCCTGCACCCGCACCAGTTCCGGCACACCGCCGCGCACACGTGGACGCCGGGGTGAGCCTGCGCGACGTCCAGGACGCCGCCGGCCACGCCGACCCGCGCACCACCCGCCGATACGACCGGGCCCGGCACAACCTCGACCGCCACGCCGCCTACGCCCTCGCGGCCCATCTTGCCGGGTAGCAAGATTGCTATGTGACCTGCGAGCACGACGACTGCGCCGAGCCCTAACCGCCCGATGATGTTCTGTGTGCCGCCCACCGCCTCGAGCGGAATGCCCAGCATGACCGGGTTGCGGCGGAGCTCCGCCAGCAGACAGCGCAACGACGCTCCGTCCAGCGCACGGATTGATCCGACCTGATGCACAGTCAGCGCGTGGCCCGGTCAGCTGCCGATAGCCGCAGCCCACTTCTCCCGGGTGGTGCTGTACAGGTTGCTGTCCCGCCACGGGCCGATGGCTGATGCCTCACCCTGGAACACCATGCCGAGCGTGCGGGCGACCCCGTTCATCCCGGCGTTGTCCCGGTTGGGGAACGTGATGATCTCGTCCACGGGGAGGGTGGTGAATCCCCAGGTGATCGAGGCACGGCACGCTTCCGTACCGAGTCCCTGCCGCCAGCGGTCCCGGCGGATGGACACGGCGACCTCGACCCCGGGCCAGCCGTCGGCGTAGTACAACCCGGCCCGGCCCAGGAACTCGCCGGTGGCCTTGTCCTCGACCGCCCACATGCCATACCCGAGCAGCACCCACATGCCGGCCAGATGGGTGATCAGCCGCTCGGTGCCGGCTCGGTCGAACGGGCCGTTGAGGTAGCGCATGGTCTCCTCGTCGGCGTTCATCGCCGCGTACGGGTCGATGTCCGCCGGCCGCCAGCAGCGCAGGATCAGCCGGTCCGTGACCACCGTCGGCACAACGAGCACGGTTGGCTCGCCGGACAGGCCACTCATGCCGTCAGCGCCGGACGTGGCGCGGCCGCGAGCCGTTCGCGGAAGTCGACCACGGCGGGCAGGGTCCGATAGTCCGCCAGCATGCCCAGCATCTCCCCGGCGCGCTGGGTCACGGTGTGGGTGGGGTGGCCGTCGACGACGTCCAGGACCTGGACGCCGACCCGGGCAGCCTCTTCCGGGTCCGGATGGTCCCGGCAGATCAACGCCGCGGACAGGGTGAGCAGGGCATGCCCCCACTCCTCCCGGTTCACCTGCGGCCCGGTGGCCTCGTGCGCGGCCACGGACCGCCGTGCCCACGGCTCCGCCTCCTGGCCGTACCCGATCGACGTGAGGGCGCTCGCCGCGAACATGCCTGCCGCGGCCTCTCCGAGCGGGAGATCCCCTGGCTGTGGCGGTTCGTCGGTCAGGGAACGGTGCATCAGTGCCAGCTCGGCCCGGGCCGCGGTCGCATTACCGAGGCGTCCGTGGGCGCGCGCCCGGTAGGCCGCGTTCCGGGCCCGCAGGTACGGCGGATCGGGCGGATACCCGCCGAAGACGGACACGGCCACGTCATACCGTTTCCGGTAGTAGGCGATGCCCGAGTGCATCCCGGCGACCGACGCGAGCAGCACCGCGTCCTGCGTCTGCTCGGCGTACTGTCCGGCGAGCACGGCGAGATGCCGGGCCGTGGTGAAGTCACCGACGTTGAACGCCAGCCGGGAAGCGAAGTAGGACAGCCGCCCGGCCGCCAGGCTCAACCGGTGGTGTACGGCCAGGCTGGTCCGGCCCTTCAGCGCGGTGTCGACCTGCAACCAGCGCCGTTCGACCTGGGGGAGGAGCACAGTGTGCGGGGTGACGGCGTAGACCGCGGCGATCCGGTCGATGTCGTCATCGATGTCCGCGAGCGTCAGCGGGTCAGGGTCACCGTGCGCGATCTCCCGGGAGGTGTCCGCGGCGAGCGCGGACAGCATGGTGAACGCGCCCGCCTCCAACATCTGCCGCCGGTCCGTGACGCCCACCCCCTCCCGCGGGTCACCGGCACCGATCCTCGTCCGGTGGATCCGCGCGCGGAGTTCTACTAACTCTCCGCCCGCGTCTACCGCGGTGTCGATGGCCTTCACGACGACTTCGGACGGCAGGTTCCGGCCGCTTTCGGCCCGGCTGATCCCGGCCCGGTCCAGGTTGGTGCGCCGGGCGAGCTCGGCGAGGCTGCGAATGCCCGCGGCGAGGCGCAGCGCGCGGATGCGGCCGGCGAGGTACTCGACCGCGGCCTGATCGTTCACCTGTGTGCCTTCCGCCACGGTGTGACAACACGTGCGTGAGATGCGCGTGACGTGTGTGTCAACGGCAGCTCACCTCGTCACAGCTAGTCGGCTGTCGCGCACCGTCATGAAATGTGTCGCGTCGGCACGATAACCCGGCCGGCCGCGCAACCAACAGGCGATTGGGGGATGTCGTGCCACATACCGGGACCTGCACGATCCGGACTCTGCCCCGGCCGGACACGCCGGCGGACGCGGTGCTGTACGCCGTCATCGTCTACGGCCCAGGACAGCAGCCGGTCGAGGTTCGTCTGCCGTTCCCGACCGTAGCCGCCGTAGATCATCACGCGACAAGCTGCGGGCTCGACGGCCGTGTCGTCCCGATCGTTTTCCCGTTCCACTCTCCCCGCACGGGGACCTAAGACGCAGGCCCCCGCCGTCCGTGCCTGGTGAGCAGGGCGGGGGCCTGCCCGAACGCGCGCCGGCCCGCGCGCCACGCCTACTGCCGACGCTGCCCGTGGGCGTGGCTGCGGGCCGGCGCGTCCTTCCAGCAGCGCAGAGAACAGACCGCCATGAGCGAACCGGGCGTACCGACAACGCCGGTGCCAGCACGCCCCGGCGCCACCGCGCATCGTTCCCGGATTACGGGCCGGATCACGGTCGTCATGGACGTCGGGATGACCGCGTGGGTAGTGATGTTGGCCGGCCTGCACTCCCGCGCAGGGGGCTTGTTACAACTGGGGGGTTACGTATGTGGACAGCTCACGGAGAGATCTACGGCCTGAAAGATCAGGTTCTGCCGTGGGATGACGGGCCGTTGGACTGGCCCCCGGAAGTTCTCACGCAGTTCCTCGACGCCGGCCGTCGTTTTCTGCCGGCCGCGCCCATGCGGGATCTGGCCGAGTTGGCCGCTGACTGGCAGAACAGCGCACGGCCGGCGTTGCCCGGTGGCTAGCCTCCCCGGTATGACTCGGGAGCAGCGGCATGTCGATGCCCGCCGGGAAGCGTTCGCCCGGTTGGAACGGATGCGGGAGCACTGGTGGTGGCGCCCCGGCTGGAAGATCGGCCGGTCGTTCTACCGTTCCACATCACCTTCGACGGCGCCTCCGACGTGGTCGACCTCGCTGACCGCTATCAGCAGGCACTCACTCTGCCGACCCTCGACCTGGTGCCCGCGGAGGGCCTGCACCTGACCATGCAGGGAGTCGGCTTCGCCGACGAGGGCACCCCCGGGGACTTGAACGGCATCATCACCGCGGCGTGTACACGCTGCCGCCAGCTCGATCCGTTCGACCTGACCCTCGGGCCGGCGGACGCGGACCCGGAAGCCGTCATGCTCCAGACCGCCCCGTGGCAGCCAGTGGAGGAACTACGCGCCACCGTCCGAGCCGCGATCGCCGACGTGTGGGGGCCCGAAAGGGTGCCTGAAACCGCCGACGGTTTCACCCCACACGTCTCCGTCGCCTATTCCGGCGCGGACACCTCGGCGGAGCCGCTACGTCAGCGTCTTTTCGCGGTTGAACCGATGAGCGTCACCACCACCGTCCGCGCGATCCAGCTCATCGACCTCAACCGCGACGAGCGGGTCTACCGATGGACCACTGTCGTGACCATGCCGCTCGGCGGCTGAGTAACCTCTACGGTGCGTGGGTTGCCTTGCTTGCCGATCTTTGATCGGCTTCGCTCCGTCTGCTGGGGGCGTCTGCGGGCCTCCCGAGATGGCTGCTGGGGGCTCGAAAGGTGCGAACTGCCGCGGGTGTAGCAACGCGCCCGCGGTTGCCGCTGGGGGATCATGATGCTGGTTGACCATGGCCAGTGAGGGGCGCCGCTCCGCCAGCGGGGCCGTGTTTCAGCGGGCCAGACGGGTGATGAGCCGGTCTCCCCGGGCCAGGGCGCCGGGGAGACCGCGGGAGATCAGGCCGACCAGGCGCTCACGGTTGCGGCCGTGGCGGGCGGCGAGTGGTGGGGCGGCGACAGCGGCGATGGCGGCGATGCCGGCCAGCGGGCGTCCGTAGATGCTGATCTCGGCCACGCGTCCGGCCGGGTCCAGACGGAAGTGTTCGGCCAGGTCGATGTCGTGGCCGCCGATGCGCCCGCGGGCGCCGAACACGCACTCGTCGTCGCCGGTGAACACGAAGGTGCGTTCCCAGCTCTGGAAACCGGCGAGGACGTGAGCCATGAGCGCGCCCACCTCTGCCTTGCCGGTGAACCGCACGGCGGTGACGGGCGAGCTGAAGACGATGTCCTCGGCGTACAGGGCCATGAGCGCCGCGTGATCGCGAGATGTCATGGCTTGCGCGACCGCGTCGGCGGTCTGCCGTGGATCCATGTTCACCACACTTTCGGTAACTGGGCACGTTGGTCGCTGGACAGGTCTCCTGGTCATCGACCGAGGATGATGACGAGTAGACCGGCCAGCGCGATGGTCTGCAGGGCGGCCCGGGCCCAGATGACGCTGTCCCAGCGTTGCTGGAGGGCCCGGGTGTCCGCCGGGACGGTGTGGCTGGCCGCGGCCGCGCGGAGCCGCTTGTTGATCGGCGCGCTGACGCGTACGTAGATCGCGAGCCAGGCCAGCAGCGCGGCCAGCGCTGTCGTGCCGCCGATGCGCGCGGGGCTGGTGTCGCTGGCCACGGTGGCGAGCGCCGCGGCGAGGACGGAGACCGCTCCGGGCACGGGCAGCCGGCGATCTCCGTACTCGTGGACCCGGCCGATCAGGTCGGCCACGGAGGCGTCAGCGGCATCGACCGCGGCAGGGCGCAGTACGAGCGCGGAGAAGACATCGGTGCCATAGATGATCGCGGCAGCCGCGACTGCGACGAGCGCGGCGGCGGTGGCCAGGCTGCTCACAACTGCCTCTTTTCGGTCGGTTTGTCAGTCGGTTCCGTGGCTGATCGGCTGCTGCGCCGGAGTGACGCGGGTGACGCGGGTGACGCGGGTGACGCGGGTGACGCGGGTGACGCGGGTGACGCGGGTGACGCGGGTGACGCCGGTGCGGGCAGGGCGCGGGTGAGGCAGTCGGTCAGTGCCTCCTCGAGCAGGGCGTGCAGCGCGGCGGAGTCGACGTCGACGCGGCCGACGACCAGCAGCGCGACCAGCCCGTGCGCCGTGGCCCACAGCTGCAGCACATGCTGCTCGGGCTGCCGGTCGCCGGCGGCTGCGAGCAGCCCGGTCAGGACGTCGCCGACGGCCTGCCCCTCGACCCAGGTGTCGGCGGCGGGCATGCGCACGCCGCCCAGGCCGTACATGAGCTGATACAGGTCGGGTTCGGCCAGGGCGAAGTCGAGGTAGGCATGTGCGGCCCGCCGGATGGCCGCGACGTCTGTGCCGTTCAGGACGTCTGTGCCGTTCAGGATGTCCGGGACGTCCGTGTCGGACGCTCCGGCGGGGGATTCGGTCGCCGGCCGTCGGCCTGCGGTGTCCATCGTGTCGCGCAGCCGGGCGAACCCGTCGCGGATGAGGGTGAGCAGGATGTCGTCACGGCCGGTGAAGTAGCGGTAGGCGAAGTTCGCGGAGTAGTCGATGCGTTCCGCCAGCCGCCGCATCGTCACCGTCTCCCAGCCCTCGCTTCGCGCCAGTTCCCGCGCGGCGGACAGGATCGCCTCACGGGCGGCGGCGCGCTCCCGCTCCCGGCGCCGCCGCGCACGCGTCGGTGCCGGGCTGTCTGTGCCGTCCTGGTCGTCCTGCGCGTCGATCGTCATCGGTTGTCGGCGTCTCCGGTGAGCTGTGCGAAGAACGCCTGCCCGTCGAGCTGGTCCCAGTGCTCCACGGCCATGCCGTCGACCACGCGCCAGATGTCGATCGAGTGCATCACCACCGGGCGCCCGGTCGGTGGCAGGCCCATGAAAGGGCCCTGGAACGTCGCCCGGTAGGTGAATCTGCCGGCGACCCGGTCCCCGTCGACGAGGACGTCGTCAAGGCTGACCTCGGTGTCCGGGAACGCGGCGAACCACTGCGTCCAGAACGCCCGGTTCGCCTCGCGCCCGTCCTCGACGAACGCGTTGTGGTTGATGTAGTCCGCCGCGATGAAGCCGTCGACCGCGTCCGGATCGTGATCGTTCATCAGGTCGGCGAACGCGTGCGCGACCGTCCCGGGCCGCCGTCGCGTGCTGCTCGTGGTCATGGTTCCCCTCCGGCTGTCATGGTTACGCTGTAACCAGCGTGTACGCTGTAACCAGATCAGTCAAGAGTGAACGAGACAGGACGCGGGAAGCCTTACCGATCGCTGAGCGTGGCCGGTGCTGGGGTCATGGTGGCGACTGGATGACTCCGAGGCGTCATGTGTTACCGGAGAGCGTCGGTTCGCGGTCTGCGCCTCGTCGGACGGCGGGCTGGCGAATTCCGTCTGCTCAGGTTGTCTGCCAGGCGGTGAGGAGTTCGGCTGGGCCGTAGGTGGCGGTGAGGCCGGTGGCGGTGACTCCGCCGAGGCTGACCGCGACGAGGGGGAGCGGCTCGTCGGTGAGCGCGGCCCGGTATTTCTGTAGCACCGCGAGGTCGTGGTGGTCGAACGCGGAGCGTTCCAACCATTTGATGGAGCCGAGGAAGTAGAGCTCCTTGGCGACCGGTTCCCGGTCGGCACCGACGATGTCGATCTGAATGGTGTTCGGCCGGTTCCAGTAGGAGCCGACGGCGGGGGCGGCGGGCAGCGTCTGGTCGGGCAGCAGGCGGGCGAGGGAGTCGCGCAGGAGCGGTTCGACCGCCCGGCCACGCCAGGACGTCCAGCCGTCGCGGATCCGGGCCAGGGTGAGGTCGCCGCGGCGGCGTTCGATCTCCGGCAGGTACGGGCCGATGAACCGTAGCCAGAACCGCAGGTAGGGGTCGGTGACGCGGTAGCGGCGTTCCTTCGAGCGAGTGGTCCAGACAGGCAGTTCGGCTGCCACGATCCGTTTGCTGACGAGAAGTTCGAGCGAGCGGGCGAGACTGGTGTGCGCCATCACACCGGCCGCACGGGCGATGTTGGTGAACGCGCTTTCTCCGCTGCCGATGGCGGACAGTACGTCTCGGGCGTTCGCCGAGCCGGGGAACTCGGCGGCGAGCGAGCGTTCGGCGGAGACGAGCAGCGCGGAGACGGGATTCGCCAGTTCGGCGGCGAGAAAGGACCACAGATCCCCACCCGCCGGCCAGGCCGCGCAGATCAGCGGCAGCCCGCCGGTCACCAGTGCCGCGTCGAACGCCTCGGCCGGGCCCAGCCGCAGCATCTGCCCGACTTCGGCGGGGTTGAGCGGGCCCAGCACCATCTCCTGCCCGCGCTGGTGGAACGGCCGCCCGTACGAGCCCAACGCCTCCATCATCGACAGGTCCGACCCGATCAGCACAAGCAGTACCGGCCGGCGGCTGAGCTCCCGGTCCCAGGCGCGTTGCAGCACCCCCTCGAACGCGTCGACGCGGTCCATCAGGTACGGCACCTCGTCGATGACCACGATGCTCGGACGGTCGTCGGGGAGGATCCCGGCCAGTTGCCGCAGAGCCGCGCTCCAGTTCCCGGGCACCGAGTCGGTGAACACCGTCCGTTCCGGCAGCGTGGACGCGGCGACCGCCTCCCGCAGCGCTTCCAGTTCGACGTCGGCGGACGCTCCGGCGGCGGTGAAGAACACCGCGGGAACGCCGGCTCGGTCGACGAACTCCTCGACCAGGCTGGACTTGCCGATCCGCCGCCGCCCACGGACGAGAAGGCACCTGC
Organism: Protofrankia sp. CiP1_Cm_nod1; assembly: GCF_920888515.1. GTDB lineage: Bacteria > Actinomycetota > Actinomycetes > Frankiales > Frankiaceae > Protofrankia. The sequence continues at coordinate 4,299 of NZ_CAKKTM010000270.1, read as the reverse complement.
CCGGCCGCGACGATCCGACCTGCGCCTCCACCTCCCGCAGCAGCCCGTCCAGCGTAGCCAGCTCCCGCTCCCGCCCCACAAAATCGACCATGGCCACCGTCCACCGGCTGGGATACTACCGCTGTTGATACTATCGCCAGCGGTAGTATCAAACGCCGCCCTGTCCTGACTGTCACCTCTGGCGGGTCCCTCCCTGTGCGCCGGGCAGGGCTGTTTGTCTGCTGCTGGGACGGCCGGTGGCCAGGATCTCGACGAGATCGCGCAAATTCATGATCTGTTGTGTTGAGCAGGGACGCTGGGGCCCAATCTGGGTGGGTGCTCATGTCGGGGTGACTGTGTCCGTCCTGGCATCTGGCCAGCAGGCTCTGTGTCGAGCAAGCGAGGGGCGTATGCGCACGCGGGCAATCATGATCAAGGGTTTAGCACGCAGTTGACCATGGAGATAGCACATAGATCACCTGTGAAACAGCACGCCGGTGAACCGTGATCCAACGCGACTGTGTCGGCGTGGTCGGTGACGGCCGCGAGCTCGTCCGGTGGCTGTCTCATCTCATCTTGGCAGGTGGGGTGTTTCCGACGGCAGATGGCCGTCCGCGTACGCTCGCATCCGCCGCTGTCCGTACTCGTTGCGGTGATCGTGACTGGAATTTGCGATCTTGCCTAAGAGTCATCGAATGCGGTCTGGATGGCCTGGCCGCAAGCTGCCTCTTGGCCGGTTGATCTGGTAATGCAAGGCATCTTTGCGGGCATAACGGGCAGTTGCTGCAACGGAGCCACGCTGAATGCCCTACCGTCACTCTACGGTCGCCCTATGCAGATATCCGCGGGCGGCCGCTTCGGGATCGCCCGTGCGGGATGTCACGTTCGCGGTCTGGAAGAATGCGCGTGAATCCGGTGCATGTCCGGGTTCCGGGATCCCCGTAGGGTGTCCCGAGCCGAGCTGACGTCCATGGAGATGCTGTGAGCGAGCAGGGCGACAACGCCGAATGGGACTTCACATCGGTGGTACCCGCCGATGACCAGGCGCCCTCGACAATCGACACGACCGTGCCGCACTCGGCCCGGATCTGGAACTACTGGATGGGCGGCAAGGACAACTACCCGGTCGACCGGGAGGCCGGCGACGCCTACGTCGCCGCTTTTCCCGGCATTGTCCCGCTGGCCAAGCAGTCCCGGCAGTTCCTCATCCGTGCTGTCAGCCACCTGGCCGGTGAGGCGGGCATCCGTCAGTTCCTCGACGTCGGCACCGGTCTGCCAACCCTGGACAACACCCATCAGGTCGCCCAGCGCATCGCCCCGGAATCCCGTGTCGTCTACGTCGACAACGACCCGCTCGTGCTGGCGCATGCCCGCGCACTGCTGACCAACACCACGCCGGAAGGTGTGACGACCTACGTCGACGCGGACTTCCACAATCCGGACCAGATCGTGTCCGACGCCAGGAACGTACTGAACTTCACCAAGCCGATCGCGGTCCTGTTCATGGGGGTACTCGGCCACGTCGCCGATTTCGACGAGGCCCGGTCGATCGTGGCGAGGGTGGTGGCGGCCGTCCCGTCCGGCAGCTACCTGGTGCTGTGGGACAGCACCGACACCAGCGAGGGGTTCGACGAGGCCCAGCAGGGTTACGACGACACCGGCGCGGTCCCCTACATCCTGCGCAGCCCGCAGCAGGTCGCCCGTTTCTTCGAGGGCCTGGAACTCCTGGAGCCGGGCGTGGTGTCGATCTCGCTGTGGCGCCCGGACGCCAACAGTGCCGGCGAAGCGGTGGACGGCTACGGCGCCGTAGCCCGAAAGCCGTAGGCGTCCACCCCGCCTCCGGCAACAGGAGAACGGACAACTGGGGGGGACCGGAGCACGCGTCCACGCTGCCCGATCCCCCTTTACCGTCACCGCACCGAGCCGGGTCGAGGGTCTTCAGTTGGCTGACATGGCCGCGTCTGCGACCTTCCCCGCCTTCGAGCAGGACCAGTACGGCAACACCGAGGATCGGTATCTGCGAGAGTTGGCGCCTCGGCTCTACCGCCGACCTGGTAGGCCGATCACGTCCTACGGCCTCAAGGTGCACCCTTGGAACGAAACGACAGGAGCCGCCTACCCGTGGGCGGCGGCCCTGTAGGCGCGTCGGCCGGCTGAAGCCGCCTTCTGCGGGTGCCGCCGTTTCCGACAGCAGACGACCATCCGCGCGTTGTCCAATCTACTCTCATCCGCGCTCACAGAGAACCCACTCGGGAGAGGCAGACCGTGTCAGTAGCTCTCGACCCGATTAGTGATCTTCGCTAGCGGCGACGCTCTACGTCATCGACCGTAGTCTTGCACTCTCGCGACGGTGGCGGATACAGGACGGAGGATCCTCTGCGGAGGAGCGCCGAGGTCGGGTCAGTTGAGGGTCCGTCCGCGCGGAAGCACGCACGTGTTCGCGCAACGCCGGGAGGAGGAGGAGGGCGCCGGCGCCGCACGCGCGGTCCCGGACGAGGCCCGGCAGTCTTGTCACGCGGATCGGGTGGCCGAGGGCCTGCCTGGTCATCGTCCACAGGTGCCCGGCGAGCCTGGGTGGGGTGTAATGCCTGCCGTGCCGTGCCCGGACCTCTGGTGGGAGAGCGGCCGCGTACGCGGCCCCCAGGCCCTCGCTCGACGTCGGGGCCGTGATGGAGGGATCCGGGCTGGTTTCGCGGGGAAGGGCCGGTGGTGTGGCGGCGACGGCGGACGTCACGTCCAGCCACCTGCCCGACAGGCCGGCCTCGCGGGCGCGGGCCGCCCACCAGCCCGGAACCGCGGCGAGCACGGCCGCCGCGGCGGCGGAAACCGGCCCGACGGGGTCGGCGTCAGCGACCTTCGCGTGGGAGCCTCGCGCCCCGAGGTCTCGTGCGGCAGCGGGTATGGCCACGATCCCGCGGTCTGCCGCAAGCCACCGACAAGTTGACGGGCGGTCCGCCAGATGATCGGACGAACTGGGCAGTCCCTGCAGGCGTATGTCCGTCTTCTGCTCGAGGAGGAGGCGGTCATGCTGACCACGGAGGAGGCCGCCGAGCAAGGCCCGCTCCATCGCGGCGCGAGGCACGGTGACCGCGTCCGACGTGGTGGATGCCGTCACCGAGGCACGCAACGCCCACCCATAATTGTTCTTGGTACCTCGGAGCCAGCCGACTTCCTGGTCGGCCCAGACGCGGTGACGGAGAAGGCGCGCACGGTGGCGGCCGGCGCGCGGCTGGCGGCTCCGTATGCGGTCGACCTCGAATCTGAGTTCGGTCATTTGGTTAGTACTGCAACGGCACTTGTGGCCAGTCGTGGCCGTAGCGCTTGTAGTGGCTTCGGCGGGCTTGCCACTGGCGGTGGCGGCGCCAGTCTGACCAGTACCCGACGGCCTGTTCGTCGGGGGACAGCGGGGTGAGCAGGGCGGCGTACAGGTGCCCGATCTCGGGCACGGTCAGCGGGATCAGTTCGCCGTCGCCGCCGCCAGCGGCGCCCCCTTTTGAGCCTGTGCTCGCATCACCGCGAGCCAGGCCAGGGCCAGCATGGACAGGGTGGTGTGCGCGTACCAGCCGCACCAGGTGCGGGCCTGATAGTCGTCCAGGCCGGTCTCGTTCTTCGCCTGTTGGAAGCATTCCTCCACCGGCCACCGCGCGCCGGCGACCCGGGCCAGCTCGGCCAGGCCGGTGGAGCGTGGGCCGTAGCAGATGTAGTAGGCGATCTTGTCGGGGTCGCGGACCGAGCGGCGGGCCAGCAGCCAGTGCCCGCGGCCGGGCCGCCAGCCGATCCGGATCGCCACGCGCGCCCAGTCGTAGACCCGGGGGCCGTGCGCGCCGTCGCCACATGAGATCCGTCGCCATGCCCGGGCCGGCAGCGCGGCCACCACCTGGTCGGCGCGGCCATAGCCGTACCCCTGGGCCAGGACGTCGTCGTCGCGGCGGGTGGCCACCACGTGGAACAGGTCGTGCTCCTCCAGCCACACCCGCAGGTACTTGACCTGCCCGTAGATCTCGTCGGCGGTGAACCAGGCCCACGGCACCCCGGCGTCGAGCACCCGCTGCAGCATGGTGATTGCGATACGGGGCTTGGTGGTCATCTCGGCCGTGTCGGGGATCCCGGCGGCCCGACACCGGGCACGATCCAAGGTCCACGACTCGGGCAGGTACAGCTCCCGGTCGATCAGCGCGTGCCCGTCCGCAGTGACGTAGGCGGCGAACACCCCGACCTGGCAGTTGTCCTTCTTGCCCGACGTGCCGGTGTACTGCCGCTGCACCCCTGCCGAGCAGGCTCCTTTCTTGATGAACCCGGTGTCGTCGATGACCAGCACCG
>NZ_CAKKTM010000269.1 GCF_920888515.1 Protofrankia sp. CiP1_Cm_nod1 | reverse complement strand
CTAAGCCTCTTGTGAACCTCCCTTGAACACCTGGGGGAAGGCACGCGAGGAAGGGAAGGCGTGGTCAGGTCAGCCCGGGCCCGAGGCGTCATCGATCGTCCGGCCGCTCTGCCTCGCCGAGGGCCCGGAGATCTCGATGTGGCGGGGCTGGCTGCTGCGGGCCTTCGCCAGCCGGACGGCCAGCACCCCGCTGTCCAGGCTCGCCGTCACCGATTCGGGGTCGACGTCTCCGGGCAGCGTGATCTGGTGCTCGAAGTGGCGGAGCAGGTCAATGATCTATCCCCATGCCTGGTACGCAAGGCACACGAGCCAGTTCTCGCGGCCCCCGGGGATCTCGGGCGCACTCGGTTGGGTATCCGGCACGCGGGCAGTCTCTGAGAACGACCGCGTCGTTCGGGGAGACATCTTGGATGCTTTGCGCGGTGGTGCAACCACGACCCACGTCGGGTGGGGGCGATCGATATGTCACATGGTGATGGCGATTTCGCGACAGATGAGGACGGTGCCCGCGGCTCACGATCGAATGACCTTGGAGCCGGTGCTCCTCGAGCAGGGGTTCTCCACCACGGTGACCCGCGCCTCGATGATGCTCGGAGCGAGCGGGGGACGGACCGGGCGGCCGGGATCGGCCGCACGGTCGGGTCGCAGAAAGTGGTCGCCACCTTCAGTACCTACGCCGATGCCGAACGGGCCGTCGATCGACTTGCCGACCTTCACTTCCCGGTGGAGAGGACCGCCATCGTCGGCCGCGACCTGCACACGATCGAGAAGGTCACGGGCCGGCTGACCTGGGCGTCCGCGGCAGGCCGGTCGGCGCTCGCTGGTGCCGTCACGGGCGCGCTGATCGGCTGGATCTTCGGCCTGTTCAACTGGATCAATCCTGTCCAGGCAGCGGCGCTGCTCGCGCTCTACGGAGCCATCTTCGGCGCAATCCTCGGTGCTCTGATGGGCCTGCTGATGTACGCGTTCAGCCGGGGCCGGCGGGATTTCGTCTCCGTGTCGGCGCTGAGTGCCGATCGCTACGACCTGCTCGTCGATGCCGACGTGGCGGACGAGGCGGCCCGGCTCCTGGCGCAGACCGAGTTCGGCCGGCTCTCGTCCGCCGGGAGCGGCCGGAGCTGACATTGATCGTCCGTCGGCCCGGCACGCGCGGTGGCGCGTCGTGCGGACGTGTCGGCCTCTGCTCCGCCGTCTTGCACTGGTTCGCCGGGTGGCGGCGTGTTGCGGTCTTCGTCCGGCCGGTCCTAGCGTGGTCGTGAGGACTGCCGGGGCCCCGCCACTTCCATCAGAAGGCTCCCACCGGGAGGTCATCGTGGGTAAGGTAGTAGGAATAGACCTGGGTACTACGAACTCGGTCATCGCCGTCGTCGAGGGTGGCCAGCCGACAGTTATCCCCAATATTGAGGGCTCGCGCACGACGCCTTCGGTCGTTGCTTTCACGGAGAGCGGCGAGCGGCTGGTGGGTGAACTCGCCCGCCGTCAGGCGGTTCTCAATCCCAAAGGCACGATCACCGCGGCCAAGCGATTCATCGGCCGCCGGTACAGCGAGGTCACCAGCGAGCTGAAGACAGTCACGTACGACATCACCGCCGGGAAGGAAGACGCAGTACGGATCTTCGTTCGCGGGCGCGAGTACGCCCCCGAGGAGATCTCGGCGATGGTGCTCCGGAAACTGGCCGACGACGCCGCCAAGTTCCTCGGCGAAAAGGTCACCGAAGCCGTGATCACGGTGCCGGCTTACTTCAACGACGCGCAACGGCAGTCGACCAAGGACGCCGGCCGGATCGCCGGCCTGGACGTACTGCGCATCATCAACGAGCCCACCGCCGCCGCGCTGGCCTACGGGATGGACAAGAGGTCGCACGAGACCGTACTGGTCTTCGACCTGGGCGGCGGCACCTTCGACGTCTCCGTCCTCGACGTGGGCGACGGGATCGTCGAGGTGCGCGCCACCGCCGGCGACACCCATCTCGGCGGCAACGACTGGGACCGCCGCCTGGTCGACTTCCTTGCCGACGATTTCAAGAACCAGACCGGCATCGACCTGCGCAACGATCCGCAGGCACTGCAGCGGCTCTTCGAAGCCGCCGAGAAGGCGAAGGTCGAGCTTTCGTCCGTCTCCCAGACCCAGGTCAACCTGCCGTTCATCACCGCCGACGCGAACGGCCCGAGACACCTCAACACCACCATCACTCGCTCGCAGTTCGAGAAGATCACGGCCGATCTGCTCGAGCGGTGCCTGCCGCCGCTGCGCCAGGCGATGGCGGACGCGAAGGTCTCCGAGCAGGACCTCGACGAGGTGATCCTCGTCGGCGGCGCCACCCGCATGCCGGCCGTGCAGGCCCTGGTGCGCCGGCTGACCGCCGGCAAGGAACCCAACATGACGGTCAACCCGGACGAGGTCGTCGCCGTCGGCGCCGGCATCCAGGCCGCGGTCATCAAGGGCGAGGTCTCCGACGTGCTGCTGCTGGACGTCACCCCGCTCTCCCTCGGCGTGGAGACGCTCGGCGGCGTGAGCACGAAGGTGATCGAGCGCAACACCACCATCCCCGCGCGCCGGAGCGAGACGTTCTCGACGGCGGAGGACAACCAGTCGGCCGTCGACGTCGTGGTGCTCCAGGGCGAACGTGAGATGGCCGCCGACAACCGGACGCTGGGCCGGTTCCGGCTCGAGGGCATCCGACCCGCCCCGCGCGGCCAGGCACAGGTCGACGTCACCTACGACATCGACGCCAACGGCATCCTCAACGTCACCGCGAAGGACAAGGGCACCGGCGCCGAACAGCGGATCACCATCTCGGACAACACCAACCTGCCGCAGGACGAGATCCAGCGCATGGTCGCTGACGCCGAGCGCAACCGGGCCGAGGACACCCGGCTGCGCGAGAACGCCGACGCCCGCAACCAACTCGACACGATCGCCTACCAGGTCGAGCAGCGGCTCACCGAACTCGGCGACCAGGTCCCCGTGCACGAGAAGGCCCGCGCCGAACAGCTCATCGCCGACGCTCGCCGCGCGCTGGAGGAGCACGCCGACGTCGACCGCGTCCGGCCGATCATCAACGATCTCCAGCAGGTCCTCTACGGCCTTCCGGCTGTCGCGCAGCGCGAGGCGGCATCGACGGCCAGCGGCGGAGCTGGAGCCGGTGGACCGGGCGAGACCTCGGCCGGTGGGGACGACGTCATCGACGCCGACTTCACCACCCATGACGATGGGTGAGAACCGATCGGATGCCGAGCGGCCCGAGACCACCCCGGCACCCGACCTCGCCGCGAAACTCGAGCAGTGCCAGGCCAGCCACCTGCGGACTCTCGCCGACTTCGACAACTACCGTCGGCGGACCGGACGCGAGATCGGCGCCGCGAAGGCAGCCGAGCGGGATCGTGTGGTTCTCGCGTGGGTGCCGGTGCTGGATCACCTCGAGCTCGCCCTCTCGCACACGGACGCCGACCCCGACTCGCTCGTCGACGGGGTACGCGGGGTACGCCAGCTCGCTCTGGGCGCGCTGCGGAACTCCGGGGTCACTCGACTCGACGACGAGACCGGCGCCTTCGACCCGACCCGTCACGAGGTCGGCGCCGTCGTCGACAGCGGCTCAACGTCCCGTCCGCCCCCGGCGGGCACCGTCGTGGAGGTGCTCCGGCCGGGCTACCAGGCCGACGGCCGCGTACTGCGTCCCGCGTCCGTGGCCGTGAGCGCCGGACCGAAACCGAACAGCGGAGCAAGATCGAACAACGGGCCAAGGCAGGATACCGGGTCAGAACCAGGAATGGGACCCGGACCGGATACCGAGCCGGAAGCATCGTGACATGAGCAGCGGCCGGACCACGAATCGGGCCAGCGAGGACTTCTACGAGATCCTCGGGGTCCCTCGGAACGCCGACGCTGACGCGATCCAGCGGGCGTACCGGAAACTCGCCCGCCAGTACCACCCCGACGTCAACTCCGATCCTGGGGCCGAGGAGCGGTTCAAGGACCTGTCGGAGGCGTATGACGTGCTCTCCGATCCCGACACCCGGGCGCGCTACGACCGGTTCGGCGGAGATTTCCGCCGGATGCCCGAAGGCGCCGAACGATGGGCAGGCGCGGGTGGCGGGGCGCGTGCCGGCGCCGGTGGCCCGGGCTTCCGGTTCGAGGGGTTCGAGGGGTTCGACTTCGAGGACCTGTTCGGCGGTATGGGCGGCGGATTCTTCCGCGGCCGAGGCCGGGCGGGACCGGTGTCCGGTGCCGACCAGGAAGCCGAGATCGAGGTCACCCTCGCCGAGGCCTACCGAGGCGGTCGGCGCAGCGTCACCCTGGCGGGCCCGACCGGACCCCGCGAGGTCCAGGTCACCATCCCGCCCGGAGTGATGCACGGGCAGCGGCTGCGGCTCGCGGGCCAGGGCGGGCGCGGCCGGGACGGCGGGGATCCGGGCGACCTCTACCTCGTGGTGCGGCTGGCGCCCGGCCCCCGATTCCGGGTCGAAGGCCGGGACGTGCACACCGATCTGCCCCTCGCGCCGTGGGAGGGCGTGCTCGGCACGAAGGTCGCCATCACCATCCCGGACGGCGAGCAGGTGATCGTCACCGTCCCGCCCGGCAGTTCCACCGGCCGCAAGCTCCGCCTGCGCGGCAAGGGCCTGCCCCGCTCGGCGCGTGGTTCGAGGCGCGGTGACCGCGCCGGCGACCTCTACGCGCACGCCCGAATCATGGTCCCGGCCAACCCCACTGCGCGGGAGACGGAGCTGTTCCGCGAGCTCGCGGAGGTCTCGTCCTTCAACCCCAGGGAGAGGTCATGACGACGCTGCTCGTGCGCGCTAGCGCCCGTACTCAGGGCCTCGACCTCGACGCGTTCTGTGTCGCGGCGCACCTGCATCCCGACCTCGTCCGACGGCTGGTGACGCTGGGTCTCCTCGACGCGGAGATCGACCCCGCCGGCCACTACACACTCGCGATGACGGCGGTGGCACGCGCCGGCCGGATCGAACGGCTGCGCCGCGACCTCGGCATCACCTACACGGCGACCGGGGTCGTGCTCGACCTGCTCGACCGGATCGACGAACTCGAACGGCTCCTCCGTGCCCGACCCGCCCGAGGCGAGGTGCATCCATGGACATGAACAAGCTGACCGAGAAGTCCCGCGAGGCTCTTGACGCCGCGCAAGCTCGAACGGTGCGCCTCGGCCATGCCGAGGTGGACGGCGAGCACCTGCTGGCCGCGCTGATGGAACCACCCGAGGGACTGGTGCGCCGCCTGCTGATCGCCTCGGGCGGAGATCCGGCCGCGGTCGCCGAAGTGGTCGAGAACGAACTGCGGCGCCGGCCCAAGGTGTCCGGACCCGGCGTGCGACCCGGCGAGGTGTATGTGACCCAGCGGCTGTCCCGCCTGCTGGACGCCGCCAGCAGGGAGGCCGGTCGGCTCAAGGACGAGTACGTGTCGGTCGAGCACCTCCTCCTCGCCCTCGTCGACGAGGGACAGTCCAGCGCCGCCGGCCGGATCCTCGCCCACAACGGCCTCACCAGGGAGAAGCTGCTCACCGCGCTGACCGAGGTCCGCGGGAACCAGAGGGTGACGTCCGCGAACCCCGAGGCCACCTACGAGGCGCTCGAGAAGTACGGCCGCGACCTGGTCGCGGAAGCCCGCGACGACCGGCTCGACCCGGTCATCGGCCGCGATTCCGAGATCCGCCGGGTCGTGCAGATCCTCTCCCGCAAGACGAAGAACAATCCGGTGCTGCTCGGCGACCCCGGGGTCGGCAAGACGGCGATCGTCGAGGGCCTCGCCCAGCGCATCCACCGGGGCGACGTACCTGAGGGACTGCGCGACCGGACGGTGTTCCAGCTCGACCTGGCGGCGCTGGTCGCCGGAGCCAAGTACCGGGGCGAGTTCGAGGAGCGACTCAAGGCGGTTCTGAGCGAGGTCAAGGCGGGCGAAGGCCGGATCCTGCTGTTCGTCGACGAGCTGCACACCGTCGTCGGCGCCGGCGCGGCCGAGGGGTCGATGGACGCCGGGAACATGCTCAAGCCGATGCTCGCCCGCGGCGAACTGCACCTCATCGGCGCCACCACCGTCGAGGAGTACCGCAAGCACATCGAGGCGGACGCCGCCTTCGAACGCCGCTTCCAGCCGGTGCTGGTCGACGAACCGACGGTGGAGGACACGATCTCGATCCTGCGCGGACTGCGCGAACGGTTCGAGATCTTCCACGGCGTGCGGATCCAGGACGGTGCGCTGGTCTCGGCGGCGGTGCTGTCGCACCGCTACATCTCCGACCGGTTCCTGCCCGACAAGGCGATCGACCTCGTCGACGAGGCGTGCGCCATGCTCCGCACCGACATCGACTCGATGCCCACCGCGCTCGACGAGATCACCCGCAAGGTCACCCGGCTGGAGATCGAGGAGGCCGCGCTGGCAAAGGAGAACGACCCGGCCAGCGTCGCCCGGCTCGACCAGCTCCGCAAGGAACTCGCCGACCTGCGCGCGGAGGCCGACGCGATGCGCGCACAGTGGGAGTCAGAACGGCAGGCCATCCGCAAGGTCCAGGAGCTGCGCGAGGAGATCGAGCACGTCCGCCGGCGCGCAGACGAAGCCGAGCGTGCCTACGACCTCAACACCGCCGCCGAGCTGCGCCACGGCCAACTCCCGGAACTGGAACGCCGGCTGGCCGCCGAGGAGGAACGTCTGGCCGGCCGCCAGCACGGGCAACCGCTGCTGCGTGAACTGGTGACCGAGGAGGAGATCGCCGACATCGTCTCCCGCTGGACCGGCATCCCCGTCACCCGGCTCGTCGAGGGCGAGCGCGAGAAGCTGCTGCGCCTCGACGACATCCTGCACCAGCGGGTGGTCGGCCAGGACGAGGCCGTCAGCCTGGTGGCGGACGCCGTCATCCGCGCGCGCTCTGGTATCAAGGACCCCCGGCGCCCGGTCGGGTCGTTCATCTTCCTGGGACCGACCGGCGTGGGGAAGACCGAGCTCGCACGCACGCTCTCCGAGGCGCTGTTCGACGCCGAGGAGGCGATGATCCGCATCGACATGAGCGAGTACCAGGAGCGCCACACGGTCAGCCGGCTGATCGGCTCTCCTCCGGGCTATGTCGGTTACGAGGAGGGCGGCCAGCTCACCGAGGCGGTGCGTCGCAAGCCGTACTCCGTGGTCCTCTTCGACGAGATCGAGAAGGCGCATCCGGATGTGTTCAACACGCTCCTGCAGGTCCTCGACGACGGCCGGCTGACCGACGCGCGGGGCCGAACCGTGAACTTCACCAATACGGTGATCATCATGACGTCGAACATCGGCTCGCAGTGGCTGATGGACGCGGTGACGCCCGACGGCGAGATCGAACCCGAGGCCCGGGCCCGGGTGATGGCCGACCTGCGGGAACGATTCCGCCCGGAGTTCCTCAACCGGCTCGATGAGATCGTCCTGTTCAAGCCGCTGACCCTGGCCGAAATCGAACAGGTCGTCGACCTGCTCGTCGAGGACCTGCGCCGGCGGCTCGTGGACCGCCGGATCACCCTGGAGATCACCGAGCCGGCCCGGTTGTTCATCGCCCGCGAGGGGTTCGACCCGGTCTTCGGCGCCAGGCCGCTGCGGCGGTTCATCCAACGTGAGGTCGAGACCCGGATCGGCCGGGCACTGGTCGCCGGCGACGTCACCGACGGCTCCCGCGTCACCGTCGACCTGATCGAGGGCCACCTCGCTGTCACGCATGACGTGCCCGCGATGCAGCGGGGATGACGGCCGCGGCGGCGCGGCGCGGTACTCAGCCGCGGATAGACACCCCCGGCGGGTCCTCGGTGACTCCGCCTACGGCACCGCCGAACCACCACTACCGGATTTTGGTAGCTCGTAGGATCTGGCGGTGTCGCCGCCTCCGGTACGGCCGATCCCGGTCCACCGCGTTTCCCCACCGGGCCGCGCTGATCACCGCCGCGGAGGCCGTCGACCGCGGTTCACCCGCCCGCCTCGAGATCGGGATGGTCAAGACCCGCGGTGCCGCCCTGCTGCACGACGTCGTCGACCGGGGCCGTCCAGGTTCACGGCGCACTCGGCCTCACCCCCGACACACCGCTGGCACACCGTCCGAGCGGGCATCAGCCCAGAGCGTCGGTGATCGGCGCGTCCGTCCCCATCGTCACGATCAGCTTCCGGTTGGCGAACTCCTTGATGCCGAGGTGGGACAGCTCCCGGCCGTAGCCGGACCGCTTGATGCCGCCGAAGGGCAGTTCCGGCTCGGATGACGTCGGATGGTTAATCCACACCATCCCGCTCTCGATCCGGCTGGCGACTGCACGCGCCCGGGAGATGTCGCTGCTGAACACCGCACCGCCGAGACCATAGGGCGAGTCGTTCGCCAAGGAGACCGCCTGGTCATCGTCCTGTACCCGATAGACGACCGCGATCGGTCCGAACAGCTCTTCGCGATGGGCGCGCATCTTCGGCGTCACGCCGACGAGGACCGTGGGTTGCACGAACGCTCCGGGGTGGTCGACGCGCCCGCCGCCGACGACCGCGGTCGCTCCCTTGTCCAGCGCGTCGCGGACCTAGTCTACCAGCGTCTGGGCGGCCTGCTCGGAGCACACCGGTGCCAGCGTGGTGGCCTCGTCAACGGGGTCGCCCGGAACCAGCTCGAGCATCCGTTCGGCCAGCGCGGTCACGAACCGGTCGAATACCTCGGATATCACGATCATCCGCTTAGTGCTCACGCAGCTTTGCCCCATGTTGTGCAGGCGGCCGATCAGGGCCGCTTCGACGGTGCGGTCGAGGTTGTTGTCATCGAGCACGATGAACGGGTCGCTGCCGCCCAGCTCGAGGACGCTCTTCTTCACGTTTCGGCCGGCGGTCTCACCGACGCTGACCCCGGCCCGGTCGCTTCCGGTCAGCGATGCGCCCCGAACGACATCAGACTCAATCACCCGGTAGACCTCGCGGCCGGGAACCAGGAGGTTGGTGTAAAATCCTCGCGGCGCACCCGCGTCGGCGAACAGCTGCTCGACGGCTAGGGCCTGTTCTGAGTCCGGATCACAATCGGGGTGTTCGTCCTTCGCTCGGGTGCTTCGGCTGGGTAGCACGGCTGTATGACGCGTGGTGAGCTGACCGACGGTGAATGGGAGTTGATCGAGCCGCATCTCCCGCTGGGGACGTCCGGACCGATCCCTGACCTGCGCAGCTGTTTCAACGCGGTGATGTGGAGGTTCCGTACCGGTAGCCCCTGGCGGGACGTGCCCGAACGCTACGGCTCCTGGTCGACGATCTACGACCGGTTCCGCGCGTGGGCGCGGGACGGGGTCTTCCAGTAACGCGCCGGTGTCATAAACAACCGTGCGCATTATCCGGCTGCCTGCCAGGGTTCGTCGTCGAACAGTCCGGCCTCTGCGAGGAATGCGCGGGCGCGTTGCCGGAACTCTTCGGGCAGCTTGCCGTGTTCGCTTTCGTACTCGGCGACCAGTTCCTGTGCGGTAGCCCTGCCGGCGGCATGCAGGGTGGCTGCGCGGGCTTTCTCGACGGCGGCCTCGGTCAGCCATGCGGATACCGGCTTGCCTTCTTCCGCGGCCGCTGTCTTGATCGCCTTCTCGACCTCGGAGGGCACCGAGATCGACAACTTGCGTACACCCATGATCCTAGTGTAATGCCTGGTAGGAAGATCTTCCTACCGTATCCAGTGGTCCTGACGAGGTCTGCCGATGGGAAGTGGGGCCGTCGACGTGGGGGCGGAGGGCGTTGGGATCCGGGAGATCGACGGAACGGGGGTGGGTACCGATACGCTCATCGTCGTGCTGAGAACGCTCGACCTGCGTGGAAGTCTGCCGTCACCGCCACGGGTGCGCGGGCTGCTGCCCCGCGCCGCGCTGGACGTCGACGCCGCGCTGGCAGCGGTCCGCCCGGTCTGCGACGACGTGCGCGACCGGGGGGACGCCGCGGTCCTCGACGCGGGGGAGCGGTTCGACGGGGTGCGGCCGCCCTCGGTCCGGGTTGCCGCGGACGCGCTGGCCGCCGCGCTGGACGGCCTCGACCCGCGGGTACGGGACGCCCTTGAGGAGGCGATCCGGCGGACCAGGCTGGTGCACCGCGCCCAGCGCCGCGAACCGGTGACCATCGACGTGGCCCCGGGCACCAGGGTGACGGAGCGTTGGATCCCGGTGCAGCGGGTCGGACTCTACGTGCCGGGCGGGCGGGTCGCCTATCCCAGCAGCGTGGTGATGAACGTCGTGCCGGCGCAGGAGGCCGGGGTCGCCTCCCTGGCGCTGGCGTCGCCGCCGCAGGCGGAGTTCGGCGGTCTGCCGCATCCGGTGGTCCTCGCCGCCGCCGCGCTGCTGGGCGTGGAGGAGGTGTACGCCGCCGGCGGCGCCCAGGCGATCGCGATGTTCGCGCACGGGACGTCCAGCTGCCCGGCGGTGGACGTGGTGACCGGGCCGGGCAACATCTACGTGACCGCGGCGAAGCGGCTGCTGCGCGGCCTGGTCGGCGTGGACGCCGAGGCCGGACCGACCGAGGTCGCGATCCTCGCCGACGACACCGCGGACCCCGCCCACGTCGCCGCCGACCTGATCGCCCAGGCCGAGCACGACCCGATGGCCGCCTGCCTGCTGGTCACCCCGTCGCGAGACCTGCTCGACGCGGTCGAGACCGAACTCGACAAGCAGGTCGCGGTGACCCGCCACCAGGAGCGGGTACGCACGGCACTGACCGGCCAGGGGGCGGCGGTGGTGGTCGACGACGTCGACGCGGGCCTGGCGGTGGTCGACGCCTGGGCCGCCGAACATCTGGAGATCCAGACCGTGGACGCCGCGGCCGTCGCCGGCCGGGTCCGTAACGCCGGGGCCGTGTTCGTGGGGGCATGGGCGCCGGTGTCGCTGGGGGACTATCTCGCCGGCTCGAACCACGTCCTGCCGACGGGCGGTACCGCCCGGCACAGCAGTGGGCTTTCGGTGTCGGCGTTCCAACGGCAGGTTCACGTGGTGGAGTGTGACCGCGAGGCTCTCGCCGAGGTGGCGCCCAGGATCGCCGCGCTCGGTGGCGCCGAGGATCTCATCGCCCACGTCGACGCGGTGGAGGTGCGGCTGCGATGACCACAACAGGATCGGGATCGGGATCGGGATCGGGACCGGCGAGCGGAGCCGGGCCGGCGAGCGGAGCCGGGCCGGTGACCGGACCAGCGGGCGGATCGCCGAGGGGATCAGGGTCGGACGGCGCGGTCGCCGGCTGGCCCGCCACACCCGCCGCCGGCCGTAGCCGCCCGGTGCGCTCACCCACGCTCGACGAGCTGCCGCTGCGGGACGATCTGCGCGGCATGGTGCCCTACGGCGCGCCGCAGCTCGACGTCCCGGTGCTGCTCAACACCAACGAGAACCCGCACCCGCCGTCCGCCGGGCTGGTGGACGCGCTGGGCAAGGCCGCCTCCCTCGCCGCCACCGAGGCCAACCGCTATCCGGACCGCCAGGCCGAGGCGCTGCGCGCCGACCTGGCCTACTACCTGACCCCGGACGCCGGTTTCGGCCTGCGCACCGACCAGGTGTGGGCGGCGAACGGGTCGAACGAGGTGCTCCAGCAGCTCTGCCAGGCCTTCGGCGGGCCGGGCCGGGTCGCGCTGGGGTACGAGCCGTCCTATTCGATGCACCGGCTGATCGCGGTGGCGACCGCGACCGGCTGGGCCGGTGAGCGCCGCGAGCCCGACTTCACCCTCGACCCGGACGCGGTCGCCGCGGCGATCCACCGGCACCGGCCGTCCCTGGTCTTCCTGGCGTCGCCGAACAACCCCACCGGCACCGCGCTGCCGCTGGAGGTGGTGCTGGCCGCGTGCGCGGCGGTCGGTGAGACCGGCTCCGGCATCGTGGTCGTGGACGAGGCGTACGCGGAGTTCCGCCGCGCCGGGGTCCCCAGCGCGCTGGCCCTGCTGCCGTCCCAGCCGCGGCTGGTGGTCACCCGGACGATGAGCAAGGCGTTCGCGCTGGCCGGCGCCCGCATCGGCTACCTTGCCGCGCACCCGGCGGTGGTCGACGCGCTGCAGCTGGTGCGCCTGCCGTACCATCTGTCGACCTTCACGCAGGCGGTCGCGCGCACCGCGCTCGCGCATGCCGACGAGCTGCTCGCCACGGTCGAGGCGGTCAAGGCGCAGCGTGACCGGCTGGTGGCCGAGCTGACCGGGCTCGGCTGCGCGGTGGCGCCCAGCGACGCGAACTTCGTCCTGTTCGGCCGGTTCACCGACCAGCGGGCGGCGTGGCAGGGGCTGCTCGACGCGGGCGTGCTCGTCCGGGACGTCGGCCTGCCCGGCTGGCTGCGGGTCACCGCCGGTCTGGCGGGCGAGGTCGACGCCTTCCTGACGGCGACCCGCGCGCTGCTGGCCGAGGGGGCCACGGCGCTGGCGCCCCCCGCCGCCGCGCCGACGGATCCGGCCTCCGCAGCCGCGGCGCCCGCTACCGCAAGGCCTGCCACCGCGACGTCCACCGACGCGAGGCCCACCGTCGAACTGCCCTACCTCGGGGAGGAGTGACCAGGGATGGGTCGCACAGCCCGCATCGAGCGCAAGACCCTGGAGTCGCACGTCGTCGTCGAGCTGGATCTCGACGGGGCGGGTGTGTCGTCGTCGTTCACCGGGGTGCCGTTCTTCGACCATATGGTCAGCCAGCTCGGCAAGCACGGCGGTTTCGACCTCACCGTCCGCACCCGTGGTGACCTGCACGTCGACGCCCACCACACGGTCGAGGACACCGCGATCGCCTTCGGTGACGCGCTGCGCGAGGCGCTCGGTGACAAGTCCGGGATCCGGCGTTTCGGGGACGCCCTGGTGCCGCTGGACGAGGCGCTGGTGCAGGCCGCGGTGGATCTTTCCGGCCGTCCGTACTGCGTGGTCGTCGAACCGGAGCTGATCGAGCTCATCGGCACCTACGACACGACGCTGACCCGGCACGTCTTCGAGTCGATCGCCGCGTCGGCGCGGATCGCTCTGCACGTGCGGGTGCTGTCGGGCCGCAACGCCCACCATGTGGTCGAGGCCCAGTTCAAGGCGGTCGCGCGGGCGCTGCGGGACGCGGTCGCGCTCGACGGGCGGGTAGCCGGCGTGCCGTCCACCAAGGGCGTGCTGTGACGGGGAGGGGCCCGCGGTGACGGGGCCGCGGGTGGTCGTCCTCGACTACGGGTCGGGGAACCTGCGCAGCGCGCAGCGGGCGCTCGCCCGAGTCGGCGCGGACGTGACCGTGACGGCCGACCTGGCCGCAGCCCGGGCCGCGGACGCCCTGGTGGTCCCCGGGGTGGGCGCCTACGCGGCGTGCATGGCCGGGATCGACGCGGCCGGCGCGGCACCGGTCATCCACGAGCGGGTCGCCCAGGGACGTCCGGTGCTGGGGATCTGCGTGGGGATGCAGGTCCTCTACACCCTCGGGGACGAGCACGGTGTGCG
>NZ_CAKKTM010000268.1 GCF_920888515.1 Protofrankia sp. CiP1_Cm_nod1 | reverse complement strand
TGGGCTCGCCGCCCGCGACCGGTATCCGGACCTCGAGGATACCGTTGTGGTAGGTGGCGGCGACCTCCTCCTTCTTCACCCCGGGCGGCAGGGTGACCGAACGGGTGAGCGAGCCGTAGCGGAACTCGGAGCGGTAGCGGCCGGTGGCCTTCTCCCGGCGCTCCTCCCTGCGTTCGGCGTGCACCGACACCTCCTTGTCGGACACGGTGACCTCGACGTCCCGGTCCGGGTCGATGCCGGGGAGTTCGGCGCGCACCACGTAGGCGCCGTCCTCGGCGTACTCTTCGACCCGCACGGCGTCCTCCCGCAGGCCCAGCCGCCGTGCCGCCCGCGAACGCCCCTCCTGTGACCACGGCCGGCCGTGCGGCCCCGGTGACCGTTCCTGGCCGGTGTGCTCGCGCCGAATCAGTACCGGACGGCTACTCGCTTTCACGGCTACTCCTCGTTCCCTGTCGGTTTCCTGCCGCTTTGTCGATGGTTTCCTGTCACTTGTCGATAGTTCCCTGTTGTCGGTTCCCGGTAGCGCTGTCGATTCCTGGCCGATTACTGGCCGGGATCCGTGGAGCTGGTCGGGATCCACCCACATCTCCAGCCTGCGCCTTGTCGCCGGGGTCCGCCTCCCGGCCTTCGGCGGATGTTCGCGCCGTTCCGCCCGACAGCCCGCGGGCGGCCCACGGAAGAGCAACAGCGGAAGAGCAACAGAAGAAAGCGGGACGCGAGGCAGGACGGAACGACATGAAGCAAATACGGGGAACAAGAGGGAAAAAGCATCCAGAAACCGGGAGGAAAGCCAGCGGAAGCCCGGCGGGCCGCAAAGGGCGGAAAACGGTGGCCGGCGGCTCATCGGGTGGCGCGGCCGCGGCTCGTACCCGACGCTGGTGGAACCAGCCGCCGGGACGCTGGTGCAACCAGCCGCCGGGAGGTGCGCAGATGAGATATGCCGGGAGAGCGCTCGCCGCGCCGGCGGGAGCCGTGACGGGCGTCGCCACCGGGCTGCTCGCGCGGCCGCGACGCATCAGCCGCGGGATCAGCCGCAGGATCGGCCTGGTCCGGGAGCGGGCCGCCCGTCGGCTCCGCTACCTGCGGGGATGGCTGCGAGGGCTGCGTTACCGGCTTGCCGGAGGCCGTCCCGACCCGCGGGTAGCCGATGACATCCTCGCCGACCGGGTGCGTTCCCGGCTGGGCCCGGTCACGCGCGGGCTCGACGTCCCACGGGTGCACGTGACCGTCCGCGATCACGTGGTCATCCTGCACGGCGATGTCGCCACCGCGGCCGACACCATCGCCGTCGAGGAGGCGGTCTGGCGGACCTCGGGGGTCGAGGGGGTCGTGTCGATGCTGCACGAGGGGCTCGTCCGCGGGGACACCCGGCCGTCCGAGGGTGTGCTGCTCCCGGTCCGCTCCGTCATGCTGCGGCGGCTGTTCGACGCCGCGCAGCGGGCGGGCTGCGAGCCGCGGACCGTCCAGCCGGCGGTGCGCGCCGTGCTGGCGACGTTCTTCGAGCGGCTGCCGGCCGCCGAGCGGCGGCACGTCGCCTCGCATCTGCCCGCGGACGTGCGGGCGCTGACCGTGCCCCCGCGGCGGCGCGGCCGGGCCCTGGCGCGCCTGCGTCATCTGGACGAGTTCATCGAGGCGGTGCTGCGGATCGACCACATCGACCGCGGGCGCGCCCGTGACATCACCGGCGCCATCCTGCACACGTTGCGTGACTTCGTCCCGGAGGAGGCCCAGGACGTCGCCGCCGTCCTTCCCGAAGAACTCAGGCGGACGTGGACGGAGCCGACGGCAACGCCCGTCCCCCCGCTCTGACCAGGGTCCTTGACCAGGTCCTTGACCAGGGCCCTGACCAGGGCTTCTCCAGCCGGCGGCCCCAGCCCGGCCCGGGCCGCCGGCCTGGCCGGCGATGTTCGGGCCGGCGGCGGCTGGGGCCTGTCCCGCCGCTGGCCTACCGGTGTTGCCGCCGGTCGCCGCCGTGGATCACCGCGACCGGGCAGGGGGAGTGATGGGTGCAACGCTGGCTGGTCGAGCCCAGCAGCAGCTCGGCGAAGCCCTCGTGGCCGCGGGCGCCGACGACGAGCAGCTGGGCGCCGGCGGCCTGCCGGATCAGGGTGGTCCCCGCGGCGCCGAGCATGAGCCCGGCGTCCACCCTGACGTCCGTGCGGCCGCCCAGCCCCTTCACCAGCGTGTCCTCGAGCAGGGCCTGGGCCGCCTTTTCCAGTCCTTCTCCCTCGAAGCCGGCGTAGTAGCCGGTGTACATCGCCGGCGCGGGCATCCAGACGTGGAGGACACGCAGGGCCACTCCGCGCTGGGCCGCTGCCGTGGCCGCCCAGCGCAGCGCGTTGATCGAGCCATCCGAGCCGTCCACCCCGACGAGCACCGGACGCTTCTCCCGCGGCGCGGTGATCACCTGGCCGTTACGCCGCTCGTGCCCGCGGCCCTGTTCCGGGGCCCAGCGGACCACCACGACGGCGCCGGCCGACATGTGCACGCAGGCGTCGCTGACGGAGCCCGTCACAAGGCGGCGCAGGCGCCCCGAGCCCCGCGCGCCGATCACGAGCATCTGCGCGTTGGCGGCCGTGTTGAGCAGGGCTTCGACCGGGTCGGCGCGCACGGGCCGCCCGGTGATCGTGACGGCTGGCGCGGTGGCGCGGTTCCGTTCGATGGCTTCGTGCAGGAGCTTCTCGGCCGCCGCCGCGAGATCGTCGGCGTTGTGCGACGGGACATGGCTGGCCAGTACCCGCGGGCAGCGCTCGACGGACCAGGCGAACACCACGCGCACGGTCGCGCCATCGCGCCGTGCTTCGTCGACGGCCCAGCTCAGCGCTTTGCCGGCGTCCTCGGACAGGTCCGTCCCCACGACGATTTCCCGGCTTTCCCGGATTTCTCGAGTACCCCGGATATCCCGGATCTCCTGCATGCCAGCCTCCTTCATGAGCGGATCGGGCCTCGTCCGCATGGCCGGTGGCGATCGGTGACCGTATACCCATCCGCGTCCCTGCTGATCCGCTCGTGCGGGCGCGCCGTGCGCGGAGTTTCCCGCCCGGTCGGAGGTAGCCCGGTCGGACGGGGTCTCGTGCCCGAGGCCGGACAGCGTGGCCAGCCAGCAGCCCTCGGCCTCGGCCGCCCTCGCGAGCGCCGTGGTGACCGTGGCCAGCACCGGGGCGGGACGCGGCGGCTGGCGATCGGTGGCCCGGGTCCGCATGGCCGCGACGAGCGCCCGCTCCTCGGCGCCGGGCGGGTGGTGCCGGCCCGGATGGCGGCCAGCGGCTCCTTGCCCGCGAGGTCCATGTCGAGATCGGCGTACCCGGGCCCGCCGGACAGAACGGTCACCACCGGCAGCAGGCCGCGGGCCCGCAGCGCCAGGCGCGCGTAGTACAGGGCCGCGCCACAGCTGATCAGCTGCCGCCGTGTTGTCACTTCACGTAGCTGGACGAACGCGGAAAAAATTTCTACGAAGTGCTTGCGATCATGAAAATCGGCCGCTCCGTCGTGTATGTTTATCCCTGCCGGCGGAAAGCCGGGAGACACCAAGGCCGAGTTCATCGCCCAGGTGGCCCCCATCCCCGGCACGAGCCTCCCGCAGGAGGCTCGGTGGCCCCGAGGCGAATCCCGGATAATTCGGAGACGTTTGACTCGGCGGGGCTAAGTCAGTAAGTTACAACAGTTGCTCCGAGCGGGTTGCCGAAAGGTGCCTCTCGGTCCGCG
>NZ_CAKKTM010000267.1 GCF_920888515.1 Protofrankia sp. CiP1_Cm_nod1 | reverse complement strand
CTTGCTCCTTGAGAACTCAACAGCGTGCCGAAAGTCAGTGCCATGAATCCCGTCCGTGTCGGGTGCTGTCAGGCTATTAGGGGTCTGCTGGTGCCTGGTACGACGGTTATGTAATTCCTTTGGCACGACAGGATGATCTACGGATCTTCTGTCGATGTCGGGGTCGGCCCAGCCGTGTAGGTTGGGTTCTCTTCATGTCATCGCTCCGTCCGGCTGGTTGTTCGCGGGCTGTGTAAGCCTGCGGGGGCTGGTGGATGGTTGTGATAGTAGACAGCAACGGAGAGTTTGATCCTGGCTCAGGACGAACGCTGGCGGCGTGCTTAACACATGCAAGTCGAGCGGGGAACTTCGGTTCCTAGCGGCGAACGGGTGAGTAACACGTGGGCAACCTGCCTCGAGCTCTGGGATAACTTCGGGAAACCGGGGCTAATACCGGATATGACACTACCGGGCATCTGGTGGTGTGGAAAGATTTATCGGCTCGGGATGGGCCCGCGGCCTATCAGCTTGTTGGTGGGGTGATGGCCTACCAAGGCGACGACGGGTAGCCGGCCTGAGAGGGCGATCGGCCACACTGGGACTGAGACACGGCCCAGACTCCTACGGGAGGCAGCAGTGGGGAATATTGCGCAATGGGCGGAAGCCTGACGCAGCGACGCCGCGTGGGGGATGACGGCCTTCGGGTTGTAAACCTCTTTCAGCAGGGACGAAGCGAAAGTGACGGTACCTGCAGAAGAAGCACCGGCCAACTACGTGCCAGCAGCCGCGGTAATACGTAGGGTGCAAGCGTTGTCCGGAATTATTGGGCGTAAAGAGCTCGTAGGCGGCTTGTCACGTCGGCTGTGAAATCCCGGGGCTCAACTCCGGGCGTGCAGTCGATACGGGCAGGCTAGAGTCCGGCAGGGGAGACTGGAATTCCTGGTGTAGCGGTGAAATGCGCAGATATCAGGAGGAACACCGGTGGCGAAGGCGGGTCTCTGGGCCGGTACTGACGCTAAGGAGCGAAAGCGTGGGGAGCGAACAGGATTAGATACCCTGGTAGTCCACGCCGTAAACGTTGGGCGCTAGGTGTGGGGGACCTTCCACGGCCTCCGTGCCGCAGCTAACGCATTAAGCGCCCCGCCTGGGGAGTACGGCCGCAAGGCTAAAACTCAAAGGAATTGACGGGGGCCCGCACAAGCGGCGGAGCATGTGGCTTAATTCGATGCAACGCGAAGAACCTTACCAAGGCTTGACATGCAGGGAAATCTCGTAGAGATACGGGGTCCGTAAGGGCTCTGCACAGGTGGTGCATGGCTGTCGTCAGCTCGTGTCGTGAGATGTTGGGTTAAGTCCCGCAACGAGCGCAACCCTCGTTCTATGTTGCCAGCGAGTAATGTCGGGGACTCATAGGAGACTGCCGGGGTCAACTCGGAGGAAGGTGGGGATGACGTCAAGTCATCATGCCCCTTACGTCTTGGGCTGCACACATGCTACAATGGCCGGTACAATGGGCTGCGATACCGTGAGGTGGAGCGAATCCCAAAAAGCCGGTCTCAGTTCGGATCGGGGTCTGCAACTCGACCCCGTGAAGTCGGAGTCGCTAGTAATCGCAGATCAGCAATGCTGCGGTGAATACGTTCCCGGGCCTTGTACACACCGCCCGTCACGTCACGAAAGTCGGTAACACCCGAAGCCGGTGGCCCAACCCTTGTGGGGGGAGCCGTCGAAGGTGGGACCGGCGATTGGGACGAAGTCGTAACAAGGTAGCCGTACCGGAAGGTGCGGCTGGATCACCTCCTTTCTAAGGAGCGTTCTGGCGCCCGGCCGGCCCCTCTGTGGGGGGTTGGGTGTCCAGGGGCCAGTGCCGGATGTTCAGGCCGGCCTGGTGCTCTATGGCGTGGAACACTGACTGGTTGGGTCTTGTCTGGCTGCTGCTGGATGTCTAGTACGCCTTGTCCTCCGTGTGGGGGTGGGGGTGGAACGGGTCTGGTGGGGCCGGGGGGGTCTACGTGGCACGCTGTTGGGTCCTGAGGGAGTGAGGGTGCTTCCTTGTGGGCGGTTCTGCTGGATGCTGGTTCTCACCTGCTGGTGGGGGTGGTGTCTGGTGGGGTTGTCTGCGTGTGCGGACCATCTGCTGTCGTGGGACTGCCGGCCGGGTGCTGGTGGGCCGTGGCGGGGTGGGTGGGGCCGTCTGTATCTTGAGAACTACACAGTGGACGCGAGCATCTTTGTGGCCAAGTTAGTAAGGGCACACGGTGGATGCCTTGGCACCAGGAGCCGATGAAGGACGTGGGAGGCTGCGATATGCCTCGGGGAGCTGTCAACCGAGCTATGATCCGAGGATTTCCGAATGGGGAAACCCGGCAGGGCTTGAAATCCTGTCACCCGCGCCTGAACACATAGGGCGCGTGGAGGGAACGCGGGGAAGTGAAACATCTCATTACCCGCAGGAAGAGAAAACAACCGTGATTCCGTGAGTAGTGGCGAGCGAAAGCGGATGAGGCTAAACCGATGGCGTGTGAGAGCCGGCAGGCGTTGCGTGGTCGGGGTTGTGGGAGCGTTCGGGCGGGTCTGCCGATCCGTCGAGGAGTGAGAAAGCGTCGTGTTAGTCGAAGGCCATGCGAATGGGCTGCCGTAGAGGGTAAGAGTCCCGTAGGCGAAAGCATGGCGTCTCCTGAGCGTTTTCCCAAGTAGCACGGAGCCCGTGAAATTCCGTGTGAATCTGGCGGGACCACCCGCTAAGCCTAAATACTCCCTGGTGACCGATAGCGGACGAGTACCGTGAGGGAAAGGTGAAAAGTACCCCGGGAGGGGAGTGAAATAGTACCTGAAACCGTGTGCTTACAATCCGTGGGAGCGGGGGCGTGCCCCTGTGACCGCGTGCCTTTTGAAGAATGAGCCTGCGAGTTTGCGATGTGTGGCGAGGTTAACCCTTGTGGGGGAGCCGTAGCGAAAGCGAGTCCGAACAGGGCGTTTGAGTCGCATGTCCAAGACCCGAAGCCGAGTGATCTATCCATGGCCAGGTTGAAGCGCGGGTAAGACCGTGTGGAGGACCGAACCCACCAGGGTTGAAAACCTGGGGGATGAGCTGTGGATAGGGGTGAAAGGCCAATCAAACTCGGTGATAGCTGGTTCTCCCCGAAATGCATTTAGGTGCAGCGTCACGTGTTTCTTGCCGGAGGTAGAGCACTGGATGGCCTAGGGGGCCTACAAGCTTACTGAAGTCAGCCAAACTCCGAATGCCGGTAAGTGAAGCGTGGCAGTGAGACTGCGGGGGATAAGCTTCGTAGTCGAGAGGGAAACAGCCCAGATCGCCAGCTAAGGCCCCTAAGCGTGCGCTAAGTGGGAAAGGATGTGGAGTCGCGGAGACAACCAGGAGGTTGGCTTAGAAGCAGCCACCCTTGAAAGAGTGCGTAATAGCTCACTGGTCAAGTGGTTCTGCGCCGACAATGTAGCGGGGCTCAAGCGCACCGCCGAAGCTGCGGCATACACACGTGTGTGTATGGGTAGGGGAGCGTCGTGTGGCGTGTGAAGCGGCGGGGTGACCCAGCCGTGGATGCTACACGAGTGAGAATGCAGGCATGAGTAGCGCATGACGGGTGAGAATCCCGTCCGCCGAATGACTAAGGGTTCCTGGGGCAGGCTGATCCGCCCAGGGTAAGTCGGGACCTAAGGCGAGGCCGACAGGCGTAGTCGATGGATAACGGGTTGATATTCCCGTACCGGCGCTGACGCGCCCATGCTGAACCCGGTTCGTGCTAACCGTCCGAGCCATGTCCTGCTTTCGGGCAGGGGGTGGGGAGCGCGGGATCCCGGCTGGTAGTAGGCAAGCGATGGGGTGACGCAGGAGGGTAGTCCAACCCAGGCGGTGGTTGTCCTGGGGCAAGGGTGTAGGGCGAGGCATAGGTAAATCCGTGTCTTGTGTGCCTGAGACCTGATGCCGAGCCGATTGTGGTGAAGTGGATGATCCCATGCTGCCGAGAAAAGCCTCTAGCGAGTGTCAGGGCCGCCCGTACCCGAAACCGACACAGGTGGTCAGGTAGAGAATACCAAGGCGAGCGAGTGAACTGTGGTTAAGGAACTCGGCAAAATGCCCCCGTAACTTCGGGAGAAGGGGGGCCGTTGTCCGTGTAGGGGCTGTGCCCCCGAAGCGGATAGTGGCCGCAGAGACCAGGGGAAAGCGACTGTTTACTAAAAACACAGCTCCGTGCGAAGTCGTAAGACGATGTATACGGAGTGACGCCTGCCCGGTGCTGGAACGTTAAGGGGACGGGTTAGCATTTCGGTGCGAAGCTCAGAACTTAAGCGCCAGTAAACGGCGGTGGTAACTATAACCATCCTAAGGTAGCGAAATTCCTTGTCGGGTAAGTTCCGACCTGCACGAATGGCGTAACGACTTTCCTACTGTCTCAACCACAGACTCGGCGAAATTGCATTACGAGTAAAGATGCTCGTTACGCGCGGCAGGACGGAAAGACCCCGGGACCTTTACTATAGCTTGATATTGGTGCTCGGTTCGGCTTGTGTAGGATAGGTGGGAGACTGTGAAGTCGGAACGTCAGTTTCGGTGGAGTCGCTGTTGAAATACCACTCTGGTCGAATTGGGTGTCTAACTTCGGTCCGTGATCCGGATCAGGGACAGTGTCAGGTGGGTAGTTTAACTGGGGCGGTTGCCTCCTAAAGAGTAACGGAGGCGCCCAAAGGTTCCCTCAGCCTGGTTGGCAATCAGGTGTCGAGTGCAAGTGCACAAGGGGGCTTGACTGTGAGACAGACATGTCGAGCAGGTGCGAAAGCAGGGACTAGTGATCCGGCGGTGGCTGGTGGAAGCGCCGTCGCTCAACGGATAAAAGGTACCCCGGGGATAACAGGCTGATCTTGCCCAAGAGTCCATATCGACGGCAAGGTTTGGCACCTCGATGTCGGCTCGTCGCATCCTGGGGCTGGAGTAGGTCCCAAGGGTTGGGCTGTTCGCCCATTAAAGCGGTACGCGAGCTGGGTTTAGAACGTCGTGAGACAGTTCGGTCCCTATCCGCCGCGCGCGCAGGAGACTTGAGAAGGGCTGTCCCTAGTACGAGAGGACCGGGACGGACGAACCTCTGGTGTGCCAGTTGTTCTGCCAAGAGCACGGCTGGTTGGCTACGTTCGGGAGGGATAACCGCTGAAAGCATCTAAGCGGGAAGCCTGCTTCGAGATGAGGTCTCCCACAGGGTGAACCTGGTAAGGCCCCCGAGTAGATGATCGGGTTGATAGGCCGGAGGTGGGCGTACGGTAACGTATGGAGCTGACCGGTACTAATAGGCCGAGGGCTTGTCCTCGAAGGTGTTGCGCGTCCACTGTGTGGTTCTGGGGGTATGGCCGGTTTCCGGTTGTATTCTGGTGAGTGTTTCGGTGGTTATAGCGAAGGGGAAACGCCCGGTTCCATTCCGAACCCGGTAGCTAAGCCCTTCTGCGCCGATGGTACTGCGTGGGTGACCGCGTGGGAGAGTAGGTCGCTGCCGGACTTGGTTGTGGTGGGGAGGGGCTGCCCGGTTTCGGGTGGCCCCTCCTTGCTGTGCGGGGAAACCTCTACGGGAACCCCCGTGGGAACCTGTTGGTGGTCGAGGTGCCGCCCCCGGCCGCGGTGAGGTACCGGC
>NZ_CAKKTM010000263.1:2737-4908 GCF_920888515.1 Protofrankia sp. CiP1_Cm_nod1 | reverse complement strand
ATGGGCGGGGTCAGCGTGGGCGGTGGGGCCTGGCGGGACGCCTGCCGCGGCGGGTCAGGGCGGCTTCCGGGGCCGGGTGGGCGGGCCGCGTGGGTCGTGGCGCACCGGGTCCCGGCGCGCCCGCCGGTGAGCTGCCCGTCGTCCTCGACAGGCCGGATGCCGACGACAGCACGCCAGCACTCCGGTCGCGTTCGTGCCCGCCGGCCTCGTGCCCACCGGCGAGCGGAGCACTTCCCGGGGCGCGCGTGGAGCCGCCGCCCAACGTCAGGCGGGCCGGCCTGACGTCCGTTGTGACGCCGATGCCACTCCGAGCGTCGCTGGCGCCCTCCAGGTGTGCCGCGGCGGTGGAAGCGGTTTTCCCGGTGCTTTTCCCGGTGGTGAGCGAGCTCGCGACCGAGATCGCGTGGCTGATCGGGATGGCGTATCCGGCCCGCAGCCCGGCCGGCAGGTACTCGTTGAAGACGGTCGCCGCCGTGTCCATCCCGATGACCTCACCGGCCGCGCTGACCAGCGGGCCGCCGGAGAACCCGGGCCTGATGGCGACATCGGTTTTGATCATTCCGGAGAGGTCCTCGGGGTTGCCGCCGTCGGAGTCGGTCGCGGTGATGCTCTGGTTGAGCGCGATGATCCTGCCGGAGACGACCTCGGGCGCCCCGCCGTCGGCGTTGCCGATGGCGGCGACGGCGTCACCGGCCCCGGCCCGTGAGGAGTCGCCGATCGGGACCGCGGCGAGCCCGGAGGCGCCCCACAGCCGCAGGACCGCCACATCGTCGGTCGTGTCCGCCCCGACGACCGACGCCTGGTAGGAACGGCCGCTGCTGGCGACGGTGACGGTGATGGCGTCGGCGTCCGCGATGACGTGGTTGTTGGTGAGTACTTCACCGGCGGAGTTCAGCACCATACCGGTGCCCGCGGCGGAGACGTTCCGCGAGGTGATCCTGGAAAAAATTCTCACCACACCGGGAAGCACCCGGTCGGTGGCCGCCGACAGCTGCGCGGGAACCGGCCCGCCGGCGGCGGTAAAAGCATGCGGAATGGTAAAGGTCTGAACCGCCCGGGCGGCGGCCGGCGGGTTCGCACCGCCGCCCGGCCCGCCAGTCCCGGTATTGGTGCCGATGATGCCGGAGGCCGGGCCGACGGCTCCGGCCACTATCACCGCGCAGCCGGCGACAGCGCCGCGCAGCCGCCGTCCCCGCCGGGCTGGGCGTGATACGGATCGCCAGGGGTTCTCGCCGGTTACCGCTCCGGGAGCTGTGTGTTGTGCTCTCCCGGTGCCGGAGCTTTCCTGGTCCGCTGTGACCTCACCCACTGTGACCTTCACCTACCCTGAGTCTGCTCTGCTGGGCGACGTCCGTTGATCTAAGACAATCGCGTGGCAAACCGCGGGTAATCGCGATCGCGGCGATGCGGGGCACATCACGCCCGGGACGCACCGGCCCGGATTCGATATCCGTCACATTCACCGGGAACCGGTTGCGGATTATGCGCGGGGGCCGGGCCCAGCGGGCTCGGGGCGGGGGGCTCGGGGCGGGCCGGTGCCGGTTCCCGTCCCTGGCCGGTCGAAGAGGAAGATTTCCTCGATGGTCAGGCCGAAGATGCCGGCGAGATGGAAAGTCTTCTTTCCATCAGGGAAGGCCTTGTTGTCATGGACGGCCCGGTGCGTCGATCATGCGGCTTGCCGGGTGGGAGACTGCTGCCCGTGATGGAGCTGGACGGCGCGCCGCCCGACATCAATGATCTTGCCGTGCTGGCGCTGACGAACTACGGCCACTTCACGACCATGCGGGTCGAGCGCCAGCGGGTGCGCGGGCTGTCGCTGCACCTGGAGCGGCTGGCCCACGACTGCGGGCTGCTCTTCGACGCCGACCTGGACGTCGAGAGGGTCCGCCATCTCGTCCGCCGGGCGACACGCCCCATCGGGACGGGCTCCTGCGTGGTCCGGATAACCGTCTTCGACCCGGCGCTCGAGGTGGGGCATCCGGGCGTGCGGGCGCAGCCGCACGTCCTGGTGAACATCAGGCCGGCGCCTGCCACGCCGTTGCCGCCGCTGCGCGTCCGTTCGGTCGCCTACCGCCGGAGCATGCCGGCGGTCAAACACGTGGGTCTTTTCGACGCGCTGCGCCATCGCCGTGCCGCGCAGCTCGACGGCTTCGACGACGTCCTCTTCACCG
>NZ_CAKKTM010000263.1:0-2482 GCF_920888515.1 Protofrankia sp. CiP1_Cm_nod1 | reverse complement strand
GCCCCCGGCGCCGCCGCTCCCGCGGGGAAAGGCCCGGCACCAGAGGGCCCGGCCTCGGAGGGTCGAGCCGCCCCGAAGGGGCTGGCCTCGGAAAGCCCGGCCCTGCAAGGCCCGGGCGGGGAGGGCCCGGGCGGGGAGGGCCCGGGCTCGGGGAGCGGCGGCACGGGGAGCGGCGTTCCGGCGGGGCTCGTCTCGGAGGGTGCCACCTGGAACGTCGGCTTCTTCGACGGCGACCACGTGATCTGGCCTGCCGCGGACTGCCTGCGCGGCGTGACCATGCGGCTGCTCCAGCGGACGCACGGACGCACGACCGTCGCACCGGTCGACCGGCAGGGGCTGGCCGGCATGCGGGCCGCGTTCGCCACCAACGCGGCCGCCGGTGTACGCGCGATCGCCGCGGTCGACGGCCGGGAACTGGCGGCCGGCCACCCGATCGTCGAAACCCTCCGCCGGGAATACCTCGGCATCCCCGGCGAGCCGTTGTAGAGCGCCGCGGAGCCAGCGTCACGGAGCCAGCCTCGCGGGAGCCAGCCTCGCGGGAGCCAGCCTCGCGGGAGCCAGCGTCACGGAGCCGCTGTGACGCCCCGGAACGCCGCCGGGCGGCGCGGGGCCCGGTCCCGAAAATGCGGTAGGGCGGCGGGTGGCGCGGTAGGCGGCGGAGCGCCGCGCCGCGGCCCCGTACGTACCGTGCCGCTATTCGGAGGCGGCCTGTCGCAGCGAGTTCTTCCGGCTCTGGATGACCTCGTCGACGAGGCCGTACTCGACCGCCTCGTTCGCGTCGAGGATCTTGTCGCGTTCGACGTCCCGGCGGATCTGGTCGGGGCTCCGGTTGGTGTGTCGGGCGAGGATCGTCTCCAGCAGCTCCCGCATCCGCAGGATCTCCCGGGCGTGGATCTCCAGGTCGCTCGACTGCCCCTGGCTCTGACTGGACGGCTGGTCGAGCAGGATCCGGCTGTTGCCGAGGGCGAACCGCTTGCCGGGTGTCCCGGCCGCGAGCAGGACGGCCGCCCCGGAGACAGCCTGCCCGAGGCAGAGGGTCTGGATGTCGGGCCGGACGAACTGCAGCGTGTCGTAGATCGCCATCAGCGCGGTGAACGAGCCGCCCGGGGAGTTGATGTAGAGCGAGATGTCGCGGTCGGCGTCCTCGCCCTCGAGGTAGAGCAGCTGCGCCATGATGTCGTTCGCGGAAACGTCGTCGATCTGCGTGCCGAGGAAGATGATGCGTTCCTTCAGCAGCTTGGAGTAGGGGTCCATCCCGTATTCGCCGCGGGAGGTGCGTTCGATGATGTTGGGCAGGACGTAACGGTTCACAGCGGTGCGTGTCATGTGCTTCTCTCTCGGTTCTCTCGGTTCGGCCGGGTGGTGCCGCGCGGCCGCGGCGGCCGGTGGGGGCACGCCCGCGCGGTCAGGGCCGGGACGGGTGGTCGAGCATACGGGCGGCGGGCGTGGTCATCCACCGCCGAAGAAGGCCCGCCACTGTTCGACGGAACGGGGGCGGAACACCGCGTTGCCGCCGCGCACCGTCGACATCGGCGCGCTGGGCTGCGCCGAGTAGAAGTGGCCGGGGTAGACGACGGTGTCGTCGGGCAGCGCGGCCAGCTGCTGCAGGCTCGTGTACATGGCGTCGGGGTCGCCGCCGGGGAAGTCGGTGCGTCCGCAGCCTTCCAGGAAGAGCGTGTCGCCGGCGACGAGCCGGCCGTCCACCAGGAAGCACTGGCTGCCCGGGGTGTGCCCGGGGGTGTGCAGCAGGCGGATGGGCACGGCGCCGACGTCGAGCACGTCGTCGTGGTCGTGGCCGACGAGGTCGGTGGCGGACACGCCGGTGGAGCGTCGCACCCACTCGCTCTCGTCCCGCTGCACGTGTACCGGGACCTGGACGCGTGCGAGCAGCTCCGGCAGGCCCGGCAGGACGAAACCGAACATCGCGCCGCCGACATGGTCGGGATGGTGATGGGTGACCAGGGCGCCGGTCAGCCGCATCCCGTCGTCGGCCAGCACCGAGAGAAGATCGTCGACCGCGTACGCCGGGTCGATCACCACCGCCTCCCGGGTCTCCTGGTCCCCGATCAGGTAGGTGAAGTTGACCATCTGGGTTGCCACCGGGTTGCCGACCGCGTAGTCACGTCCGGACAGCAACTGACGAAAGTACAGACGGTTGACCATTGGCCCAGACTACGGCCGGGGCCGGCACCGCGACGGCCGGCCACCCGCAGCCATCATGCGGCCATCATGCCGGGATCCGGCGGCCGGCGGATCCCGGCGATCGGCGCTGGAGCACAGCGGCCAGCGGCCAGCGGCCAGGGGGCCAGCGGCCAGCGGCCAGGGGCCAGGGGCCAGGGGCCAGGGGCCAGGGGCCAGGGGCCAGGGGCCAGCGGCCAGCGGCCAGGGGCCAGCGGCCAGCGGCCAGCGGCCAGCGGCCAGCGGCCAGGGGCCAGGGGCCAGGGGGCCAGGGGCCGGCGGGAGCCCGGTGCCCGCCGTGCCC
>NZ_CAKKTM010000262.1 GCF_920888515.1 Protofrankia sp. CiP1_Cm_nod1 | reverse complement strand
CTGGAGCACAGCGGCCGGCGGCCAGCGGCCAGGGGCCAGGGGCCAGGGGGCCAGGGGCCGGCGGGAGCCCGGTGCCCGCCGTGCCCACGCGGTGCGGACGCCCGGGCGCGGGGAACAGGACCAGCCTGGGGAACAGGCTGTCACGCCTGTGCGGGGAGGGCGCCCCTGGTGATCCAGGCGGCGGCCGCGGAGCCGATGACGCCGCTGCTTCTGATCCAGGCGAAGTGGTCGTCGACGGCCACCCCGGAGCCGTCCTCGATGTGCCAGCGGGTGACCTGGGCGGCGCGCATCCTGCCGCACAGGAAGTCGACGTTGGGACGCGGGCCGAGCGGGTCGCCCGCGATCGAGATCACCAGCACCGGCAGGTCGAACGTGCGCAGCGCCTCGTTGTAGTCCCGTTTGCTGCCGCGGGGCTGGTAGCGGCCGTTGCGGATGTGCCGGGCCCAGTCGGTCATCACACCGCCGGCCATCGGCGCGGGGATCACCATGCCGCCCGGCCAGTACCCGCGGATCCGGGACACCAGGCCGATGACCTGCCCCTGCCAGAGCGCGACGAGCCGGCGCCCGCGGGCGAAGGACCGCCAGTAGACGCTGCTGGTCGCGATCACGCAGGCGCCGGCGATCTCCTTCGGCGCCGAAGCCGTGTACAGCAGCGCGAGCTGGCCGCCGAGGCTGTGCCCGAACAGGTACACCGGCGCCTGCGGCAGGCGCGCCCGCAGCGCCGCGAGCACCGCCGGGAGATCCACCTCCAGCAGCTCGCGGTAGCCGAAGCCGGGCTGCTCGCGCAGGCCCGGTGTGCTTTCCCCCTGGGCCCGCAGGTCGCAGGTGGCGGCGGACAGGCCGGCGGTGGACAGCGCCTTCGCCAGCGGCCGGTAGAACTTCGCCTTCATCCCCATGGCCGGCAGGATCAGCACGACCGGGACGGTCGGGTCCTCGTGCTCGAGCAGCCGGATCACGAAGGTCACGTTGTCGCCGGTCGTGACATGAATCGCTTCCGGCGTCACCAGCTCCGGCGGCTGCCCGGCCGGGCTGTCGGTGGCGGCGTTACCATCGGTCCCACGTACGGACATGTAAGCCCCTCATCAGCGTGGAATCGGCCATGGGAAACCGGCCGTCGTGCCGCGGCCGGCCGCCAGTGACGGTCAGCTGCCAGCGACGGTCAGGCTGTGCCGGGATTCCGGTCGGACGAGACGCCGCCATGACCTGTGATCAGGCGCTTCGCCCCGTGCGGGTTCACGTCCTGCACGGTAGGCGACCGCGGTCAGGGGCTACAACCGGACGGGCGGAAACCGACGGCACGATTGCCAGAACCAATGACGCGATTGCCACCACGCACCACCGGCATCCAGCGCGGTTCGGGCCCCATCTCCGGTGAAAACGGCCGCTCACGGCCACTCCAGGAGGCCTGACACCCACGCCACCCAGCCGTAGGCGGAAACCGCTGTCGGGAACGACGGAAGTCATCTACGGCCTCGGCCGGCGCCCGTCGGCTGTCGGTGGAAACCGTTGTCGGAACGACGGTTTCCACCGACGGCCTCAGCCGCCGTAGGTGGAAACCGCTGTTGGGACGACGGAAGTCACCTACACGGTGGGCCGCTCGAAGGAGGAGCGTCCGACGAGCCTGATGGGCGATTTCCGGAATAGGATCATGAGCTGTGAAGACAGGCGGGCATCGCTGTCCGTCGCACCGTTTCTCGGCCGGCCCGGCTGACAGCGGCTCGCCGCCAGTCGGGCCGTTGTCAGTCGGGCCGTTGTCAGCCGGGCCGTGGTCAGTCGGGCCGGCTGTGGTCGGCCGGGTGCAGGGCGCGCAGCAGGGCCTCGCTCTGGACGCGGCGGGACGCGAGGCTGACGGCGGCGTCGGGTACGACGATGTCGAAACCGTGCGTGGCGCCCGGGTAGATGTGCAGCTCCACCGGCACGTCGGCCTGCGCGAGCCGGGTGGCGAACGCCAGCGCCTCGTCCCGGGCAAGCTCGAGATCGCCGAATACCAGGGCGGTCGGCGGCAGCCCGGCGAGGTCCGCGGCGCGGGCCGGCGCGGCGTAGGCCGGCACGTCCGCGGCGTCGGCCAGCGGGCCGAGGTAGCCGCGCCAGCCCCGCTGGGAGCCGGCCCGGTTCCAGGTGCGCGGGTCGGTGATGGCCTGGCTGGAGACCGTGGCGTGCCGGTCGTCGAGCACGGGCGCGTGCAGCAGCAGCAGTGACGGCAGGGGCTCCTGCCGGTCGCGCAGGTACAGCGTCAGCCCGGCCGCGATGGCGGCACCCGAACTGGAGCCGATGATGGCCGACCGGGCCGGGTCGACGCCGATCTCCGCGGCCCCCGTGCCGGCCCTCCCGCCGGCTCCTTCGCCGGTCTCCCCGGCGGGGCCGCCCGTCAGCCAGCTCCACACGGCGTGGGCGTCACGCAGCGCCGCCGGGTAGGGGAACTGCGGGGCCAGCCGGTAGCCGACCGAGACGATCACCGCCCGGGACGCGGCAGCGTACCACGCGCAGTGCGGGTCGAACTGCTCAAGCTCACCCAGCGTGAAACCGCCGCCGTGGACGAAGAGCGCCACCGGCGCATCGGCCTCGGCCTCGGCCTCGGCGGGCCGGTAGACCCGCACCGGCACGTCCCGCGCGTCCGGGCCGTCGGTGATCTTGACGTGCGTGTCGGTCGCCCGGACGCGGTCGGCCGTGGGGTGCAGCCGGCCCAGCCGGGGGCGGCTGGGCGGGTTCACGAGATGGTCGCGCAGCTGCGGGTCGACCCGGTCCTCCAACGGTACGGACGTCACGACGCCTTCCTCACCATGTCGAAACCATGCCGAACTTCACCGCGTCGCGCTTCACCGTGGCGGGCGGCGGGGGAGGGCTCGCCAGCGGCGGGGCTTCGGCGGTGGAGCGTAACTTTGACGCAGTGGACGCTACATTGAACGGTCGGGTTCATTCGGCACCCTGCCCGACGACGGCGCTGATCTCGCCGGTGACCTCTCCCGGGTGGCCCGCGAGGTCATCGACTGCCAGCTCACCGGGGAGGGCTGGATTCTTCAGCGGCTGATGTACGCCGAGGCCGGCCGGTTCCCCGACCTCTTCGACGAAGCGTTCGCGCACGGAGGGTCACGGGTGCGCGGCGCCCTCGCCGGCCGCCTCGCCCGCCTGCCCAACCGCGGCCACCTCGACGTCGACGGGCCCGACACCGCCGCCGCGCGCTTCCTCGCCCTCGTCTCGGGAGACCTCCCCGAACTCTCCGCGCTCGGCACCAGCGAGGTCACCGACGCCGAGCTGCGTACGGCCATCGCCGCCGACGTCAACACCTTCCTACGCGCCTTCGCTCCTGCCCGCCATCTAGATCATCCACCACAACCTCCGACACGCCGACAAACCCGGGAGGTTGTGGTAAGAGATCGACATGTATCCTGACCTGCAACGATACAGAATTTTTAGATCATCTCACCATGATCCAAAAGATCTTCAAAAGGAGGTTGTGGTTGGATCTTGCAAACCCCCAGCTCAGACGGGGTACAATTCGGACAGCGTCCCCGCGATCTACAAATCCGAGCCGGATTGAAACACCTCGCCTCCCTCGCTGTGGTGGCGAGTCACGTCCCCGCGATCTACAAATCCGAGCCGGATTGAAACCTGGGACCGTAGTCCACGCCGGGGATGTCCGAGTCCCCGCGATCTACAAATCCGAGCCGGATTGAAACCTTGCGGCGTGCCATGACCGTTGTTGATGTACGGTCCCCGCGATCTACAAATCCGAGCCGGATTGAAACTCAGCGCTAGCTATGGTCTTAACGATAATGGACATGTCCCCGCGATCTACAAATCCGAGCCGGATTGAAACCAGACGATGGGGAGAACCCTCTGGCAAAGAAGACGTCCCCGCGATCTACAAATCCGAGCCGGATTGAAACCCTTCGGCCCGGTTGGCCGCCCTCACCAAGGTGAGGTCCCCGCGATCTACAAATCCGAGCCGGATTGAAACGCGACCGCTCCCGCCGCATCGAGTGCAATCTAGTCCCCGCGATCTACAAATCCGAGCCGGATTGAAACCGGCCGATACTTCACCTCGAGGGCGACGTAGCGGCTCGTCCCCGCGATCTACAAATCCGAGCCGGATTGAAACCATTGACGTTGAGCACCGGGCCGTTGTCGTCGAGGTCCCCGCGATCTACAAATCCGAGCCGGATTGAAACCTGAGCCTCGGCGGCTTCAAGGGCGGCACCGCATCGTCCCCGCGATCTACAAATCCGAGCCGGATTGAAACCACCACCCTGAAATCTCAGGAGCTGAACACGTTGGGGTCCCCGCGATCTACAAATCCGAGCCGGATTGAAACCCGAGACCACCGAACCGTACGACGGTAAACGCCGGTCCCCGCGATCTACAAATCCGAGCCGGATTGAAACGAAAGCGCGACAGGTCGCCCAAATCCCGGAACCGTCCCCGCGATCTACAAATCCGAGCCGGATTGAAACCTCAGTGGCTAGGTACACCACCGACTTTCTAGGGGTCCCCGCGATCTACAAATCCGAGCCGGATTGAAACTAGCTGGGCCACACCGACGGTATCGTCGGCATAGTCCCCGCGATCTACAAATCCGAGCCGGATTGAAACCTTGCGGACGCGCACCCGGCTGGGGCGGGGGCTCGTCCCCGCGATCTACAAATCCGAGCCGGATTGAAACTCCACTCCGCTCGCCGCGGCGACTTCCGTGAGTCGTCCCCGCGATCTACAAATCCGAGCCGGATTGAAACTCCACTCCGCTCGCCGCGGCGACTTCCGTGAGTCGTCCCCGCGATCTACAAATCCGAGCCGGATTGAAACCATGTCCTGTGAGAGCTTCTGCAGTACTTCTGGTCCCCGCGATCTATAAATCCGAGCCGGATTGAAACCTGTCGGCCTCCGTCTCGGGGTTGGGCGTGAACAGTTTCCGTGATCTACAAATCCGAGTCGGATTGAAACCTGCGACCACGCACGATGCACATGCCTAACGTTGCGTGCCTGTGATCTTACTGATTCGGGTCGGATTGAAACGGGATGTGGCCGATTCCGAAGATTGTCGACGGGAGGGTGGGCGCGATCCGGAAAGTCTGGGTCGGGGCTCCTCCGTGAACGGCCTGGGTGGTGGTGGAGCCGCTGTTCTCCGTGGTAGGGCTGTTGTGGGGTGATGAGTTGGATGGTGTGGTTGTCGGCGACGGCATTGTGGGGTTCGGGGGGTGGAAGCCGGGGCGCTCGGGACTACAGGCCTTTCCCGTGGGCCGGTCGCCGGTTCATGGTTGGCGGTGGTGTGGCACGGCCGTCCCGGCTCGGTGGTGGGCCGCCGGCGTCGCCCAGCCCGCGGATGCCGTCGGGACCGCAGACGGGGCAGGACGGGTCGACGTCGGCGGACAGGTGCGTCAACCGCGGGCGGACGAGGTCGAGCAGGATCTGTTCAGCGGCGCCCTTCCAGGAGGTGAGGCTGTTGACAAGCTCCCCGAGGGCGAGCGCGACGACAGCCTGGTTGAGGAACAGCACGCTCGCCGCCGGGTCGGCCGCTGACACCGGGTCGGCTGGTGATCCCGCTGATTCCCCTGATGCGGATGCCGGGCGGACGGTCCGGCCGGGCCGGGCAGCCCGGTCGGTGTTGTCGTAACCGGCGGCGCGGCGGGCGGCGCGGACGGACGGGTCCTGCTCGCGGGCGGCCAGCGTCGGGTCGTAGCCGTCCTGGCAGCGCAGGCACGGCCCGTCCGGTCGGATGACGGCGACCCGGCCGCCGGCTTCCAGGGTGCCTTCGCCTTCGGGCCCGCCGCGGCTGAGTTCCACGCCGATGTCGAGGTAGAGCCGTCCGTACTGGACGGCGAGCCGGTTGATCGCCCATCGCGGCGCGTGGCTGTCGACGGCGCCGATCAGGACGTCGGTGTGGCTGAGCGCGTGCCAGACGGCCGGGTCGAGGACACTGCCGCGGATCGTCGTCACGGGAAGGCCGGGGCTGATCGTCCGTGCCAGGCGGGCGGCCACGTCCACCTTGGGGGTGGCCTGCCGGGCGTCCGCGGGAGTGGCGCCGACGAGCCGGGCCAGGCTGGAGGTCTCCACCTGGTCCGGGTCCACGAGCAGGAGGGCTCCGGCACCGAGGTGGGCCAGGCCCTGGACGACGAGGGATCCGGCCCCGCCCACCCCGACGACACCCACGGTCAGCCGGCCGAGCCGGTGCTGCGTGCCGGAGCCGAACGCCCTGATCTGCCGGTCGTAACGATCACAGCGGTCGTCCTGGCCGTGCCGATCATGCTGGGTGGGGGCGGGGCGCGGCCGGGTCATGGCCGGGCTCCCGCGCTTGCGCCGCGGTGGGGAAGCGGCTGGTCCGCGGCGGTGTCCGCGGCGACGGGTGGTTCGCCGGGGAGCGCTCCCGCGCCGGGCGCGTCCGCGGCCGTGGGCGCAACGGCCGGCGCGGCGGATGGCGGGACGGAGGGAAAGTCCAGCGGCGCGAGACGGCCGGTGTCAGGGTCGAACCACAGGCCGTCGACACCGGTGTGGGTGAGCAGGAGGGACGCGGCGGCCACCGGCGGCCGGGCGGGGATCGTGGCGTGGAACTCCCGGTGGGTTTCCAGCGCGTTGGCACGGTCGACGCCGGAGAAGATCGCGGGCGCGGACAGGCCCGGATGGCTGTGCGCGTCGACGAGGGACAGCGCATGCTCGTAGCAGGTGCGCAGGACAGCCCGGCTGACGTCGGCGGCGACCTCGACACGGGTCGGGGTCCGCACGGCCAGCGCGGCATCGGGCAGCAGCAGGGCATGGCGTATCCGGATGGTGACGACACGGCGTCCCGGTCGATCGCCGTGTATCTCCGCCCGGCCGAGCAGGTAGGCGAACCGTTCGAGGTTGCTGCCGAGCAGGTGGGCGGACAGTCCCGTCCAGATGACGTCGGGGACGATCAGACGGCACTGCCGTTTCTCCCACGTCCGGTTCCCGGCTGCCGGTCCTGCCGGTGCTGTTGGTCTCATCGGTCAGTCCGCCGTGCCGAGGTAGGTGCGGATGGCCTCGACGAAGGTGAACAGTGAGTCGAGCCCGGGATTCCACCGCCGGTACGGATCCTCCAGGCAATACCAGACGTAGCCCAGGTCGGCGTAGGGGTTGTTGTAGTCGCGGTAATAGTGGCCCGGGGCGACGAGGCCGCCGCTGCCGCCGTCAGCGTCGCGCCGTCGCAGGCGGGAACCGAGGAAGAAGCCGTCCGGGGCGCACTCGGGATAGGTGACCGGCACGACGACGAGCACGGTGGTGCGGGCCGGCTCCCATCCGGCCGGCAGCCGGAATTCGGGGATGAGAATCCACGAGTCGTCGTCGGCGATGCGAAGCCCCCGGTAGGCCCCGGCGAGCTGGGCGGCTTCGAGCCGGATACGGCGGTTCCGCGGGCTCATCGCGACAGGCCGCGGACGTCGTGGGTGACGTGGGTGACGTGGGTGACGTGGACACCGTCGGCCGGTTCACCGGCCGGCCTGTCGGCCGTTTCGCCGGCCGTTTCGCCGGTTGGTTCGCCGGCCGTTTCGCCGGTTGGTTCGTCGACTGGTTCGCCGGCCGGTTTGTCGAGCGGCCCGGTGGCTGCCGGACGGGCCCCGGGCATCGCCTTGGAGTGCCGGGCGTGGTGGGCGAAGACGTCACCATCCGCGACGCGGACCCGATGGTCGTCACTGATGATGGTGTTCCGGTCGGTCTCCTGCCGGACGAGCACCCGGTCGTCGCCGACGCCCGCGGCTGCCTTGATGTCGGCGCCGGTCATCTCGTCGGCGATGACGGGGACGTCGATGCCGTTGATACGGATGGTGCGGGCCATCGCCACCTCCTCGTGTGGTTTCCACGAGGTGCAGACGGACGGGGGAGGGCGGCGTTGGTTCCCCCGGTCGCGGACGGAGGTTCACCACGGTGTCGCCACGGTCGCGATCCGGTCGAGCAGGACGGCGGCGCGTTCCAGGCCGAGGCCGGCCGGCCCGCCGGGAGCGGCCGCCACCAGAACGGCGCCGAGAACGATCAGCAGAACTGCCGTCCGCCGGACCAGCGCGCGGATACGGCGGCGGGAGCGCGCCCGGCGCCGTATCCGCGCCCGCTGACGCGGGAACGGCCGTCGTCGCCGCCGGCCGGCCTGCCGTTGCCGTGCACGTTGCCGTTGCCGTTGCCGTGATGACGAACGCCGCCGACGACGGCGGACGGCCGCTGGGCCGATCGGGAGACGGGCCGGTGCCGCTCCGGGCATGGTGGTATCCGGGAAGGGGGCGGCGGTGGGATCATGGAAGTCGTCCGTGTCGGCCGTAGAGGTGGGTTCGGGGACGGCCACGCCACGGCCGTCGAAGCGAAGTCGAGGAGGTGTCACCATCGGCGTGCGCTCCAGTGGCCTGTCCGGATCGGGTACCGGAGGGTCCCCGGCACCCGATCCGGACGGACAGACACGCACCCCAGGGAGATCATCTACCACAACCTCCGACACGCCGACGAACCCGGGAGGTTGTGGTGAGAGATCGACATGCATCCTGACCTGCAACGACGCAGAATTTTTAGATCATCTCATCATGATCCAAAAGATCTTCAAAAGGAGGTTGTGGTTGGATCTTGCAAACCCCCAGCTCAGACGGGGTACAATTCGGACAGCGGTCCCCGCGATCTACAAATCCGAGCCGGATTGAAACTCGACGAGGTTTAGCTGGACTTCTCGTACCCTGGTCCCCGCGATCTACAAATCCGAGCCGGATTGAAACCCCGGTCATAAGACCTGCCACCGGCGATCACCGGTCCCCGCGATCTACAAATCCGAGCCGGATTGAAACCCCTGAACTACGTCCACGACATAGGGGCCCAGCGGTCCCTGCGATCTACAAATCCGAGCCGGATTGAAACTTGGTGTGCCCCGGCCACGTCAGGCCGATGGCGGTCCCCGCGATCTACAAATCCGAGCCGGATTGAAACCCGTCCCCTTGTCGCCGTCTGTCGGCGCACCCAGTCCCCGCGATCTACAAATCCGAGCCGGATTGAAACGATCAGGCGGTGCGACGAGGTGGACATATACGGTCCCCGCGATCTACAAATCCGAGCCGGATTGAAACCACCACCGAAGAAAGCAGCCTGCTCTTCGTCATAGGGGTCCCCGCGATCTACAAATCCGAGCCGGATTGAAACCCCTGGC
The DNA here is from genome assembly GCF_920888515.1 of Protofrankia sp. CiP1_Cm_nod1. GTDB lineage: Bacteria > Actinomycetota > Actinomycetes > Frankiales > Frankiaceae > Protofrankia. Next base: position 6,156 of record NZ_CAKKTM010000262.1, on the reverse strand, counting down.
GACCCGGGGGCGTCGCAGTAACTCTCGTAGTCCCCGCGATCTACAAATCCGAGCCGGATTGAAACGATTACTGCAGCGATAGCCGCAGTCAACGCCGGTCCCCGCGATCTACAAATCCGAGCCGGATTGAAACAACGGGGCGACGGCCGCCACCCCGTTCCGGCAGGTCCCCGCGATCTACAAATCCGAGCCGGATTGAAACACCCAGTGGATGAGGTGGTTCGTCGAACCCGTCCCCGCGATCTACAAATCCGAGCCGGATTGAAACATCCTTGAGCAGAGCCGCAGCTCCGTCTTTCGACAGTCCCCGCGATCTACAAATCCGAGCCGGATTGAAACCACCGATCTATTCTATGCGGCCGATATGCGGCGGTCCCCGCGATCTACAAATCCGAGCCGGATTGAAACCCCATCCGGCCCACCCCCCCAAAGCCGTCCCAAGTCCCCGCGATCTACAAATCCGAGCCGGATTGAAACTACGGTGTTGTGACACTTCTGTTCACTACTCCGGTCCCCGCGATCTACAAATCCGAGCCGGATTGAAACGGTCGTCCCGGTGAAGACGATGCTGCGGACAAGCGGTCCCCGCGATCTACAAATCCGAGCCGGATTGAAACCTGCTCATCACAGCACCTCCCTTCTTGTGCAGGTCCCCGCGATCTACAAATCCGAGCCGGATTGAAACTCCCCCGACGACTGCGGGGTGGTCGGGTCGGCGGGTCCCCGCGATCTACAAATCCGAGCCGGATTGAAACTTAGGTACATTATCTCCCTTTCCAGGGCGTGCACCGGTCCCCGCGATCTACAAATCCGAGCCGGATTGAAACTGGTGAAGCCGAAGTACGCGAGGGTATCCGATGTCCCCGCGATCTACAAATCCGAGCCGGATTGAAACAGCCATCTCTGGCTCCTTTCCGCCCCCCTTCGGGGTCCCCGCGATCTACAAATCCGAGCCGGATTGAAACGAGCATCTGGCGGTACAGGTCGTTCACGCTTAGGTCCCCGCGATCTACAAATCCGAGCCGGATTGAAACGAGTTCCCGCATGCCCGAAAGCCACGCGAAGAGTCCCCGCGATCTACAAATCCGAGCCGGATTGAAACTCTGGATGTCCTGATAGGAGAGGGGGTAGGGGGTCCCCGCGATCTACAAATCCGAGCCGGATTGAAACACGTGGAGGCTGCCTGTCTGACCTTGCGTATCGTCCCCGCGATCTACAAATCCGAGCCGGATTGAAACGGGCGGGGTCGGGGGCGTAGATGGCTAGGATCGTCCCCGCGATCTACAAATCCGAGCCGGATTGAAACCCAGGCTCACTGGCGGCCTCCGGCTCATCTGGCAGTCCCCGCGATCTACAAATCCGAGCCGGATTGAAACACGGGCTCGTCGGGATACACGACCACCGTGTCGCGTCCCCGCGATCTACAAATCCGAGCCGGATTGAAACCGGCGACTCCGCTGGCAACGACCAGGGTTGTGAGGTCCCCGCGATCTACAAATCCGAGCCGGATTGAAACATGATGCCCATCCTTGGACTTCTCCTAGTCTGGTGTCCCTGCGATCTACAAAATCCGAGTCGGATTGAAACCCGTCGGTGAAGACGCCGAGTGCGATCAGGTCGTCGAATGGTTCCCGTGATCTGTAAATCCGGGTCGGATTGGATCATGGTCTCGTTGACAGCCACCCGGTACTCGTAGGGGCGCCAGTGAGCTACCTGGTCGGTTGTGGGTGGGTGGGCTGCTGGTGTGTCGGGGGTGGCGGGTACCCTCGTGGTCGGTTTCTACGGGGGTGGTCGTGATGCGGGTGTTCGTTCACGTTCTCGGGGCGTCCGATCTGGGGGTGGACAGTCAGGCACGGTTGCGTTCCGGGGGCGATGGTGGGTCCGCCGGGCCCGGCCTGCCCGAGAAGGTTGCCGGGCTCCTGGCCGCTGTTGATGCCGGGGACGAGGAGACTGTTCGTCGTTCGCTGACGACGCCGGTTGTGGATCCCCAGCGGCGGTGGGAGAAGGTGCCGTTGGAGATCCTGCTTGACCTGTGGGTGCAGGGTGACCGGCTGCTACTGGTCGCGACCGGGAAGGGGGCCCGGGCCACCGCCGGGCTGGCCGAGGCGATCGAGCGGGCGCTCGGTCTGGTGCCCGACGCCTACGGTCCTGTCCTCGACCCGAAGCTCGATGTCGAGCGGGTTGTTGTCGCCGAGTGGCCGACACTGCCGGTCGGGCGCCGGGTCCTGCGGGAGTGGCTCGGGGCCCACCGTGAGGTGGGCGGGATCGTCACCGGTATCGGCACTGGTCCCACCGGGCTGACGATCGGGTGCCTGATGGCCGCGCTCGCGGACGGCCGCCCGGTCGACGTCCGGCCGATCCAGGAACCCGCCCACGGCAAGCTGGTCGACCTGCGCGTCGAGGACGACCCGGCGCCGTGGCTGGCGCGGCGGCGGATGTTCGGCGCGCTCGCCGCCCATGTCGGCGACGACCATCCGCGGACCCGTGACCTGCTGCGCATGCTGGATGCCCGGCAGCGCCTCGACGTCGAGAACTTCACGAAACTCGCGTCCCGGTGCGGGATCGACACCAACGGCGAGCTGGCTGTCACGGATCCGGCGGCCCTGGAGAACGCCTTCTTCGACCGGCTCGCCCGCCGTGAGGTACAGGCGGTGATGCTCGGCCGGGCGTGGCTGCTCAGCGGATACAACTCGTTACGAGAAGCCGGTGACCCGGTCATCAACAACGAGGGCAGACGCGGCCCCGGGAAGACGGAGACGCTGGGGCCGTTCATCGAACGGGTCAGCGGCCGCGGCCACCTGAGCAAGGCCGGGGCATTCCTCACCGGTCGAAGATGGATCAACAACTTCGCCGGCGACAAGCATCACGGACTGCGGATCCCGAACCGCGGCTACCTTGTCAGAGCGGCCGGGTCGGCACGCCACGCGGACGACCGTGACCCCCGCCGGGCCGGGGCGCTGTTCACGCGGATGCCTGGTCTGCCCAGCGTGCCCGACCTGTTCCGCTGGTCCTCGGCCGCGTCCGGTGAGGTGCTTGTGGCCTACAGCGTCGGTCTGCAGGAGGAGCGTGACGGCCGGCGTCCGTTCGCCGATGCCGTGTGCGACGCGGACACGTTGCGCTCCCTGACGGATCTCATCGACCCGCGGCCCCGGGACACCGCCCCCGGGCAGCCGAGGGACGAAGGACGGTTTCAGGCGACGCTCCGGTTCCGGCTCGTCGCGAGCGATCAGACGCTCGAACGGGCCCGTGGATCGGCGGCCCACATCCAGGCCAGGCTCGACGCGGCCAGGCTCGACGCGGCCAGGCTCGACGCGGCCAGGCTCGACGCGGCCAGGCTCGACGCGGCCAGGCTCGACGCGGCCAGGCTCGACGCGGCCAGGCCTGCCACGGCGGAGCCGCCGGGCGACCCCGGTGCGCTGGAACCGATCGTGGTACCGACGGATATCGACGGGGTCCGCAGGACCGTCGCGTCGTCGCTGCTCGCCGTGCCGGGGGTGGCTGACGTGGAGGCGGTTGTCGTGCTGGCCGGCCCCGGCATGAACGCGATGAACGCCGGTCTGCTGCTCGCGGGCACCGACGTCGCGACCGCGCTGGGCTGCCCGGTCCATGTCGGCGCCATGGTCGAGGCCGACGGCGGCGGGACGCGGGTCGAGATCGACAGGGACCAGGTGGCCGCGCTGCCCGGTTACCCGGACGTGCTCGCCCGGGTAGCGCTGGAGCATCTGGCGAGCCTGGAACTCGCCGCCGCCGCGGACACGCTGCGCCGGGGCGGTCAGCGGCTCGCACCTCTCGCGGCACGGGCGGAGAGGATCCGGGACGCCTTCATCGGCGACTTCCCCGGTCCCGTCGCCGTGAGGCGGGCGGAGGTGGCCCGGCGCATCGAGCTGATCAAAGTTCTGACCGGGAAACACACCGACGATGGGCACCGGGACGGCGCGAGGAGGCACACCGGCGCGCCGCCGGCCCGCCGTACCCTCGTCGACGACTGGCACGCGCTGCATCTGGCGATGACGGTCGCCGACCGGCTGCTCGGCCCAGGCTGGTACACGCCCGATCTCCCGATCAGCCGGTTCGCCTACCAGATCCGCTCGGACGCGGTCACCACACACGGCACGGAACTGCAGACCTTCGCGGCGGCGCTGAACTCGCATCAGAACCGGGTGCGCCACTGGAACCCGGTTCACCGGATCAGAATCCGCACCTGCGGCGACCTGCTGTCCGCCGTCCAGCGCGAACTCGACGGCGAGCCTGCTCCGGCCCGCGACTCGCTGCGCGAGGATCACCAGCGACTGACCGACCAGCTCCGCTCCTGGGCCGAGGTCGACACCAGGGAACTGGACGAACCATCGCCGTAGGCCGGACATCGGCCGGCGACAGCCAGGTGCCCGCCGGATGCGCCTGCCCGAAGCGGTAATCCCATGATCATGTGGTCGTTGGGTGGGTGGCGCGGGTGATGGCTATGGGTGTGTTCGGCCGGGTGTACACTGACGACTGCTCGGTGTTGTGGAATAAGTCGACTGGTGTCACAGGTTCCGATCAGATGATCGTACAGTAGTTGATGCTTGTTCCGATTCGGATTGAAACATTGATGTTCAGTAGAGAAAAGCTTGGGTTGGTATTTTTCATCCCGCGTGTTAGCGAGAGTAGGGTCGTCGGTATATTTACCGTACGGCCCTATTTTTTCTGGTTAGACGTCGATAGAAACGGAGTGTAGGTGCGTGTAACTTAATGTAATTATTCATTTTGAACCAATTTCACGTTATTGGCTAAACCCAAGCTTTACTCTACTAAACATTCGGCTTTATGCAATCTAAGGCAGGGGTTTTTGCATGTCATTTTTTTCCACGGGGTCGAGTGATTTTCCTCCCCCGGATTCTGACGGCCCTTTTTATCATTTTCTAGTCGCGATATTTCAGGTGGCACTTCCACTGGCGCGTCCGCCGGCTCGTATCTTGCGTCGCATTTTTCTGTGGATCGCGGCAAAATTGCAGAAGAAGCTTCGCGTTGTAGTCGCTGCTTTTCGTGCTTCGTCTCGTGATCGGGAAATGCGTTCGTTCGAAATTTCGCCAAGCGTTCCGCGGGATGACGCCGGCGACATCGTCGACGCTTATTCATATCCCATGATCAGTGTTACCTCCAGGGTGAGCGCGACTAACAGATAGATGCCATCGATCAGTCGCTATCCGTAATCGGTGGGGTCTGTCGGGCGCGGATCGCTCAGCTGCCACATCCGGTGAGTGGCTGTGCCGGTCGCCATGCCCGTCGTGCCAGGGGACCCCGTCCACCGGCACGACGGGCATGGCTGCTCATCACGAGATGGTCGCCGTGTTCGAGGAGTCCGCGCTGACGGCGGTAAAGCTGAACAGCCTTACCGCCGTCAGCGCCAGGTCGTGCGCCGACCACAACACCTTCAGCCCGTGCCGTCCCGGCGCCGTCGTGACCTTCCGCCGGCGCCGGAACGAGGACACCCAGGACGTTCGACTCGAGTAGGGCCGTGCGCCGCTCCTCCGTCAGGTCGAACACCAGTGTTGGCCGACCCGGTCGTGGAGCGTGCAGGAGCGACGTGTAGGGATCGAGATCGGCGACGACGAACGCGGTGAAGGCACGACCTCGCGGAGCAGAGCGGAAGTGTAGTTGATGAGGATGTCGACGAGGTCGAGGTCAGGGCGCTCATGTCGCTGAAAGCCGAGTTCGTCGGGAAGTAGGAGGTGGATACTCCCGTTTTGAGCGGTGCGACGTGTAGGTGGCTTCCGTCATCCCGACAGCGGTTTTCACCTACGGCAGCCGAGGCTGTAGGTGGTTATCGTCGTTTTGGCAGCGGTTTTCACCTACGGCCGTCGGTGTCGGCCGAGGCTGTATGTGGTTTCGCCTATGGCTGGGCGGTTCGTGCGCCTGATGCTCATGACCAGCGGGGGATTGGCGATTCTTCGGCAGGGCCATCCGAATCCAGGCCCGTCGCGACCGTCATGGCGCGCCGTAGCCGTGGTCATGTCAGGCTGGTGGACAGAATGCGGTCTGTCTGAGAAGCAGCGCGGCAGAGCACTGCGTTCAGGCATTTTCCCAGCTCACAGCCCTACGCTGAGGATTGCCTATGGCGATCGCCCGTGTGCCCGGCGTCGCGGTGGCGTTCGGCCTCGGCCAGCGCGTCGAGCCAGG
>NZ_CAKKTM010000261.1 GCF_920888515.1 Protofrankia sp. CiP1_Cm_nod1 | reverse complement strand
TCCAGACGATGACGAACTTTCGGATCGCCATCTCGTCCCCGCGATCTACAAATCCGAGTCGAATTGAAACCGTAGGAGAGGGAGTACGACTTCCCCTTGACGGTCCCCGCGATCTACAAATCCGATTCGGATTGAAACCCCGCCGCGATGGCGAGCAGGCGCAGGCCCTGTCCCCGCGATCTACAAATCCGAGTCGGATTGAAACTTGATGGGTTCATCTCTCCCAATCCATGCATGGTCCCCGCGATCTACGAATTCGAGTCGGATTGAAACTTCACCTTGTTGCGGTCGAGCAGGTCGAATATGTCTTCGCGATCTACAAATCCGAGTCGGATTGAAACGACAGCTCCTTGTCGGTGAAGGCGTTCTGGGAGAGTCCCCGCGATCTACAAATTCGGGTCGGATTGAAACGTCAGGCGGCACGTCCACCGATAACGGGTCTGGGCTCTGCGGTCTACAAATCCGAGTCGGGCTGAAACTGGCTGGCCGGGACGGCGCTCCACCGGGGCGGGTTTTCTTGGGGGGTTGGTGGACGGTCCGGTGGCGGGCGCTCGCGGATGTGGTAAAGGTGGGGCGGGTAATGGGTTGCACGTGACATGTTTCACATGCTGGGTGTGGTCTATTCGGTGCCGCTCGGATTCTTTTCTTGTACGGTTTTCTACCGGAGCACTCTTTGTGTCCAGATATGACCTGTAGGTGTCCGGTGGCGGCAAGGGAGCTCGTTGCGATGTTCTTGATCGGGAGGCGGTCGTTACTGTCGTTCGCCGTGCTGGCTGCGGCGCTGAGCAGCCTGACCGGGCTGTTCGCCTGCGCTACCCCGAGGAGCCAGTCCGGCCGTGCGGGGCCGGGCCCCTGCTCGTCACCGGGTGTTGCCGGCGATGAGGTCAAGATCGGCCTGTTGTTCGACGACAGTGGGCCGACGTCAGCCGCCTACCGGACGTTCCGGGCCGGTGTCGAGGCCCGCCTCGGGGTGACCAACGCCGCGGGCGGCGTCCACGGCAGGAAGATCGTGTATGTCTGGCGGGACGACGCCGGCTCCCCCAACGGGAACCGTGCCGGTGCTCGCGAGCTCGTTCAGGACGAAAAGGTCTTCGGCCTTCTGGAAACAGCGGGGGTGGTGGTCGGCTCCGCGCAGTATCTCGACGACCTCGAGGTCCCGGTCGTCGGGCTGGCCGGCGATGTCACCTGGAACGACCACGACAACATGTTCTCCTGGCACTACTATTCGGCCACGCGGGGATCCTCCAGCGTCTGGGGGGATTTCGTCCGTAGCCAGGGCGGCACCCGCGCCCTGATAGTGAACACCGAGCTGAGCGACGCGACGGAAATCTTCTATGAGAAGCTCAGGTCAAGCCTGCTGACGGCCGGCGTCCACGTCGAGGCGAGCTTCACCGTGACCGCCAAGACGACCAGTTTCGAGGCGCTGGCCGCGCAGATGAAGGCCGCGCGCCTGAACACCCTGGCCGGCATCGTCACCCCGGACATCCTCGCCCAGATCCTGCCGGCGGTCCGCGACGCCGGCGTCAACCTCAAAACGGTGATCGCTCCGTTCGGCTACGACCCGGCGTTGCTCAAACAGCTCGGCCCGACCCTCGCCGGCACCGTCATCTACATCAACTTCGTCCCGTTCGAGGTGAACAGCCCCGCGCACCAGCGGATGATCGACGCGATGACGCGGTACGCCCCGCAGGTGCAGTCACCCGCCCAGGACAGCGCGGTCTTCGGCTGGCTGTCAGCCGACATGTTCCTGCGCGGGCTGGAGGCGGCCGGTCCCTGCCCGACCCGCCTGGAATTCATCCAGGGGCTGCACGGCGTGCACAACTACAACGGCGACGGCCTGCTGCCCGCCCCGATCGACCTCGCGACGAACCGCGGCAAGGCCGCCAACTGCTACGACTTCGTCCGCGTCAGTGACGACGGCGGCCGCTTCCTGCCGCTGGACCCCGTGGCGCGCTGCGGCACCCCCATCAACGACATCCCCATCAACAACATCCCCGTCAGCTGACATCCTCCCGCCACACCCGTGGCCCGGTGCCGGGCCGGTCCGCCGGACGGCCGGCGCCGGGCCGCGGGGGATGCGGCGCGCGCAGCCAGTCGCACCACGCGCCGAGGCCGGCGCCGGTACGGGCGCTGATCTCCAGGGTGGCCACACCGGGGCTGACGTCGGCCAGGTTGCGGCGGAAGAGCTCGAGGTCGACGTCCAGATGAGGCAGCAGGTCCACCTTGTTGATCAGGACGAGGTCGGCGGACCGGAACATGATCGGGTATTTCAGCGGCTTCTCCTCGCCCTCGGTGACCGAGAAGATCATCGCGCGCCGGTGCTCGCCGACGTCGAACTCGGCCGGGCAGACCAGGTTGCCGACGTTCTCGATGACGACGAGGTCGAGCAGGCCCAGCGGCAGACGCCCGAGCGCCGAACGGACCATGGCGGCGTCCAGGTGACACTCGCCGCCGAAACCCTGGCCGGTGTTGACCAGTGACACCACGGCGCCGAGCCCGGCGAGCCGGTCGGCGTCGATGCTGGTCTCGATGTCACCCTCGACCACCCCGACCCGCAGTGCCGGGCACAGCCGGCGGAGGGTCTCCCGCAGCAGCGTCGTCTTGCCGGCACCCGGCGCGGACATCAGGTTGACGACGTGCGTCCCGGCGGCGTCGAAGTCGCGGCGGTTCGCGGCGGCGAGCCGGTCGTTCTCGCCGAGGATGGCGGCCAGCACCTCGACCCGCCGCGTCCCGGTCTCGTAGCCGGAATGATCTCCTATGCGGCCGTCCCGGCCCGGCTGGTAATCGTGGCCAGGCTGGTGATCGTGACCGTGCGGGTGATCGTGGCTGTGGCCGTGGTGGTCGCCGTGCGTGCCGCCGTCGGCGTGCCAGTGGAACCGGCCCATGACGATCCTTCCCCTCCAGCCCGTTCCGGCCCGCGCCGCCGACTGAGACCGCCGGTCGTGGGACCTGTCGACCGGCGATGTCGATCGAACCAGCCCGTGGCCGGTCACGCCTCCCCGAGCTCCAGGGAAGTGATCAGAAACTCCTCGCCGTGCAGCACCGACACGTCCTGGCCGCCGCACCGCCCGCAGCGCATGACCGGCGCGCTCAGCGTCCAGGAGTGACCGCAGCCGGCGCAGCGGACCCGCGCCGGCACGCTTTCGACCCGCAGCCGCGAGCCGTCCAGCGCGGTGTCCTGGCTGACCAGCGACCAGCAGTGGACGAGGGTGCCCGGCACGATCTGCCGTAGCTGCCCGACCCGTATGTTCACAGCCCGCACCGGACGGTCACCGGCATGCTCGAGGACGATGCCGGCGATGGCGTGGCAGATCGACAGCTCGTGCACGGTGCCCCCCTCCACGGCGGTGTCCGGCCTGACGGACGTGCCCGTCCCAGTGTCGATCGTCCGGACCGCGTCCGCCGGCGGGTCCGGCGGGTCCGGCGGCGCGGTGGGCGTGAGGTCGGCAACTTCGCGATCAACGCGGCGGTCCCGGGGCACGGCGGATGGAAGATCGGCATGGGACGGCTGGACGGGACGGCCGGCACGGATGGAGGCGCCCGGTGACGCAGCTCCCCGCGGGACCCGCCGGCGGCGACGCGTCGGCGCGCTGCGAGCTGCTGCTGGTGGGCTGCGGCAACATCCTGCGCCGGGACGACGGCGTCGGGCCGGTCCTCATCCGGCACCTGTGGGAGCGAGGCGTCCCCGACGGGGTGCGGGTCGTCGACGGCGGCACCGCCGGGATGGACGTGGCATTCCGGATCCGCGAGGCCCGCCGGGTGGTCATCGTCGACGCCGCCCGCACCGGCGCGCGACCGGGCACGATCTACCGTGTACCCGGTCCGGAGCTGGCCGATCTCCCGCCGCTGGCCGGCCTGCACACCCACGCCTTCCGCTGGGACCACGCGCTGGCGCTCGCCACCTGGCTGGACGAGCACGGGCCGGACGGGCACGGGCCGGGCGGGCGCGGGCCGGGCGGGCGCGGGCCGGAGG
>NZ_CAKKTM010000260.1 GCF_920888515.1 Protofrankia sp. CiP1_Cm_nod1 | reverse complement strand
GGCCGGGCGGGCGCGGGCCGGAGGAGCGTGGGCCGGAGGAGCGTGGGCCGGAGGAATGCCGGCCGGGCGGGCGCGGGCCGGAGGAATGCCGGCTGGACGGGCGCGGGCCGGACGGGCAGGCGCCCGGCTCGCCGGCGGGCCGTCCCGGTGAGGTCACGGTGTTCCTCGTCGAGGCCGAGCGTGTGGACGTGGGCTGGGAGCTGTCCGAGGTGGTACGCCGGGCCATGTGGGAGGTCATCGGCCTGATCGAACGGGACTTCCTGGCCGGGTTCCGCCGTCCCGGGGCGGCTGCCACACGTCCAGAGCCATACCGCCCGGCCGCCCACGGGCACGGAAACGGGCACGAAAACGGACACGGACACGGACACGGCGAGGGTGGCCAGGCGGCTGGCGCCCACCCGGGGCCGGCCGCATGACGGCCGAAGGCGTCTGCCCGGTCACTGCCGATCATTCACGTGTCGCGGGACAGGGCCGTCCCGGGGCCGTGTGGCGGCGGCGGATACGGGTCGAAGGCGTTGTGCAGGGGGTGGGGTTCCGGCCGTTCGCCCACCGGCTGGCCGCCGGCCTCGGCCTCGACGGTTTCGTGGGCAACGACAGCGGCTCGGTGTTCATCGAGGTCCAGGGCGGCCCGGCGGCGGTCGCGGAGTTCCTGCGGCGGCTGCGCGGCGACGTGCCGGCCCCGGCCCGGGTCACCACCGTGCGGGTGGACGACATCCCGCCGGTTGCCGGGGAGGCCGGCTTCCATATCGTGGCCAGCCGCGGCGGCGGCGAGGACACCCGCGCCGCTGGCGCCGTTGGCGCCGCCGGCGTCGCTGGCGCAGGCGGCACTGGTGGCACAGGTGGCACAGGTGGCACAGGTGGCACCGCTGGCAGCGCTGGCGCTGTCGTCCCCCCGGACATGGCGGTGTGTGACGACTGCGTACGGGAGCTGTTCGACCCGGCCGACCGGCGCTACCGCCATCCGTTCGTCACCTGCGCCGCCTGCGGCCCCCGGTTCACCATCATCCGGTCGCTGCCCTACGACCGGGCGGCCACCACCATGGCGGGCTTCCCGATGTGCCCGGCCTGCGCGGCCGAATATCACGACCCGGCCGACCGCCGCTTCCACGCCCAGCCCGTGTGCTGCCCGGACTGCGGGCCGCGGCTGTCCTTCGTCCCCTGCGCCGCCGAGGTGCCGGGGGCGCAGGGCACCGGGCCGGACGAGGCGCTGGCCGCGGCCCAGCGGGCGCTGGCCGACGGCCGCGTCGTCGCGGTGAAGGGGATCGGCGGCTACCACCTGGCCTGCCGGGCCGACAGCCCGGCGGCGGTGCGGCTGCTGCGCGCGCGCAAGGCGCGGGCGGGCAAGGCGTTCGCGGTGATGGCCCGGGATCTCGACGTGGCCCGGCAGCTCGCCGAGATCAGCCCGGCCGAGGCCGCGGTGCTGCGCGGCCCGGCCCGGCCGGTCGTGCTGCTGCGGCGCCGGCCGGACGCCCCCGTCACAGCGGACGTGGCGCCCGGCAACCCGCTGATCGGCCTGCTGCTGCCCTACTCGCCCCTGCATCACCTGCTGTTCGCCCAGGTGCCCGGCGCGGACGTCGCGCCCCCGGCGTGCGTCGTGCTGACCAGCGCCAACCTGGCCGGCGAGCCGATCTGCTTCGAGGACGCCGACACCGACACCGCCGGCACCGACACCGCCGACACCGCCGACACCGCCGGCACCGGCACCGCTGACGTCTGCGGCCGGCTGCCGGCGCTGGCCGACGCGATACTCACCCACGACCGTCCGATCCTGCTGCCCTGCGATGACTCGGTGGTCCGCGTCGTCGACGGCCGTGAGCTGCCGATCCGCCGCTCCCGCGGCTACGCACCGTTGCCGATCGACCTCGGCCGGACGGCGTCCACGGGCGGTCCCGGCCGGACGGCGTCCACGGGCGACCGTGAGCGGGAGGCGGATCAGGATGGTTCACGTTGGCCGGCCGAGGGGGTCCTGGCCGTCGGCGGGGAGCTGAAGAACACCTTCTGCGTCACCGACGGTGAGCGTGCGTTCTGCTCGGCGCATGTCGGTGACATGGGATCCCTGGCGACGCTGCGTGCCTTCGAGCGGTCGGTCGGGCGGCTCACCGCCGTATACGCCGTGCGCCCGGCGCGGCTGGCCGCCGACGCCCACCCGGGGTACTCGACCCGCCGCTGGGCCGAGCGCCACGCCGGGGACCAGCCGCCGCTGCTCGTCCAACATCATCATGCGCACGTGGTCTCCCTGCTCGCCGAGCACGGCAGGCTGGGCGAGCCGATCATCGGAGTGGCCTTCGACGGCACCGGCTACGGCATCGGGGGTACTGGCGGGGCTGGCATCGGTGGTGTCGGTAGCGCTGGCGGTGCAGTTCGGGGCAGTGCGGTTCGGGACGGCGCGGGCCGGGGCGGTGCGGTTCGGGACGGTGCGTCCTGGGGCGGGGCGGGCCAGGGCGGGGCGGCTCAGGGCGGTGAAGTCTGGGGCGGTGAGGTCTGGGGCGGTGAGGTGCTGCTGCTCGGGACGGACAGCCATCGCTTCACCCGCGTCGGCCATCTGCGCGCGGTGCCGCTGCCCGGTGGGGACGCGGCCGTGCGCAACCCGTGCCGGATGGCGCTGTCCCACCTGGCCGCCGCCGGCATCCCGTGGGCGCCGGACCTGCCAGCGGTCACCGCCTGCCGGCCCGCCGAGCTGGCCGCGGTGCGCTCCCAGCTCGACAGCGGCATCGGCTGCGTCCCCTGCACCAGCATGGGACGCCTCTTCGACGCGGTCTCCTCCCTGCTGGGCGTCTGCCACCGCGTCGAGTACGAGGGCCAGGCCGCGATCGCGCTCGAAGCGGCCGCGCTCGAAGCGGCGGCCGGGGCGTCCGCGGAAGTCCCGGCGTCACCGGGGGCTCGGCCGGGATCGGGGCGGCCGGTAGCGGGGGCATCGGCGGCGGGCGCGGCGGCGGTGGCGGCGGTGATGGGGACGTCAACAGGGACATCGGAGGTGCCCGGGGCGTCGGGGCTGGCGGCGGTGCCACGGCTGGCGGTCGGGGCGGACGGCGTGCTCGACCCGGCGCCACTGCTGCGCGCGCTGGTGGCCGGGCTGCGCGGCGGCACACCGGTGGCGGTGCTGGCCGCGGCGTTCCACGAGGCGGTGGCCGACGCGGTCGCCGAGGTGGTGACCCGAGTCGGCCGGCAGCGGGGCGTGCGGCTGGCCGGCCTGACCGGCGGGGTGTTCCAGAACGTGCTGTTGCTGCGCGCCTGCCGGGACAGGCTGCGCGCCGCCGGATTCGACACGCTCGTCCACCACCTGGTGCCGCCCAACGACGGCGGGCTCGCGCTCGGGCAGGCGGCGGTCGCGGTGCTGCGCCTGCGCGCCGGGGACGAAGAGGAGAGGTGACCATGTGCCTGGGGATTCCGGGCCGGATCGTCGAGGTCTGGGACGAGAGCGGGACCAGGATGGCCCACGTCGCCTTCCCCGGTGAGACGCGGAAGGTGTGCCTGGCCTATCTGCCGGATCTCGCGGCCGGCGACTACACCATGGTGCACGCCGGTTTCGCCCTGACCCGGCTCGACCGGCGGTCGGCGCTGCGCACCCTGGACATGATGCGCGAATACGAGCTGATCGACGACACCGCGGCCGGTCATCCCACAGAAGCCGAGGAAATCAGGGGAGCCAGGGGAGCCGGGAAAATCGGGGGAATGCGATGAGTGCCCTGGCGGTCGCCAGTGGTGATGGCGCTGTGACAGGATGTTCCCGGGAGGCGCGGCGGGAGCTGGCGGGCGCCCCGGAGGTGACGGCCGGTGCTGTCGGCGGCGCCACCGAGAGCGCGGAGGTCGGCGCCACCGGTGGCGTGGACAGTGCCGACGACGGTGGGCTGACCGAGGATCTTGCCGCTGATCTCGCGGCCGCCTCGCTCGCGCTGGCCCGGCGTTTCGCCGGTGGCGCCACGCTGTGGTGCCTGTCCCCGGCGTGGGGGCCGCACGCGCACCACATCGCGGTCGAGTTCGTCCATCCGGCCGTCGTCGGCAAACCGGCGCTGCCCGCGGTGGCCGTGACCGGCCCGGATCCCGTCGCCATGATCCGGCTGGCGGCCCGGCCCGGTGACGTCGTCCTCGCCGTGGCCGCCGCCGATGATCCGGTGACGCGTTCCGTGCTGCGCCGGGCGCCGGCCTGGGGGACGGGCACGATATGGATCGGTAGCGGCCCGCGTCCGCCCGCCGGCGCGGCTGACCATGTGCTGTGGCTGGACGACCCGGATCCGCCGCTGCCGGCCACCGGCCGGTTCGTGCTCCTCTACCACCTGCTGTGGGAGCTGGCCCACCTCTGCCTCGAGCACACCTGCCTCGAGCACACCGCCGTGCTCCACCCGTCCGGGCGTGAGCAGGACGGGCGTGAGCAGGACGGGCGTGAGCAGGACGGCGGGACGTGCGTCACCTGCGGTGACGAAGGCCGGCTCGGCGAGGTGATCGCGCAACAGGGGCCGGCCGACGGCCTGGCGCTGGTGCGTACCGCCACCGGGGTGGAGCTTGTCAGCATCCTGCCGGTCGATCCGGTGACCATTGGCGATCTTGTTCTCATCCATGCCGCGACGGCGATCACCCGTCTCGACCAGGACGGTGCGTGATGGCCACCGAGCACACCGCGTTCCTGTACCCGTTCCTCCACCCCCAGGCGGACAGCGGCGACGACCGGGACAGCAGCCCCCGGGCCGGCGCTGACCGGGCCGGCCACGACCGGCACGACGGTGGCCAGGAAGACGGCGACCACCAGGGGAGCGGCCAGCGGGAGGACGACCGGGACGCTGGCGGCCGGGACGCCCGCGGTCGGGACGCCGACGGCCGAGGTGCGAGCAGTCGAGAGGCCGACAGCGAGAGGGACGACGGCCGGGATGCCGACGGCCGGGATGCCGACGGCCGGGATGCCGACGGCCGGGATGCCAGCAGTCGAGAGGCCGACAGCTGGAGGGACGACGGCCGGAATACCGGTGGGCGGCATGCCGGTGGCCCGGGGGACGCGCTGGGTGCGTTGCTGGCCGAACTCGCCGGTTCGGCGCGGGCGAAGGCCCGGGAGAGCGTGCGGCTGCAGCGCACGACGCTGCGGGAATGCGCCGAGTCGATCGCGGCCACCGCGGCGGAGATGGCACGGCGTTTCGCCCGGGGTGGACGTATGTACACCTTCGGTAACGGCGGTAGCGCGACCGACGCCGCGACCCTGGCCGAGCTGTTCTCCCGGCCGCCGCACGGGCGTCCGCTGCCGGCCTGGTCGCTGGCCGCGGACCAGGCGGTGGTCACCGCGCTCGGCAACGACGTCGGGTTCGAGCGGGTGTTCGCCCGGCAGCTCATCGCGCACGCCGGCCCGGACGACATCGCGGTGGCGCTGTCGACCAGCGGCGGCTCGGCCAACCTGCTGGCCGGGCTGGCCGAGGCCGGCCGTCGGGGAGCGCTCACCGTCGGCTTCGCCGGATACGACGGCGGACGGTTCGCCGCCGACGGGGTGGTCGACCGCTGCTTCGTCGTCCGCTCACAGAGCGTGCACCGCATCCAGGAGTCACACGCCCTGCTCGGCCACCACCTGTGGGCCGCGACACAGCAACGGATGACGGACCATCCGGCCGCGTACCCGACGTATCCGGCGTACCCGAGGTACCCGACGTACCCGACGTACCCGACGTACCCGACGGCGGGGGAGCGCACCCGATGAGCGTGGCGGACCGGACGGAGCGGACGGGCCGGGTGGAGAAGACGGACCGTGGGGAGGCGGTGCCGGCGCGGGCCGGGACGTTCCGGCGGCGCCGGCCGCGGACGCTCGGCGAGGTGGTGACCTCGGCGCACGGGGCCGGCGGGAGCGCGTCGGCGGAGCTGATCGAGACGGTCTTCGTCGACGTCTTCCGCAGTCCCGCGCTCGACGTCCTTGGGGACGGCGCGGTCCTGCCGCTGCCGTCGGGGGAGTCGCTGGCCTTCAGCACCGACTCCTTCGTGGTCCGGCCGCTGCGCTTCCCCGGCGGCTCCATCGGTGACCTGGCGGTGCACGGCACCGTCAACGACCTGGCGATGACGGGGGCACGGCCGCTGTGGCTGTCCGCGGCATTCGTGATCGAGGAGGGCTTCCCCGTCGACGAGCTGCGCCGCGTCGCCGAGGACATGGCCGAGGCGGCGCGGGCCGCGGGCGTGGAGGTGGTGACCGGGGACACCAAGGTCGTCGACGCCGGCGCGTCCGCCGGACTGATCATCACGACCGCCGGGGTGGGGCTCGTCCCGCCCGGCCGGCAGCTGTCCGCGCGGCGGGTGCGGCCGGGGGACCGGGTGCTGGTGTCCGGCACGATCGGCGAGCACGGGATGGCGGTCATGCTCGCCCGCGGCAACCTGGCGATCGACGCCGCCATCCGCTCCGACACGGCGGCGGTCGACGCGCTGGTGGAGGAGCTGCTGGCGGCGGCGCCGTCGGCACGCTGGCTGCGTGACCCCACCCGCGGCGGGGTGGGGACGGCCTGCAACGAGCTGGCCCGGGACACCGGCCTCGGCGTCCTGCTCGACGAGTGCTCCGTGCCGGTGCGCCCCGACGTGCGCGGCGCCTGCGAGCTGCTCGGCATCGACCCGCTCCACGTCGCCAACGAGGGCAGGTTCCTCGCGGTGGTGCCGCCCGAGCAGGCCCCGGCGGCGCTGGCCGCGCTGCGGGAGCATCCGCTGGGCCGGTCGGCCGCGGTCATCGGGGAGATCACCGATGGGCCGGCCGGGATCGTCGCGATGCGCACCGCCCTGGGCGGCACCCGGATCGTGGACATGCTGGTCGGCGACCCACTGCCCCGCATCTGCTGACCATGCCCCCGCCGTCCTGCCGTCCTGCCGTCCCGCCGTCCCGCCCGCCCGTTGCCGTCTGTGTCCTGTCGGTCGGTCCGTCCTTTTTCGATGATGGGAATGAGTGTGGAAGTGGCTGTTGTAGCGACCACTTCCACACTCATTCCTGGGGCGTGCCGATCCGTGAGATCGCTGGTTGGGGTGGGACGGATGCGCGGTGCGGTTGTGTTCCGGGGGCGGGGAGCGCGGGCGATGTTCGTGGTGGCTTGTCGGGCCTTGTGGCGGTGTGGGTGAGACGTGACGTGTGGTGAGAGGTGTGTGCGGGTGGGGCAGGTGGTCGCCAGGCCGTGGCGCGACCCGCCGCGCCGGGTGATGAGAGGTGTGGGCGGGTGGGCAGAGGGGTGTCGCCAGGTGGTGGCACTGCGTCGTAGCGTGAGGAGGCTGTTGATGTGTCTGGGGATTCCCGGGCGGCTTGTCGAGATCGTCGACGCGGAGCGGCATCTCGCGACGGTCGACGTCAGCGGGGTGCGGCGGACGATCAGCATCCGGCTGGTCGCGGCGGACGGCCCACGGGTCGGGGACTGGGTGCTGGTGCACGTCGGGTTCGCCCTGGCGGTGATCGACGAGGCCGAGGCGACGCGCACGCTCGAGGCGATGGAGAAGCTGGGCGCGGCCTACCAGGACGAGATCGAGGCGTTCGGCTCGTCCGCGATCCCCTGACCGCCGCGCTCGCCGCGCTCACCGTGTCGGCCGCGCTCGCCGTGTCGGCCACGCTCCTCGCGTCGGCTGTGCCCGTCGTGTCGGCCGTGCCTGCCCTGCTCGCCGTGTCCGCCTGGGCCGTCGTGTCCGCCTGGGCCGCCGTATCTGCCGGGATCGTTGCGTCTGCCACGCCTGCCGCGGCCGGTTCCACCGCTGCCGTACAGATCGTTCCGGCTCGCCGGCCGTAGCCGTCAGCCGTCACCGCGAGGAGAATCCGATGCGTTTCGTCGACGAGTTCCGCGATCCGGCGGCCGCGCGTGCGCTGGTGGCCGCCATCACGGAGCTGGCCGGGACGGACAGCTACGCGTTCATGGAGGTGTGCGGCGGCCACACCCACACCATCTACCGGCACGGCATCCAGCACCTGCTGCCCGAGTCGGTGGAGCTGGTGCACGGGCCGGGCTGCCCGGTGTGCGTCATCCCGATGGGACGGGTCGACGACGCCATCTGGCTGGCCGAGCAGCCGGGGGTCATCCTCACCTCGTTCGGCGACATGATGCGGGTGCCCGGTGGCCGCGGCAGCCTGCTGGAGGCCAGGGCGCGCGGGGCGGACGTCCGCTTCGTGTACTCGCCGCTGGACGCGCTCGGGGTGGCCGTGGACAACCCGGACCGGCACGTCGTGTTCTTCGCGGTCGGGTTCGAGACCACCGCCCCGTCCACCGCGGTGACGCTGCTGCGGGCCCGGGAGCTGGGGCTGACCAACTTCAGCGTGTTCTGCAACCACGTCACGATCATTCCGCCGCTGCGGGCGATCCTGCGCTCGCCCGGCCTGCGGCTGTCGGGCTTCATCGGGCCGGGGCACGTCTCGACCGTGGTGGGCAGCCGGCCGTACCGCTTCGTCCCCGAGACGTACGGCAGGCCGGTCGTGGTGGCCGGCTTCGAGCCGCTGGACATCCTCGCCGCGGTCGCGATGCTGCTCCGGCAGATCCGGCAGGGGCGCTGCGAGGTCGAGAACCAGTACGGCCGGGTGGTGCGCGAGGAGGGCAACCCCCAGGCGCTGGCGCTGATGGCGCGGGTGTTCGAGCTGCGGCCCCATTTCGAGTGGCGTGGGCTGGGCTTCATCGCGCAGAGCGCGCTGCGGCTGACCGACGGCTTCGCGCGGTTCGACGCCGAGCGGCGGTTCGACATGCCCGGCGTCCGCGTCGCCGACCCGAAGGCGTGCCAGTGCGGGGAGGTCCTCAAGGGCGTCCTCAAGCCGTGGGAGTGCAAGGTGTTCGGCACCGCCTGCACGCCGCAGACCCCGATCGGCACCTGCATGGTCTCCTCGGAGGGCGCCTGCGCGGCCTACTACACCTTCGGACGGATGGCCCTGCGGTGAGCGCGCCCCGTGACGAGGACGGCGCGCGGATGTTCGCCCGTTACGCCTACGCGCCGAACGAGCTCGGCTACTGCGGCCCGGCCGACGCGCCGCGGGCCCTGCTGACCGCCGGTGCCGCCGGTGCGACGGGTGCCGCGAGTGCGACCGACTCCGCCGGAGCTGGCGGAGCTGGTGCCACAGGGGGTGATCTGCGGGCGTTGGCCCGCCGCTTCCACGGAGCATGGCCGTACCTGCGGATCCTGGCCCGGCTCACCGGTATCGACGACCCGCTCGACCGCCGGGTGGTCGAGGCGTACTGGCTCGGCGGCGGCGTGTCGGAGGCGGTCGACCCCCGCGAGTTCGGCGCGGCGCTGCTGGCTGTGATCGGTCCGCAGGCCGGGTGGTACTGGCGGCACCTCACCCCGCAGATCCTTGACGAGGTCGCGCCGAACCACTGCTTCCACGTCTTCGGGGTCTACCCTTGGTCCCGGCTGCTGGACTCGCCGGACCCCACCTGGCCACTGCACGTGCTGGACAGCTGCCGGATTCGCTGGGGGCAGGTGACGGAACGCGACGGCGATCATGTCGTGGTGCGCTCCGCGGGCCTGACCTGGGAGAACGGCGGGCTCGGGCTGTCCGGGCCCCGGCCGCTGCGGGCCGCGCTCGTCACCGGCGGTGTCAGCTTCGCCCCCGACGTGCGACCGGGGGAGTGGGTCGCCCTGCACTGGGACCGGGTCAGCGGCCGGCTCACCGACGGGCAGGCCACGACGCTGCGCCGCGACACAGTGACCCAGCTTGAGCTCACCAACCGCCGGCTGGCCCGCACCCGGGAGGCCGGCCCGGCCGGGGAAGCGCCCACCCGACAGGTGCGGGACGACGCCTGACGGGTGGCGCGGCGGCGCTGCCCATGACGTCCGGCCTCCGGCCTCCGGCTTCTGGCCTGCTGTTGCTGCCCGCTGATCGCCGCTGCCCACCGCTGGCGGTGGGCTGACATGGGCTGTGCGGATCGGTTGACATGATTGGTCCAACCATCATACCGTTCTGTCAACAAAATGTGACATAGATCAAAGCGTTGCCTGGCGCCACCTGAGATCCATCCGATCGGATGGTCATCCGCTGGTCATCCGTGTCGCGTGAGCACGGCGCTCGTCCACGGGGTTCCCGTCGCGGGGGTCGACGCCGGCCTGGGGAGCGATCGCTCGAGCGAACTCGGGAACGTCTCCCGCGAGCGGTGGGCCAGGCCAGCAGACACCATCCACGTCCGCTGTCCGCGCACGAGTACTCACAACCCTGAGGAGAACGATGAGCGAGACCGCCACCGATGCTGGTCTGGACGCTGCTCTGACCGTCGCCGAGGAGTTCGTCTATCGGGCCGAGCTCAGTCCGCCGCTGGCGGTCGGAACCGGTCCCTTCGGAACCCGGCTGTTCTTCGGCTTCGCCGGCGGCCGTGTGACAGGCAGGCGGATCAACGCCGATGTGCTGGCGGACAGCGGCGGCGACTGGGTCCTCATCGGCCTGGACGGTTTCGGGCGTATCGACGTGCGGGGCCTGTGGCGTACCGACGACGACGCGACCATCTACGTCCAGTACACCGGCCTCGTCGAGATGAACGAGGCCGTCGGGACCGCGTTACAGACCGGTGGCACGACCAGCCACACCGACCAGTATCTGAGTATCACCCTTCGGTTCGAGACCGGTGACGAGCGATACGCCTGGCTGCAGCGCCGTGTGTTCGTCGGCCGTGGGCGTCTTGTCAACGGCGCGATCGAGTTCGGTGTCTTCCGAATCGACTAGCCGAATCGACTAGCCGAATCGACTGGCCGAATCGACTGGCCGAGTTGACAGGGCGAGTCGACTCGGCCAGTCGACCGGGCGTGACCGACCGAGATTCACCCGGGGCGGGTGAACGGGCCTCTCCGGAGGGATTTTATCCCGATGGAGGCACCAGGTTGACCCTTATGAGGGGAGCGTGCCAGAGCACGGAAGATTATGGTCGGACGCGTAGCGCATGCCTTGGGAGGCGTTGTGACCCTGACGGGTGCTGAAGATGCCGATGTCGTCATTGTTGGCGCGCGACTTGCCGGTACGGCCACGGCGGTGCCGCTTGCGCGGGCCGGGCGAAAAGTGATCCTGCTGGACAGGACGAGTTTCCCGTCGGATCAGCTGTCGACGCACGTCCTGGTACCCAGCGGGGTGTCGGAACTGCAACGCATGGGCGCGCTGCCGCACATTCTGAAGCTCGGCCCCGCGCAGGCCCGTTATCTGGGTGTCACGGTCGGCGATATTCGTTTACGTGAGCGTTTCGCCACGGTGGACGGGATCGACTACGGGGTCTGCGTTCCGCGGTACGACCAGGACGTGTGCCTGGTCACCGCCTGCCGCGAGGCCGGTGCCGACGTACGTGAGAAATCCGTGTTCGAGGACGTGCTCTGGGAGAACGGTCGAGCCGTCGGTGTGCGCTACCGGCACGACGGGCGGAAGTACGAAATCCGGGCCAGGCTCGTGGTCGGTGCGGACGGCAGGCAGTCCAGGACCGCGGCGGCCGTCGGCGCCTGGACACCTTATCGGGGGTCGAAGAACGGGCGGGGATTCGCCTTCCGCTACATGGACGACCCCGCGGTGGACACGATCCACCACGAGATCTACGGCATATACCGCAGTGGCCCGCGCATTGTTCTGACTCTGCCGTCAAGCCCACGCGGACGCCTGCTCGTGGTGTTCATGGCCCCGGCGGACGACATTCCCCGTTTCCAGCAGGGCGGTGAACGGTTCTGGCAGGAGGCCGTCGCCGAGGAGCCCGAGGTCGCGGAGCGGATCAGCGGCGCCCAGAACGTAAGCCAGCTCCGGTCGACCAGAAAACTGGCCTCCTACTACCGGCGGTCAAGCGGACCCGGGTGGGCGCTGGCGGGTGACTCCGGGCATTTCAAGGATCCTGTCGCAGGTCAGGGACAGCGTGACGCCCTGCGTCACGGGCGGCTTCTCGGCGAGGCGGCCAACGCCGTCCTCGACGATCAGGCTGCGCTCGACAGAGCTCTCCGTGCGTGGGAGAAGAACCGGGACGACGACACACGCAGCAGCTATCACTGGGGTAACCGGGAGTCCCGTCCGGATGCTCCCTCCGCGCTGATCCGCGAGGTTCTGCGGACGTTCGGGGACAGGGGCGAGGGCCGGCCGGACTTCAGCGACACCTTCAACCGGACGCGGAAGGTCGAGCACGTGATCGGGCCGTCAAGGATGGTGCGTGGCCTGGTCCGGGCGCTGGCCGCCCCCGGTGCGGACCGCCGCGGCATCCTGCGGGAGGTCGCGGGCGAGATCCCGACGGAGCTCGCCATTCGCTGGGAAACCCGGTTCGGCGGATTCCGTTACGACGGCTGGGCGCCGTCCGAACGGCCGGGCTGGTCGGTGGGGGAGCCACCCCGGCCGCGGACGGCCGAGGCGGAAGCCGCGCCCCAGCCGGCATCGTGAGGGCTGTTTCTCGTCCATGGGCGTGCGGCTTCGCGGGGCCGGGGCCGGCACGCCGGGACGTTCGACCGCTGCGGCGCCGTGAGGCGCGCCGACCAGGTCCGAGCGCAGGTCAAGACGGTCCCGCACGGCGCGTTCCGGTTCGCTGAACCGGTACGCGAGCGCCTCGCGCACCGGTACCAGCGCCGCCGCGGCACCGGCGAGCTGCCACACGTTGGCCAGCCGCTCCGGCGCGGCGAGCGCCTCGGCGTGCTCCCGGTCGTCACCGACCCATGCCCGGAGCACCACGATCGCGTACGGGCGATCGCCGTCGCGGGTCGGGGTGAACCGCTGCCGGTAGAGCCGCAGCCCTTCGACGGCCAGGGCCGGGTCGCGGAAGCCGGCGGTCATCGCGTACGGGAGGCCGACAGCGGCGGCCGTCCGCGCGGCGGACGCGCTGGAGCCGAGCAGGTACACCGGGGGCAGCGGCACGTCGTCCGGCGGCCCCGACGAGGACCTCCGGCGCGGAGACCGCCCGGCTGGCGGTGCCGTGATGTTCCGCGACCCAGTACCTGGAGTAGCCGGCCGTGTCGAGTTCCCTCGCCACCGCGACGGAGTCGTGGATGGCCTGCCGTGGGCCGGTGTCGCGGCCTACCGGCCCCTGGTCGAGCACGGACAGCGCGGTCAATCGAGCTCCTCGACTGGCTCTGGTGGGCTGGTGGGCTGCTGGGCCGGGCGGCCTTTTCAGGGGCGGCCCCGCCCAGCACCGTACCGCTGTTCCGTTGTCTTTTGTATTACGTGTTCCAGAACAGTTCTAAAGCCGTACCAAAATGATGGCCACGTCGCCCGCCAGGCCTCTTGTCCGGCTCTTCGGCCGACTGTAAGATCCGCCCAGTCGCAGGCCGCGTAAAAGACCGGATCCGGTGTCGGCCGCGTTATTCGTGTCAGCTTTCGTGGAGGCCGTGTTGTCTGGTGGGGGCACTGCCGTGTCGGCTTTTCCCGAGTGCCGCGCACGCCTTTACCAGCCGCCACGACCGTATCGACGTGCCGGTATCAGGAGATCTTTTTCCGGTGGCCGTACCGGTGGTGGTGCCAGAGACACCCGGAAAGTGTGGTGAGCCGTGGCAGGTCACGCTCCGCTTCATCTCGCCGTCGCGCTGGAGGGTGCCGGCTGGCACCCGGCCGCGTGGCGTTTCGCGCCGGTGCCCGCGCGCGAGTTCTACCGGCTGCGCTACTGGGCCGGCCAGGCCGCCGAGGCCGAGCGCGATCAGGTCGGTGACCAGCTCGGCCCTGATCTCGCCCCGCCCGGCCGCGCGGCCCAGAACGCCGAGCAGCACCCGGTGGGCGGGCACGAACACGCGTTCGTCGGCCAGCGCCCGGCAGTCCCCACCGGCCTCGGGTCTCCTCCGATCTTCCGTAACCTCTCCCGTCCTTTCCCGCTGCCGACGTCTCACTGCCAACGGAGGGCTGATGGCTGCCTCGCCCAGTGGCGCGCCCACCACCATCGCTGCCGCCGAGGCCACCGGCTCGGCTCCGCGCGGCCGGCCGGCGCTGCTCCTCACCGCGATCGCGGTGAGCCAGCTGATGGTGGTGCTCGACGCCAGCGTGGTCAACATCGCGCTGCCCGACATCCGCTTCGACCTCGGGTTCTCACCGACCGGGCTGTCCTGGGTGCTCAACGCCTACACGCTGACCTTCGGCGGGCTGCTCCTGCTCGGCGGGCGGGCCGGGGACATCCTCGGACGCAGACGCGTCTTCCTCGCCGGGGTCTGGCTGTTCACCCTGGCCTCGCTGCTGGCCGGGCTCGCGCCGAACGCGGGAGCGCTGGTGGCCGCGCGGGCCCTGCAGGGCGTCGGTGCCGCGGTCGCGTCACCGACCGCGCTCGCTCTGATCGCCACCAACTTCGCCGGGCCGGCCCGGGCCAGGGCCATCGGCGTCTACGGCGCGGTGTCCGGGGCCGGCGGCGTGGTCGGGATGATCCTTGGTGGCGTGCTCACAGAATGGGCCTCCTGGTGCTGGACCATGTTCGTCAACGTGCCGATCGGAGTGTTCGTCGCGGCGCTCGCGACCGTCCATATCCGTGAGTCGGACCGGGCCGGCGGACGCTTCGACGTCACCGGGGCACTGCTGTCCACCCTCGGGGTCACCGCGCTGACCTACGTCCTGATCCGCAGCTCGTCCGGCAGCTGGCCCGAACTGCTGACGCTGACCGTGGTGGGTGTGCTGCTGCTGGTCGCCTTCGTGGCGGTCGAGCGGCGGACCGAGGCGCCGCTGACCCCGCTCGCGCTGTTCCGCAACCGCAACCGGGTCAGCGCGAACCTGCTGCTGCTGCTCGGCGGGTCGATCTTCGCCATCTTCTTCTTCGTCACCCAGTTCCTGCAGAACATCCTGCGGCTGACCCCGTTCCAGGCCGGGCTGGCGTTCGTGCCGTGGGGCATCGGGATCTTCGCGTTCTCCCACTGGTGTCCGGGCTGTCCGAACGGTTCGGCGCCAAACCCGTCCTGATCGTCGGTGCGACCGCCACTCTGACGGCAACCGTCTGGCTCACCCGGATCACCGAGCACAGCTCCTACCTCGCGGCCGTGCTCGGGCCGATGACGCTCTTCGGCGCCGGCATCGGGCTGCAGTTCGCCCTGGTCACCCGGATCGCGCTGGCCGACGTGGAACCCGGCATCGCCGGCGCCGCCGCCGGGGTGCTCAACGTCTCGCAGCGGCTGGGCGGCTCGATCGGGCTGGCCATCCTGGTGGCGGTGTTCGGCGCCGCGACCGCCGGCACGGCCGGCACCGCCACCGACGTCGTCCACGGCTACCGGATCGCGTTCTACGTCGGCGTCGGCTACACCGCGACAGCGCTCGCGCTGGCCGTGTTCGGGCTGACCGGTGCCAGGAAGCCGGTCACGCGGCCCGAGCTCGCCGGCGAGAGAGCCTGACGGATACCCCGCCCACATGTATCCCGACCACGCCGCTGGTGCCGCGTCAGGCGAAGCGGGCTCCGGCCCGCCGCACCGTCGTCATCCACATCCGTCCCGTCCTGCGCGCGGGACGGGGCTTCATCCGGCAGAGGACAGGGCTGTGGAAGTCGTGAGAGAAGCCGTGAGATTCGAGTTGCTGGGCCCTCTCCAACTGGTGAGCGACCGGGACGGTCCGAGGACGATCAGCGCGGCCAAAATCGAGACCCTGCTCGCCGTGCTTCTCATCCGCGCGAACCGCCCGGTCTTCTCCGAGGAGCTGATCAGCGAGATCTGGGGTGAGGAACGGCCCCGCCGGGCGCGCGCCGGACTGCACGTCTACGTTTCTCATCTACGTAAGATGTTCGCCCATTTCAGGGTGCGCAACGCGGTGATCGTAACGCACCCGCAGGGCTATCTGCTCGCGGTCGACGAGGCTTTGCTGGACACCTGCGAACTACGGGTGTCGCATGCCCGCGGGCGGGAGAACCGCATGCCTGATCCGGAGCGGGCGCTCGTCAGCTTCACCGCGGCGTCGCGGCTTTTCCGCGGGCCCGTGCTGGCCGGGATCGGCAGAGGCGCGACCACAACCACTTTCGTACGGTGGGCGGAGGAGATACGGCTGGAATGCCTGGAGTCGATCGCGTACTGCCTGCTGCGGACGGGACGCCACCGTGAGCTGGTGGGCGACCTGACGAACTGGGTCGAGGAGCACCCGCTGCACGAGGCCTTCCGGGAACAGCTGATGCTCGCGCTGCACCGGTCGGGCCGCCGCGCCGAAGCGCTCAGGGTGTTCCAGCACACCCGGCGGGTACTACGGGACGAGCTCGGGCTCGAGCCCGGTGAGACGATGCGCCGACTCCAGAACGCCATCCTGAACGACAGTCTCGACTATGCCGTGACGGGACAGGTCTGACTTCTTTCCCGCCCGGCTGCGTGGCCGCCCGGCTGCGTGGCCGTGTGGACCGGTGGCCCTGCCATCCCGACGTCGTGGATCGCCCTGTTTGTCTCGACTGATGATCGGATCCCTGTTGCCGGGCGCTCCCAACATGAGAAATGCTCAGGCTGCCAGCGGGGAGACGCGAGAGGAGGGCCGATGGGAGGCGCCGTACCGTACATCGCCCACCGTCCCAAGCGGGCTGACGGAAGACGCAACTACGACGCGATCCTCAGCGCCGCGCGCAAGGCGTTCGACGCCGCCGGTTCCGACGCGTCACTGGAGGAGATCGCCAGCCAGGCGGGGGTCGCCATCGGCACCCTCTACCGGCACTTCCCGACCCGGGCCTGTCTGGTCGAGGCCACGACCAGGGACGGTCTGCAGGCGCTTGTCGCGCGCGCCGAGGGCATGCGGGCCGACGGCGTCGACCCGCTCCACGCGCTGACGGACTGGATGGCCAACGCCATCGAGCACTTCAGCACCTTCCGGGGGCTGGTCGAGATCCTGACGCAGAGCATGTACGACGAGGGCACACCGTCACATGCCGTGTGCATGGCTATGCACCGCTGCGGGGCGGAGCTGCTGCGGGCGGCTCAGGACGCCGGCCGGGTCCGCGCGGACCTCACCCCCGAGGAACTGTTCGACCTGCTCGGCGGCGCGGCATGGGTACGGGAGAACGCACTGCCCGACAGGGACGGCAGCACTCGCTTCCTCCACCTGATCCTGGCAGGCATCACCGTCCGGGACCGCTGACAGTGCACCGTCACCAGGCTGTCACGGGCCGCTGGCCGGTCGCGGTCAGCCGCCGGCGGCCGGCTGACCGAACTGATCCGCATGCGCCGGGGTTACGCTGATCGCCGCGGGGCGACGTCGGCAGGTGTCGGCGGGCGACAGCACTGGCGGGGCGGCGAGGCGGCGTGGACGAGCAGCGGGAGAATGGTCCGACGGGTCAGGCGAGCACCACCCCGCCCGTGGACGCCGCCCTACGCGCCTGGGCGGTCACACATGCCCGCACCGTGGGCCGCACGGGTGATCCCGCGAGGGTCTCACCCCTGTCCGACGACGCGCGGCCGGCCGAACCAGCTCCCCGGCGGGACGAGCCGTGGGCGCCAGGTGATGTCGCTGTCGCCGAATCGTCGACCACCCTGACCGGTGGCCATACCGGCCCGGTCATGTCGGTGGCGTGGGCGGCCGAGCGGGACGGGCGGCTGCTGCTTGCCACCGGTGGTGAGGATGCCACGGCGCGGGTGTGGGATCCGTTCACCGGCACCTGCCTGCACACCCTCACCGGCCATGCCAACGGAGTCTGGTCGGTAGCGTGGGTGACCGACAGCGACGGACGGCTGCTGCTTGCTACCGGCAGTGAGGATACGACGGTGCGGGTGTGGGATCCGTTCACCGGCGCCTGCCTGCACACCATGACCCGCCGTCCCACCCGTAGCGTCATGTCGGTGGCGTGGGCGACCGGCGGTGACAGTCGGCCGTTGCTCGCCGCGGGCAGCCGCGACGCCACGGTGCAGGTGTGGGACACCCTCGCCGGCAGCTGCCTGCGCAACCTCACCGGCCACACCGACGGGGTCAACTCGGTGGCGTGGGCGACCGGCCGGGACGGCCAGCACCTGCTCGCCAGCGGCGGCGGCTACGACCGCACGGTACGGGTGTGGGACCCCCTGACCGGCACCTGCCTGCACACTCTCACCGGCCACACCGGCGGGGTCGACACGGTGGCGTGGGTGACCGGCCGGGACGGCCGGCTCCTGCTCGCCAGCGGCGGCGGCGACCGCACGGTGCGGGTGTGGGATCCGGCCAGCGGTGCCTGCCTGCACACCCTCACCGGCCACACCGACGGAGTCGGTTCGGTTGCGTGGGCCGCCGGTGGTGACGGCCGGGCTCCGCTACTCGCCTCCAGCAGCTTCGACGGCACGGTGCGGGTGTGGGACCCGGTCGGCGGCACCTGCCTGCGCACCCTCACCGGCTATCCCGGCCCGGTCTGGTCGGTGGCGTGGGCCGTCGGCGGGGAGGGCCGGCTCCTGCTCGCCACCGGCGGCGGCGACGCCACGGTGCGGGCGGTGGAGGTGCCGCGCCTGTCGGCGTCCACCATGGCCACATCGTCCACGGGCACATCGTCCAGCATGGTCATATCTTCGGTGCCCGCGGCTGTGGGCACGGCCGCGGCGGCGCTGCGGACCGCGGCGGCCGGGCTGGTCCTGCTGGGAGCCGGTGGGCTGTGGCCCCCACTGTCCCTGCTCGCGGACCTGGTCACCCTCACCGGCAAGCCCATCGCCGCCCCCGTCGGCACCGATCCCACCACTGTCGGTGGTGGCCCTGCTGGCGGCCGTATAATCGGCAGCGGCCGTAACGGCGTAAGCGGCGCCGGTAGCGGCACCGCCGACACCGGCGACGGGGAAACCACCGAGGCGGCCATCGCCACCGATACAGGGGCTCACGCCTTCTCTCGCCCAACCGGCGTCGCCTCTCGCCCAACCGGCGTCGCCTCTCACTCAACCGGCGTCGCCTCTCGCCCAACCGGCGCCGCATCCACGCCAGCCCGGCCGGCGTATCCGCTGGGCGGCGCCCCGGGACGTCCGGCGGACGGTGGCACCCCCGGGCGTCCACCCGGCGGGGACGGTCCTGCGCTGTACGACCCGCGGCTGCGCGCCCTGGCCGCCCACCCCGGGGTCGGCCGGCTGCGGGCGCTGGGCTGGCCGCCGGCCGCCCGTGTCGGGCTGGCGGCCCTGCTCGCCGCCGACCTGCCCGCCGGCCCCCGGGCCATCCCCCCGGCCGGCAGCACCCCGATCGATCAGCATCACGCCCTGACCGTCGCCCTGCGCAGCCCGCCCGGCCCGGCAGCGGCACCTCTCACGTCCCGTCAGCTCGACCGGCTCACCGCCGCCGCCGGCATCACCCCCCAGCTCGCCAGCCTGCTCGGCCTTGTCGGCCCCGACGCCGTCGCCACCGACCCCACCCTCCCGCTCCGCCTGCGCGGCCGCGCCCCGGCCATGCCGCCGCTGCCCACCTACCAGCACACCCTGCTGCTCACCGTCACCGCCCTCACCACCGCCGGAACGGGGCAGGCCATCACCAGCACGCACACTCCCGGCAGCACCGGCATCACCCATCACGGCACCCCTCGCGCACTGCTACCCACCCACCACGCTCTCCCCGACGACCTGTTCACCCTCCGCCTCGCCCGCGGCGACCTGCTCTACCGCCACCACACCACCACCCCCACACTCCCACCCCACCCTGTGACGATCATCCTCGACACCAGCCCACCCACCTACGGCCCCGTCGAAACCCTCCTGCGCCTGACCGCGCACCTGCTGACCACCACCCTCTGGCACGCCGGCACCCACCCCACCCTGATCACTTTCGACCAGCCCGCCCTGGCGCTCCCGCTGACCGGCCCGGCCGACCTCGCCGCCATCTGGACCAGCCGCACCCTGGATCCCCCCGACCTGGCCACCGCCCTGCGCACCGCGGAACACACCCCGCAGCCCACCACCGTCCTGCTCACCCACCACCACCTCCCCGACGACCACCCCCTCCCGCTCGGCCCCCACCTGCGCCTGTTGACCACCCACACCCCCGGCGACGAGCCCCCCACCCGCCCCCACCGGACCAACAACCGAACCAGCAACACCCACCAAACCGGCCACAACCAGACCAGCGGCCCCACCCGAACCCACGGCCACGGCCACAGCCACAGCCCCGACAACCGCTACCACCGTCACCTCCCACCCCATCCCGACCCGGCCGCCCTCGCCGCCGCCATCCACGCCCTCCTCACCCCCACAACGCAGGAAGCCGTAGGTGAAAACCGCTACCGATCCGACGTTTTCCACCTACGGCCGCGGAACCCGTAGGTGGAAAACGCTGTTGCCATGACGTTTTTCACCTACGGCTGGAGGTATCCACCGGAATGTTTCCTCCGGAAACGCATGGCAGGGCTGACCACGCCGCTTTCGACCCTCCCCGGCCACTGACGAGAACCGCCACCGACAGCTGTCCCACCGCGGTGCCCCACCCCGCGCGGCCCTGCCACCGACGACATGCCCTACGCCGTCCTCACCCCCACAACCAGGCCGGCAACCTGGATCGTCACCAGCCGTACACGTCTGGGACGCGTCGTGTCTGACGGCTCGCGCGGGCCGGTGTGGCGGGCGGCTGTCCTCGGCGAACCCGTCGGAGGCCCGCCCGCGGGAGGCCCGTCCGCGGGAGGCCCGTCCGGGGAGAACGTGTCCGCCGGAGGCGCGGCCGGGGCCGGCGGCGCGGGTGACCGGCGGATTCGCTGCCTGCTGTGCCCGCACGGGTGCGAGCTGGGGCCGGGGGAGACCGGTGTGTGCGCCGTGCGGCGCAACCACGCCGGGGTGCTGGAGACCGCCACCTACGCCCTCGCCGTCCAGCACCTCGACGCGATCGAGCGCAAGCCGCTGTACCACGTCCGGCCGGGCAGCAGGGTGCTCACGATCGCCGGGCCGGGATGCTCGTTCCGCTGCAACTACTGTGTCAACCACCGGCTGTCCCAGTACGGCCAGGTCGACGGCGTCACCTGGACGGGCCGGCCCGCGCGGCCCGCCGAACTGGTCGAGCGGGCGGCGGCGGCCGGCGCGTCCCTCGGCATGTCCTACGCCGAGCCCGGGCTCGCCCCGGAGCTGACCCTCGACCTCGCGGCCCTCGCCGCCCCGGCGGGCGTGCCGATCGTGTGGAAGACGAACGGCTTCCTCACCGCGTCCGCGATCGACCTGGTCGCGGGCGCGCTGGACGCGGTGAACATCGACGTCAAGGCCGCGGACGAGGCCGCGCACCGGCGGCTGACCGGGGCGCCGCTGCGTCCCGTGCTGGACGCGGTCGAGCGGCTGCGCGCCGCCGGCGTGTGGGTGGAGGTCTCCACACCGCTGATCCCGGGGGTGTCCGCCGAGCCGGAGGCGCTGCGCGCCATCGCCCGCCACCTCGCCGGGATCGACCCGGGCATCCCCTGGCACCTGCTGCGCTTCACCCCGGACTTCCGGATGCGCCGGCCGCCGCCGACCAGCCCGCGGGCGCTGGCGGCGGCGCGGGCGGCCGGGCGGGACGCCGGCCTGCGGTTCGTCTACGTCGAACGGGCCCTCGGCGACGCCGGCCGGCAGACCCGCTGCCCGACATGTGACACCGTGCTGGTGCGACGCGGCATCTGGGAGACGCTGGAATCCGCGGTCACGCACGGCCGCTGCCCGCACTGCGGGCAGCCGGTCCCGGGACGATGGGGGACGATCGGTGCAGGAGCCCAGACAGCCGGCGCAGAGGCCGACGGCCCCGCCGGGCCACGGGAGCGGGAGCCCCCTGACGGCTGAGGCCGTGCCGGGCCTCGAGGGGCCGGCCGCCGGGCCCGTCACGACCAGGGGTCCTCTGCGGGCCGAGGCCGGGAGCGCGGTTGAGACCGAGGCCAGGGCCGAGGCCGCGGTTGAGGCCGCGCCCGCGCAGCCCGTAGGTGTCGAGGGGCCGGCCGGCGGCCTGCGGGTGGCGTCCGCCGGTGATGAGGGGCCGTCGTTCGTCGAGTCCCTGCCGGACCTCATCGACGCGTCCGAATACGACGATCATCCGGATGGCCGGCTGGTCCGGGTGCGGATCACCGTGACCGGGTCCGGGGTGGAGATCCTCGGTGACGCGTTCCGCCCGGCCGTCCTGGAGGCGCTGCTGGCCGACCTCGGCGGTGGCGCCACGGAGCAGATGCTGTGCGGCTGAGCTCCGGCCCCGCGGACACCGACGCGGACGATGTCGATGGCGCCGGCCGCGCCGGCCGCGCCGGCGATGCCGCCGGTGAGCCCGCCGCTGCCGATACCGCCGTGGGTGAGGCCGGCGGGGCCACCGTGGGTGAGGCCGGCGGGGCCGGCGTGGGTGAGGCCGGTGGGGCCGGCGTGGGTGAGGCCGGTGGGGCCGGTGTGGGTGAGGGCGGCGGGGCCGGTGTGGGTGGCGTCGACGAGGCGGCTGAGCTCGACGCCGGGGTCGAAGCGGGGCTCGACCCGCAACCGTCCGGCGCCGCGATGGGCCGTGCGGACGACGGCCCGCCTGGCCGCGACGGGAGCCGGGCCGCTGTCACCCACTCGGAGTCATGGTGGACGCACCTGCGGTGCGCCCGGTGCAGGCACACCTTCCGCCGCGGGGACCGGGTCCGTCTGCGGGCGGACGCCGCCATCGGCGACGCCACCGCGGTCGTCCACCTCGACCCGGCGCTGCGCTGCGCCGACGGGACACCGGACGCCCGGCACCCGGCGTCCGGCGGAGCCAGCGCGCGGGACACCTCGAGGGACGCGGCGAAGGGGGCGAGGGAGGGCACCGGGAACGCCGGGAAGGACACCGCGAACGGGAGCACCGCGAACGGGAGCAGCGCGAACGGCGCGTCTGGGGACGCTGAGGAGCTGGCCGCGTTCGCCGCCGGCCTGCTCGTCGCCTGGCCGCCGGCCGGTGACGTACCGGTCGTCCGGCTCGCCGCGCACGCGCCCCAGGTCGCCCGGCCCGGTCCGGGGCTGGACGCCGCGGGCTGCCTGGTCTGCGGGCACACCTTCCGGCCGGGCGAGCAGGTGGTGGTCTGCCCGTGCGGCATGTACCGCGAGGTCTGCGTGGCGGCCGTGCACCGGGACCCGGTCGCTGGCCTGACCTGCTGGGACGACTGGCGGCCCGACGGCGGGCTCACCCACTGCCCGGTAACCCTCAACCGGGTGGCGGACCGGTGACCACGGCCCACGGAACGCGGGCGGACGTGGTCCCCCAGGGCGGCGTACATCCACCGCCCCCGGTGAGCACGGCCCAGGGAGCGCGGACGGGCGGCCCACCCGCCGGCCAGCCACCCGAGGGCGGCCCACACACGGATGTCGTGTACGCGGGCGCCCCGCGTGCCGGTGAACCAGGTGCGGACGGCCCGCCCGGGGCGGATCGGTGGCATGAGCGTGTGCGCGCCACGCCCGACCTGGCGGACGCCCCGGCCGGGGCGGATCGGTGAGCTCACCGTCAGCGGACCGTTACGCCCGGCAGCGGCTGATCCCCGACTGGGACCAGGAGCGGCTCGCCACCAGCACCGCGGTGGTCGTCGGGGTCGGCGCGCTCGGCAACGAGGTGGCCAAGAACCTGGCGCTCGCCGGCGTCGGACGGCTGATCCTCTGCGACCCGGACACGGTCGCGGCGAGCAACCTCAGCCGCACCGTGCTGCTCGGGCCGGACGACGTCGGACGCCCGAAGGCCACCGCCGCGGCCGGCGCCCTGTCCCGGATCGCCCCGGACGTCACCGTCGAGACCCGGCCGGCCGAGCTGGTCGCCGGGGTCGGGCTCGGGGAGCTGTCCGACGCCGGGGTCGTCCTGGGCTGCCTGGACAGCCGCCGCGCCCGGCTACGCCTGCTCGGGCGGGCCACGCTGGTCGGCGCGGCGCTCGTGGACGGCGGCACCCACCCGTGGGGCGGGGAGGTCCGGCTGCGGCTGGACCCGGCCGAGGCCTGCTACGGCTGCTCGCTCACCGCGCATCAGCGCGGCGAGTCCGACCTGCCGTGGAGCTGCGCCGAGATCCGGCCGGACGGCCCGCAGCCGGCGTCGATCGTGTCCACGTCGATCGTCGCCGGGTGGATAACACTGGTCGCGCTGCGCGTCCTGTTCGGCAGCCCGCCGCGGTACCGGCTGCTGCGGATCGACGGCGCCACCGGCGACACCGCCCCGGTCACCCTGACCCGCGACGCCGACTGCCCGCACCACCGGCCGTTGGACGGACCCGTCCACCCCCTGCCGCTCGACCACCATGCCACCGTCGGCGACCTGCTCGAAGCCCTGCCCGCCGGCGCGGAACCACTGGCCTGGGCGGCCTTCCCCCTCCCGGGACGCTGCCATCACTGTGGCGAGAACCACGCTCACCTCACGGCACAACCACACCAACCGGCACAACCACACCAACCGGCACAACCAGGACAGCCGCCGCGGTGCCGGCGCTGCGGACGGGCCGTACGGCTCCGGCGCAGCGAACGGCTCCGCGACGCCGATCCCGCCCTGCGCCTGCACGACCTCGGAATCGCCCCCGGGGAGATCCTGACCGTTCAGACAACCACCGAGGGGGAGCGCTTCCAGTGGCACCGACTGCGTACGGTGACGCACCCAGAGCACCGGCCGACGGCCCCGACATCCGTCTGAGCCAGCGTGATCGGTACGATTTCCTGACCGAGATTGCCACGGTTTTCTCGACAGGGGGCGCCGCGGCGATCGTCCTGGATGAGATCGGATTTCCACGGGTACGCCTCCCGGGCCGGGAGGGCAGCACCTCGGAACAGTGGTGGGGCCAGATCTTCTTCGAATTCGATGCCGGGATCATCGAGGCGCCCTACCGGAGGCTGCTGCGCGCGGCCATCCGACGCTATCCGGGTAACGCTGTGTTCCAGCGGCTCGTCGCAACCTATCTGGACAGTCAGCAGCATGTCGGCGTCGGTGATCTTAGGGGTCGTGATGAACTAACAAAAGCATTCACGGGAGCGTCTTCACAGGTCGCGGGCCTGCAAAAAGATCAAGATGTGCAGGCTGTTTCGTTCCTGCCGCTTAAGGAGGGCGGGCGATCCAGGGGTGGCGGCCAGAATGGAGAGGAATCGCTGCCCACCGGCCCGGCCGCGCAGCCGGGCCGTCGCGGACGTATTCCCCAGCGAGAACGGTTCGATCTTGTTGACACGCTGGAGCGGATGGGCTTCACCAGCGATCCGGTCAGTCGCTGGGAATGGCTGACCACTATCAGTGAAATTTCCGGCCAGTCGATACCGCGGATCGAATCAAGTAGTCTGCGAGTATTCCTGCTCCACTTGCTCCGGTTCGCGGCAAACCAGGCCACGCCGGAGGTCCTGCGGGCGATCGCCGAGGCCACCGCGGTCGTGCATGCCCAGCAGGACCAGGACACCGAACACTTCCAGCGCGTCGTGCGGGATCTCAGCGCCAACTGGGATGATCCGGCGGAGCTCTGACGAGGACGCGTCCACCCGTCAACAGACATCCGGGAGGCAGCCTGCCCCGGTTCACCTTTACAAGTGCGCATCCGGACGCGGCGGTGTCGTGTCGTTGCCGGGTGTTGGGCGGTGCTGTGGGTGGCGGGTTGGGGGTGCTTCCCGGAGTGGGGGCGTTGTCGTGGCTGTGGTGGAGGCTACGCTTACGTTACGGCGTAACCGGGGCAACCTGTAGTGATGCCGGCGCTGCGGAGGCGGGGGGAGGGATCCGGTGGCACCGGTTGCGGGCGGTGATGTCGGCATGGTGGCGGGTGACGATCCTGACATCCGTCTGAGCCGGGATGACCGGGACGACTTCCGGGACGAGCTCGCGGCGGTCTATACGACGGAGGGCGCTGCCTCCATCGTCCTCAGCCAGATCGATTTTCCGCTCGCGTACCGTCCGGTGCTCCTGGGCGGTAACCCGGAGCAGTGGTGGAGCCAGATCTTCGTCGAGCTCAGCGCCGGGACCGTCGAGGGCACGCCCTACCGGAGGCTGCTGCGCACGGCCAGGCGCCGTTTCCCCGGCAATCCCGTGTTCCGGCGGCTCGACGTGGCCTATCTGGGCAGTCAGCAGCATGTCGGCGCCGGTGAGCTGAACGGTGCGGTCTCGGAGCCGCCCGCCGGGAGCACCGGGAGCGCAGGGAGCACCGAGAGCGCGGCCCGGTCGACGGGGGCCGATGAAGAGGCGGGAGCTGCGGAAGGGCCGGCGGCGGAGGAAGGGCCGATGGCGGAGGAAGAGCCGGCGGTCGAGGAGGGGCCGGCGCAGAGTTGTCATGTGATCGTGCAGGCGGGTTCGGAGACCGAGCGCCGGCACGCCCGGGAGATCCTGACCGGTCTCGGCCTGCGGCCGCACGAGTTCTGGTCCACGCGGCACGCCATCTCCTACCGCGTCGGCAGCATCGACACCGAGGCGGTGCGGGAACGGCTCGACGGGACCGACCTGTGGTGGACGGTCGTCTCGCCCGGCGCGCCCGACTACGTGCTCCGGACGCTGTACGTGGGCGGGCCGGACGGCCGGCAGTTCCGGCTGCGTGACACCCCCGCCCAACAGACCGTCAGCGATGTGGCCACCTCGGTGATGGACGAGTATCCGCCCGCCTTCACCGACGCGACCCGCTCCGTCGTCGTCGACAAGGTGGCGCCCGACGGGTCGAGGGAGCGGCTCAACGCCGACGACACGCTGCACGACGCGGGTATCCGCGACAGCTCCCGGATGCAGATCGGCGTCGAGGCCCGGGCCGGGGCGCTCAACCCGAAGGACAGGCAGGAGGCGCTGCACCGCGTCCGCAACCAGATCGTCGCCTATGCGCGGGCGCATCCGGGGTTCCAGGTGCGGGCGAACTCCAGCCTGCTGCCCACCGAGTACGAGCTGGAGTTCGTCCAGCCGAGTTTCGGGCCCGGCGCGGCACCTGGTGACGATCCGATCACCGTCGATCGGCATGTCGTTCTGATACAGCTCGGCGCGGAGTTCCCGGAAACCCCGCCGCTGGTGTTCTGGCTGACGCCGGTCTTTCATCCGAACGTGTTCCCGAACTACGACTGCGACCAGGCCCGGGAACACGAGGCCCAGCAGGGGCTGGTGTGCCTCGGGGCGCTGGCCGAGTCCTACC
The DNA here is from genome assembly GCF_920888515.1 of Protofrankia sp. CiP1_Cm_nod1. Taxonomy (GTDB): domain Bacteria; phylum Actinomycetota; class Actinomycetes; order Frankiales; family Frankiaceae; genus Protofrankia. The sequence goes on along the minus strand of NZ_CAKKTM010000260.1, from coordinate 1,901 downwards.
GGCCGTCCCTGGACTTCGGTGAGCTCTGCCAGATCCTGGTGGACATGGCCGCGTTCCGTAACTACAGCCTGCTGGAGGACAGCGGCCGGCTGGACGCCTTCGGCCGGCCCGAGGTCCGCGGCAACTACTACGACCGGGCGGCCGCCGAATGGGTCGTCACGAACCAGGGTCGGATAGCCGAGATCGGCGGGCGGGTCCTGTCCCAGACGCCGCGGCAGCGCGCGACCTACCGCAACGTCGTCGAAAGCGTCGAGGCAAACGGTGACGACCCGCAGGCCGGGGCTGGGGCCGGGGCTGACGGACGATGAGCGCCGGGAGCACCGAGGTCGAGCTGTACCGGACCGACGACTACGTCCGGGTCGGTCGGGTACCGCTCGTCCCGTTGTTGCAGACCGTCTTCGAGCGGGTGCTGGGTGAGGCTCTGGTCGGCAGCCGCTTCGAGCTGCTGTTCCTGCCGGTCGCGGACCGTTCCGAGCTGGCCGGCAGCCCCTCGGTGGTCAATCTCCGGTCGAGTCACGGCTACGTGCGGGTGCGCATCGTCCGGGACGGTCGGCTGCTCTACCAGCATCCGCACTCGGTCCGGGAGATCATCGCCCGGCCGTTGCAGCGGCTGCTCGCCGAGCAGATCCCGGCGGAGAAGCACTGGGGGTTCGGTATCCGCGGCCCCGGTTTCGACCGGGTGGCCCTGGTCCGGCCCGCCCCGCAGGTGGAGGGCCGGGTTGAGGTGACGGTGGGTTCCCGCCGTCCCCGGGCCTTCCATCTGGAGGAGATCCACGAGCCCGGCCCCCCGGCCGCGACTCTCGCCGATCTCGTCGCCGACGTGGCCAGGACACCCGGTGCCGACGTCAAGATATCCGGCGCCGAGATGTCCGGCGCGGACGCCGAGATACCCGACGCCGAAATACCCGCTGAAATACCTGACGTGGATGTCGTGCTGCCCGTGGCTGACCGTGACGCCGATACCGACGCAGGCGCAGACGCAGACGCCGGTGCCGGCGTCCGTGCTGGTGCCATGCTTACGGCCACGGCTGCGCCGGGAGTCACGGTGGTGATCGACCGTGACGTCGCCGACGCCCTGAAACGCCGGACGGAGTTCTCGGCCGAGGTGGAGGAAGGCGGTTTTCTCGCCGGTCACGTCTACCGTGACGCGGACCGTCCCGGCAGCCACCTCGTGAAGATCACGGCGGCGATCGCGGCGGAGCGGACCGGTGCGTCCCTGTTGCATTTCACCTTCACCGGCGAGAGCTTCCTGCGGATCAACGAGCAGCTGGCCGGCCGCGGCCGGGACGAAAGGCTCGTCGGCTGGTACCACACCCACCTGTTCCCGGCCACCGGCGAGATCGGGTTGTCGTCGGTGGACGTCGAGCTGCACACGACCACGTTCCGCCGGCTCTGGCAGGTCGCCGGCCTGGTCAACATCGACCGGGACGACCCGCGGGATCGGGTGCTGCGCTTCTACCACGCGGAGGCCGCCGATACCGCCGATACCGCCGACGACGGAAGTACGACAAGCGCACCTACAACAAGCGCAGGAGATACAAGAGGTACAAGGAGTGCAAGAAGGACGCGGGATGGTGGCGAGAGCATGGTGCTCACCCCCTACTGGGAGACCACCGGATGAACGCGGAGACGACCGCGTGCCGGGTGCTCGCCTGGGCCGCTGACACCGCAGGCCGGCCGGCGGGTGACGCCACGGGACGGCCGGCGCCACCGCCGGTCGGTCCGTTGCGGGAAGCCGGCGCGCTCGGCCGTCCCACCGCGGGCACTGTGACGGCGTTGCGGGAGCTGATCCGTGACACGGCCGCCCGGCTCGGGGCGGGGTCGCCTCCGTTCGCCGATCCGGCGCCGGTCGGCCCGGGTGCGCTGCTGCTGGCGGCCGCGGTCGGCGGGCGGGCCCAGCC
>NZ_CAKKTM010000259.1 GCF_920888515.1 Protofrankia sp. CiP1_Cm_nod1 | reverse complement strand
TGGCGGCACAGCGCGCCGGGATACCCGTGCTGGACGCGGCAGCCGTCGCCGCGGCCGCCGACGGCGACCTGGCGGCTGCCGTCACGGTCCGTTCGGCGGGTCCGTTCCGGCCGCGGACCAGGGTCGTCCCGCCGCCGTCGGGCACCCCCCGGCAGCGTCTGATGGAGCTGACCGGTGTGCTGGCCGCGCACGAACCGCCCACCATCGTCGGCCCCGTGGACGCCGCCGACGCGGCCGACGCACTGCTGGCCTTCCTGGAACGCAACGGCTACCTCGCCGAGCGGCCCCCCGCCGGGCCGTAGCCGCGCTACCGTCGGCGGTGGCTGCCCGGCATCCGGCATCCGGCATCCGGCATCCGCCGTACCAGGGCTGCCCCTACCGAGGCTGCCGTACCGAGCGCCGTCGTCCCGTGGAGGGTGGACCTTGAAGGCCGTCAACCGGCAGATCCGTCTCGCGGCCCGTCCGGTGGGCCTGCCCGCCCCCGGAGACTGGGAGCAGGTCGAGACAGCGGTCCCCGCCCCCGGCGAGGGTGAGTTCCTCGTCGAGATCAGCTATCTCTCCCTCGACCCGGCCATGCGGGGCTGGATGAACCAGGCGCGCTCCTATGTCCCGCCGGTGCCGCTGGGGGAGGTCATGCGCGCCTATGCGGCCGGCCGCGTCGTCGCCTCCAACCATCCCGGGTTCGCCGTGGGCGACCATGTCACCGGGCCGTTCGGGGTCCAGGAGTACGCGCTCTGCGACGGCCGGGGCGTTGCCACGGTCGACCCCGGCCGGGCGCCGCTGCCGACCTACCTCGGCGCGCTCGGGATGCCGGGCCTGACCGCCTACTTCGGGCTGCTCGACGTCGGGCGTCCCCGGCCGGGCGACACCGTGGTGGTCTCGGGGGCCGCCGGCGCCGTCGGCAGCGTGGTGGGCCAGATCGCCAGACGGCTGGGATGCCGTGTCATCGGTATCGCCGGTGGCGCGCGCAAGTGCGGCTGGCTGGTCGACGAGCTCGGTTTCGACGCGGCCATCGACTACAAGGAGCAGGATGTCGAGAACGCGCTGCGCACGCACGCGCCGGACGGCGTCGACATCTACTTCGACAACGTCGGCGGCGACATCCTCGACGCCGTCCTCACCCACCTCGCCCGCGGCGCGCGGGTGGTCATCTGCGGCGCCATCTCGCAGTACAACGCGACCACACAGGTCAGCGGGCCGCGCAACTACCGGTGGCTGCTGATCCAGCGCGCGTCCATGACGGGGATGCTCGTCTCCGACTACGCCGACCGCTATCCGGCGGCAACGGCGGAGCTGGCCACCTGGCTGGCGGACGGTTCGCTGCGGGCGCGTGAGGACATCCTCCCCGGCGGGATCGGACGTTTCCCGGAGGCGCTGCTCCTGCTCTTCTCCGGCGGCAACACCGGCAAACTCGTCCTCGAGATCGCCGGCTCCTGACACTCCTGGCCCCGCGCTCCGGGTCTGTGCCGCGTTCACCGACACCCGACACCCGACACCCGTCGGCCGTAGGTGAAAACCGCTGCCATGACGACGAAATCCACCTACAAGCGTGCAGGCCGTAGGTAGAAAGCGTTGTGATAACAGCGGTTGTGACCTACGGCTGCGAGGGACGGGCAGGCATGGGGGCACATCCGCTGTAGCACCGGATCCTGACGGCCGCCGGCGGTACGGCCGGTACCCGGCACCGGCCGGCCCATCGGAAAATCGGAAATCACGATCGGCCGATACGGAACACTTTTCCGCCGGTTTCTTCCAGTGTTCTTGGCGGATGGTTTATGGTCTGTTCACTACCCGGACGACAGGTTCCGATGGAATTCGGGAAGGTTTCGATGCGGACGCGGGGAAACCCCGTGCCCCGGAATTTCTGGCGACCGGGGCGTGGCGCACGGGCCGTCATCTTCCGGGAGGAGCCGAACGTGGATCCCAGCGCTGGGCCGACTATCACGCGTGACGTCACCGGGGCCACCCCCACCGGCGGGAAGCCCGTGGTCGGAGTACCTGTGGCCAGGGAGCCCGCGGCCGGGGATTCCGCCGTTGGGCAGGCGGTGCTCGACGCCTTCGCCCCCGAGTGGCGGCATGACCCGTACCCGAGCTACGAGATACTGCGCGCGGCCGGCCCGTTCCCACCGGGACCGCTCGGCCTGCGCCTGGTCCCGCGGTACGCCGACTGCAACGCCGTCCTGCAGAACCCGGTGTGGAGCCATGCGGAGGAGCCCGAGCTGCTGCATCCGGGCAGTGACATCCTGGACCTGCCCGCGTCGTTCCTGTGGATGGAGCCGCCGGACCACACCCGGCTGCGTGGGCTGGTCAGCAAGGCGTTCACGCTCCGCACGATCGAGCGCCTGCGACCCCGCGTGGAGCAGGTCGTCGACGAGCTGATCGACCAGGCGGTGGCCGCCGGTGAGGTCGACCTGATCGAGGCGCTGGCCTACCCCCTGCCACTGACCATGATCTGCGAGCTGCTCGGGGTTCCCACCGAAGACCACCCGGCCGTCCGGCGGATGTCCGCGGGGATCGCCCGTGGCCTGGATCCGGACGTGCTGCTCACGCCGGAGGAGGTCGCCGCCCGCACCGACGCGGCCCGGGAGTTCATCGAGTTCTTCGGCGCTCTGATCGCGCGGCGCCGGGCCCAGCCACAGGACGATCTGATCAGCGCTCTCGCCGCGGTCGAGGCGGCCGGTGACCGGCTCACCGCCCACGAGATGCTCGCCACGTTGGTGGTGCTGGTCGTGGCCGGTCACGAGACGACGGTGAACCTGGTGGGCAACGGGGTGCTCGCCCTGCTGCGCAACCCGGACCAGTTCGCGTTGCTGCGCGGCACCCCCGACCTCGCCGCACCCGCGGTGGACGAACTGTTGCGCTACGACGCCCCGTCACAGCTGACCACCCGGGTCGCGACACGGGAGATCGAACTGTCCGGGCACACCTTCGCGCCCGGTGACAGTGTCATGGTGATGTTCGGGTCGGCGAACAGGGACACGGATGCCTTCGACGAACCGGATCGGCTGGACCTGACCCGTTACACGGGCCGCAACAGCGTGAACCGGCACATGTCGTTCGGCATCGGCCTGCACTACTGCATCGGCGCGCCACTCGTCCGGCTGGAAATGGAGGTCGCGCTGCGGGCGCTGGCGGGTCGGGCAGCGACGATCGAACTGCTCGCCGATCCTCCCGTCTACCGGCCCAATCTCGTGGTGCGCGGCATGACCGAGCTGCCCGTGCGCCTCACCGGCTGACCCTGGTGCGGCTCTGGCCCGTCACAGCGCAGGCTGTCTGCCGGGCAGGGTGTGCCGCTTGTGGAGCTGCGTCCGCAGCTGTTCCGCCCCGGCTGTGTCGCCGAGCTCCCACAGGTCGGCTGCGAGGTTGCTCATCGAGCGCAGGGTGGCCGGGTGGTCGTCGCCGAACAGCTGGCGGTGGCGGCGCAGGGTGTCCTCGTCCAGGTCCCGTGCCGCGGCCACGTCGCCCAGCAGGCGCAGATCCTCGGCGAGGTTGTTCGCCGAGGCCAGGGTGTCGGGGTGGTTGTCGCCGGACAGCTGGCGGTGGCGGCGCAGGGTGTCCTCGTCCAGGTCCCGTGCCGCGGCTGCCTCGCCCAGTACGCGCAGATCCTCGGCGAGGTTGTTCGCCGAGGCCAGGGTGTCGGGGTGGCTGTCGCCGAACAGCTGGCGGCGGCGGCGCAGGGTGTCCTCGTCCAGGTCCCGTGCCGCGGCCACCTCGCCCAGCAGGCGTAGCTCGATGGCGAGGTTGCTTGCCGAGCGCAGCGTGTCGGGGTGGTCACGGCCGGACAGCTGGCGGCGGCGCAGGGTGTCCTCGTCCAGGTTGCGTGCCGCGGCCACGTCGCCCAGCAGGCGTAGATCGATGGCGAGGTTGTTCGCCGAGGCCAGGGTGTCGGGGTGGTTGTCGCCGGACAGCTGGCGGCGGCGGCGCAGGGTGTCCTCGTCCAGGCTTCGTGCCGCGGCCACGTCGCCCAGTACGCGCAGATCCTCGGCGAGGTTGTTCGCCGCGGACAGGGTGTCGGGATGGTCGAGGCCGAGATGGCGGGCCCAGCTCCGGTGGACTTGCTGATGGTGGCTGTGGGCCGCGTGCGGGTCCCCCCGCACCCGCAGGTACCAGCCGGTCTCCAGCAGCAGTCTGCGTGCCTCCGGACCGATGTCCTCAGCCGGATCCTCCGGATACAGGGCGGGTGCGGTCAGCGCATGCGGCGCCAGCACGGCCCACACGGGCCAGCTGTCGGGATCCTCGGTGCCGGGAGGGGCTGCGGCGACCAGCAGGCGGCGGGCTGCTGCCGCGTACCGCCGCCGGTCCCGCGTCAGGCGGGTGCGGGTGACCTCCTGGACCAGGCGGTGTACGCGGATGGCGTCACCGTCACGGGTGACCAGGGAGTAGCCCAGCAGCGCGGTCACTGCCTGTGGCACCTGTCGGCCGGCGAGACCGGACTGCCGCTGCCACCTGCGGCCGACCGGCTGGGTGAGCAGCGTCAGCGGGATCGGCTCCGGGCCGAGGAACGCCGCGAGCCCGAGGAGCCTCACCGCCGCCGGGCTCTCGGTGGCCAGCCGCTGAAGCGACAGCGACCAGGCTGCGTCGACACTGCCGCCATAGACCAGATCCTGCCCTTCCGCCAACAGCCGGTGCCGCCGGGCGCGAAACGTGGCCAGATAACCGGCCGGGGTTTCCCCGCTCTTCTCCAGGTAGGCGGCGGCCTGCCCTACCGCCAGCGGCAGATCCCCCAGCAGGTTGGCCAGCTCGTGGGCGGTGGGCCCGTCGATGTCGGGTACCAGCTGACGGAGCAGGGCGGTCGTCTCGGAACGGCTGAGCACGTCGACCGGAATCCGGGTCGCCAGCGGCGTCCATACCGGGCTGCGTGAGGTGACCAGCACATGCCCGCCCCGGGCGGTGTCCGGCAGCCACTCGCGCACCTCTTCGGCGGACTGGGCGTTATCGAAGATCAGCAGCCAGTCGCCGGTGACGCTCAACCGGTCCAGCACCGCAGCCGCGTCCTCGGCGGCCCGCCCGCTCACCGGCAGCTCAAGCCGCGGCGCCAGCGCGGCCAGCTGCCCGCTCACCAGAACGGGCTGTTCCGCGTCGATCCACCACGCCCACCGGTAGACGTCCGCGTACCGGTGGGCGTACTCGACTGCCAGCTGGGTCTTCCCGACTCCGCCCAGGCCGTACAGCGCCGCCGCGCCCGCCGCCCGGGAGCCCACGGGGCCGGTGACCGCGACCCGGCCGGTGCCGGCCAGCTGCTCGGCTATCTGCTCGAGCAGAGCGTCGCGGCCGGTGAAGAACCGCAGCCGGACGGGAATGTTCCAGACGACCGGCAGCCGGCCGGGAAATCCTGGCTCGGGCCGGCCCGGGAAGGCGGGCGTGGCTGTCGGTTTTCCCCGCTCGTCGCGGACAGCGGCCAGCAGCCGTTGGGTGGCGAGCGTGGCATCCGTCGCGAACAGGTCCACGACGACCCGCTGGGCCAACAGGCCCGGCGGTTTGCAGTCCTCCACCCGTAGCATCAGCAGTCTGCGTTGCCGGCCGCTCGGGTCCGCGTCCAATGCGGCCTGCCATTCAGGGGCAACGTGCTCCGAGGCCAGATAGGCGGCGGAGAGCACCGAAATCGTGCGGGCTGAAAGCTGGGTGGCCCGATGCTTCTCGGCGATGAGGTTGGATCCGGGGACAAAATCCCACGGCTGCACCAGCACGCGGTACCCGACGGCCTCGAGCTGCCAGGCGATCCACTCTGCCCATTCGCGGTCCGCGGAGACGTGGGAGACGAAGAAATCCACCGCGCCCGCGCCGTCCTCCCCGGCCGGAGAGGGTGTGTCCTGCCGCATCGCCCAACCCCCAGTCTGTCGGACGCGGAACGTGGGTATGCATACACCGTGGGTCGTCGTGCGGGCGAGATGTATCGGGTATCCGACGATATCCGCGGCCACGGCCCGCGGGGAGCGCACCGGCCGGACGGCGACAGCCGACCGGCTGGCTGTCAGTAGTACTATTTGTCCCTTTTGTGGGCATTTATAATCCAGGAATCCGGGTTGACGGAGCGGGATTGTCGTCGACTGGACGGCGCGCGGATATAGCTTGGCCGTCAACGCCGATATATGCTGCGCCTGATCGCTGGAGCTCTCCTGGAGAGGACGTCGTCAGTGAAACTCTGGAAGCGGTTCAGGGCGGGTGGCAGAAGCTCCGATGGCAGTGGCTCCTCGAGGACCGAGACTCCGAGGACATCTCGGCCGAGCGGCTACAGCTCGGAAAACCAGGACACGAACGGCCCCCGTTCTGCTGGCCGCAGCTCGAGAGGATATGGTTCCGGCGGTTCCGGCGGTTCCGGCTCGTACGGCGGGGGCTCGAGTCGCAGCGGAGGTTGCTGAGCTCTGATCCACCGTTCAGATTTTTTGTGGTCCTCCTGGTCGCCGGAGCTTGCCGAGCTTCATTCCGGTGTTTTTTGTGGCCAATTTGTGACCTGGCGGCATCAAGCAGCCGGTGCGTCAGCTCCGACCATTGGACACAGTCCCCAGACATAAGCTTTAGCGGCTCTTCATGTCTGGGCAGGGTGGTGTTCTCCCGGGACTGCCGACCGTGACCTGGGCATGGTGGCTGTTCGCGGTGGCTGTTCGCAGTGGCCGCCGGGTGGCGCTGGTGGTCAGGGTGTGCCGAGTGCGGTGAGCCGGTCGCCGGTGAGGACGTGGCCGACCCACTCCGGCTGGGGGCGGGCGCCGAGGGAGCCGTAGAAGTCGAGGGCGGGCGTGTTCCAGTCGAGCACCGCCCAGTTGAGCCGGGCGTACCCCCGTTCGACGCAGTGCCGGGCCAGCGTGGCCACCAGCGCGCGGCCGTAGCCCTGGCCGCGCTGGTCCTCGCGGACGAACAGGTCCTCCAGGTAGATGCCGTGCCGACCGGTCCAGGTGGAGTAGTTCAGGAACCAGACCGCGATGCCGACGATCTCACCGTCCCGTTCGACGACATGGGCGGACACCGCCGGCGCCGGGCCGAACAGCGCCACGTGCAGGTCGTCGGCTGTCGTCCGCACCGCGTCGGGCTCCCGCTCGTAGCGGGCCAGCCCTCTGACACAGTCGAGGATGCCCCCGGCATCACCCGGCCGGGCCGGGCGAAGGACGGCCCCGTCTGCCAACGACAACGTCTCCATGAGCCGAATCGTAGTGAGGCCTGGGTGCGGAATGATCCGCGCCCGGACTCGCCGGACCCGGCCCGGGTCCGGACCAGAACGGACATGTGGGTGGGACGGCGAGCCGTGGCGGCCGCGGGCCGGGTGGGCAGGATGCGGCTCCCCTGGAGCATATCCGCCCCGGGACCATGCCAGGTCACCTCGGTTGCCGTGGTCACCACGCGGCCAATCGCCGCGGCCGTCAGGCCAGCAGGGTGCGGCCGAGGTGGTCGGTGGAGTCGCGGACGCCCGGCAGGACGAAGAAGTAGCCGCCGCCGGTGGGGCTGATGTAGTCGACCAGCGGCTCGTCGATGAGCCGGGTCTGGGTCACCTCGAACTGCCGGGCGATGTCCTGCTGGTAGCAGCAGAAGAGCAGGCCCATGTCCAGGTTGCCGTTGGCGTCGATGCCCCGGTCGTAGTTGTAGCCGCGGCGCAGGATGCGGGAGCTGTCCGTGTCCGGCGTGCGCGGGTTGGACAGCCGGATGTGCGCGTCGAGCGGGATGATGCCGCCGTCGGGGTCGCGGGTGTAGTCCGGGATGTCGGCCTCCGCGGCGCCGTCCAGCGGGGCCCCGGTGTCCCGGCGCCGGCCGATCATCATCTCCTGCTCGTTGAGCGAGACCCGGTCCCAGAACTCCACCAGCATGCGGATGATACGGATGACCTGGTAGGAGCCGCCCTCGGTCCAGGCGGGCTCGGCCGAGGCGGGCCCGTCGCCGCCGTGCACCCAGACCAGCCGGTCCATCTCGGCGGCGGAGGTGACGTCCGGGTTGGCGGTGCCGTCCTTGAAGCCGAGCATGTTGCGCTGGGCTCCCGACGGCCGGGGCGGGTTCTGGAAGCCGTCGACGCGCCAGCGCAGCTGCATGCCGCCGCGGGTGTGCCGGGCGATGTCCCGCAGCGCGTGCAGGACCGTGTCGCGGCTGTGCGCGCACAGCTGCAGGCTGAGGTCGCCGTGGCAGTGCGCCGGGTCCAGCGCGTCGTTGGGGAAGGTGCGCATCGGGGTGAGCCGCCGCGGCCTGCGGCCGGCCAGGCCGAACCGGTCGTCGAAGAGGGAGGCGCCCACCCCGACGGTGACGGTCAGCGCGTCCGGCGGCACCACCGGCCCGAGGATGCCGCTGTCGGACGGCGGGGCGGTCGTCCCGAGATCGACCGGCTCGCCACCGGAGGTCAAGAAGCGTGCACGTTCGGTGATTGCCCTGAACAGCTCGGTCAGCCCGGCGTGGTCTGTGGCGATCACGTCGAAGGAGGCGAACGTCGCCGCCGCCGGCGCCGGGGTGAGGATGCCGGCCTGGTGGGTCCCGTGGAAGGCGACCGTCCGGCCCGGATCCCCGTCACGGGTGGTGTTCTGGTCGTCGCCGGTGGTCGTCGCGAGCGCGGTGCCGCCGGCGCCCACCGCGGCCCCGGCGGCCAGCGCCCCGGCCAGGAAGGACC
>NZ_CAKKTM010000258.1 GCF_920888515.1 Protofrankia sp. CiP1_Cm_nod1 | reverse complement strand
CGAGGGAGCCAGCCGGCGCCGCGGCGCTGGTCGGTTCGGTGCCGGTCGCTTCGGCGGTGCCGGTCGGCGTGGTGGCGGCGGCCGGGGCGGTGGCCGGGGCGGTGGCGCCGGCGCCCCGCAGGAAGAGCAGCAGCACCGGCACCAGGTAGGCGAGGTAGCCGACGACCTGCAGCACGGTCATCCGCGGGGTGATGTTGAGGATGCCCTCGGTGAGCCTGGCGTACCAGGAGCTCGGGTCGATGGTGGCGCTCAGGTCGAACGCCGTGGCCGCCCCGCCCGGCAGGAGAGCGCTTTCCTGGAGGTCGGCCAGCCCGTACCCGGTGACGCCGGCCGCGATCACGACCAGCCCGATGCCGGTGATCGTGAAGAACCTCGTCAGGTTGATCCGCAGCGTCTGCCGGTAGATGGCGAAGCACGCGGCGGCGGCCAGCGCGATCCCGGCGACGGCCCCGACGAGCGGGCCGGCCGACTCGTCCGCGCCCCGGGTGGTCGTCCAGACGAACAGGGAGGTCTCCAGGCCCTCCCGGGCGACCGCCAGGAACGCGGTGAGGACCAGCATGCCAGGGCCGAGCGCCAGCGCGACGGTGACCCGGCCGCTGATCTCACCGGACAGCGTCCGTGCCGACCGCCGCATCCAGAAGACCATCACGGTGACGAAACCGACCGCGATCAGGCTCAGCACACCGCTGAACGTCTCCTGGGCCGCGGTCGACATCGAGGCGGCGGCGAAGGTGAGGACCGCGCCGAAGCTCGCCGAGAGGGCGACGGCGGCGAGCACTCCCGTCCAGACCTGGGGGAGGCGGGCACGCTGGTCGGCACGCACGAGCGTGGCGACCAGAACCGAAACAATCAGGCTTGCCTCGAAACCCTCGCGTAACCCGATGAGCAGGTTCGGAACGAGATCCGCCCACACGTCTGCCGCCTCCGCCATCGCCGTACGGTCACTGTTCGTCAGAAGGACTCAAGGGAAGGTACCAGAAGAACAGGTAAACCTCACCTAATCGAATATTTATTCTCACAGTAGGCATAAGAACACAAAACGACTTCCCGACATCCGCAGGCGATGTCCGCGCCGGGACGGTGGAGATCACTACCACAGTGCTGGCCGGCGGGCCCTTCGGCCCCTGCCCGAGGGCTACCTTGCAGGAGATAGATCGACACTACGGATACCTGCTGGGGGCAAGCATGAACGCCAGAGCCCTGCGCCGCGCCGGCGTCCTCACCGCTACCGGAGCGCTTGCCACGCTCCTCGGTGCGGCTCCGGCCAGCGCGTCCATCTCCTTCTCCGCCGATACCCGGACCAGCGCCGACACCAGCGCCGGCACCAGCGCCGGCACCAGCGCCGACGCCGGCGGCGCGACCAGTGTCGACACGAGCGTCACCCAGCTCTTCCAGGCCGCCGTGGGCCTGTCCATCGGTGCCCTCTCCGGCGCCTCGAACGCCGTCTCGGTCGCGGCCAGGTCCGTCGGCCCTACGGCGGGGACCGTCGCGGACACCGGCCCGACCGGTTTCGGCGCCGGGCCGGGCGCTGCCGCCGGGCCGGGCGCCGGCGGTGCCGGGACGAGCAGCCCCCAGGACATCTACGGCGCCGCCGCGGGCCTCTCCTACAGCGCGCTGTCGCAGGCGGCGGACGCGCTCACGCGCGCGTCGGGCACTGTCTCCGGTGGCCTGGGCGGGCAGCCGGCCGGCCCCGGAGCCTGACGCCGCGGCCTCGACGGCCGAGTCCCGGTCAGGTGGCGGCGGACGACACCTGTATGCCGCAGTACCGGCCGCTGGTGTCGATCAGATAGAGCTGTGAGCGGCCGGCCGGGTCCAGCAGCAGCGACGTGTTGGCGCTGGTGGGCTGGACGGTGCCGTGGTCCAGGTCCTCGCCGGTGGTGGCGTCGCGGAGGATGAATCCGCATTCCTCGGCGCCGTTGAAGTCCAGGATCTTCACGGCGACGCGGCCCTCAGCGGTGAACGCGTCGGTGTCGCCGGTGTTGGCCTGGTGGGTGAAGGGCAGCGTCACGGCTCCGGCTCCGGCCTGCGGCTCGACCAGGCAGCCGGGGTCGCTCACCTGCCACTGGAAGTTTCCCGGGTGGGAGATCTGGAACGACCACGTTCCGGACAGCCCTCCCTGGTGGAGGACGCTCTCGCCGGTGTCGGCGGAGGTCAGGACGATCTCGCAGGTGTCGGTCGGGACCGGGAGGGTGCTGCGGACGACGGCCCGCCACGGGCCGTCTGCCTGGTAGGAGGCATCCGCCACCGCCGTTCCCGCTCCGGAGCCGGAACCGCCGGCGTCGTCCCCGCCCCCTGGGCGGCGAGGATCCCGGCGATCGTCGCCCCGGCCACGACAACCACGGCGGCGCCGAGTACGGCCGGCCGCGCCCAGCGTGCGGGCCGTGCGGGGATGACGGGCTGGTCGTGGACGGTGGCCGGCAACGGTGGTTCCACCGCCACGGCTGTGGGCCGCACCGGGATGGTGACGGTGGGGGGCGGCGCGGTGGCGGATTCGGCGGGTGCCGCCTGCGTGCCGTCAGCTGCCCGGTCGCTGTCAGCGCTCCCGTTGACAGCGGGAACGCTGACAGCAGGGCTGGTACCGGCAGGGCTGGTACCAGCAAGGTCGTCCCGCAGCGCCCGGGCGGACGGCCGCTGCCGGGGATCGCGGGCGAGGGCGGCGCGGACCAGCTCCCGCAGCGGCCCGGCGAGCTGGTCGTAGTCGGCCGCCGGGCCGCCGGACAGGATGCGGCTGAGAACGGCCTCGGGCCGGCCGGTGCCGAAGGGCGGCTGGCCGGTGGCCGCGAAGACGACGATCCCGGCCCAGGCGAAGACGTCGGTGGCCGCGGTGATCTCGTCGCCGGTCGCCTGCTCGGGGGCGATCCAGGCCGGGGTGCCGACGAAATGGAAACGGCGATGTTCGTGGAAGTCGCCGATGTTCGTGGAAGTCACCGTAGTTCGTGGAAGTCACCGTATCGCCCCGGCAGCCCCTCGTCGCACTGGTGACAGAGGATGGCACCGGCGGCTGATGCGGTACCTGCCGCCGCGGAAGTTGAGCATCTTTCTGCTCCAGGTCGCAGTTCCGGGCGCCGCGGTTCTCCGGTCTTCGGGAGAGTCCGATAGGTGACAGGCGAGATCCGGCGCATGTTGGACCATGAGTGAGCCATTGGAAGCATCGGGGGATGGTGCGGCCGGTGCGGCGGCCGTGATGACAGCGGGTGCCCGCCCGGTCGATCAGGATCGGGGGGTGCGCCGGTGCCGCTCACCGACTTCGTCGGACGGCAGTCCGACATTGTCGCGCTCGCGGGCCTCGTCATGCGGGAGCGGCTGGTCACGGCCACCGGTCCGGGTGGCTGTGGCAAGACCCGCCTGGCCGATCAGGTGATGGCGCGGCTGGCAGAGTGCCGTGGTGAGGTGTTCCCGGCCGGGCTGTTCTGGTTATCCTGCGGTGACCTGACTGACGCCAGTTTGTTACCGTCAGTGCTGATAGCTGCGTTGGGTATGCCGGATCGTTTCGACGTAGCGCCGCTGGAACGGGTCGCCGACCAACTCGGCGAACGTCGGTTGCTCGTGGTCCTGGACGACTGCGACCGCGTGGCCGACGCGGTGCAGGCGCTCGCGTCGGTGCTGCTCCCGAGGTGCGGCGGTGTCCATCTGCTGGCCACCAGCCGGGTCCGATTGGGCGTCGGCGCCGAGGTGGCGTGGCGGGTCCCCCCGATGACGCAGGCCGACGCGGTGGAGCTGTTCCTGGCCAGAGCCGGCGCCGAGATCGGGCCATCCACCTGCGTCACGGCGGTGGATGGCGGCGTGCCCGTGTCTCCGGCCCCGGGCGCGGAGCTCGACCGGCATCTGGTCGCCGAGGTCTGCGCCCGGCTCGACGGCCTGCCGCTGGCCATCGAGCTGGCCGCGGCCCGCACCCGGGTGCTTTCGCTTCCCGAGATCGCACGCGGCGTCGACGACCGTCTGAAGCTGCTGGCGGGTGGCAGCAGGTTCGCGCCGAGGCGGCACCGGACGATCAGAGCCTGCATCGACTGGAGCTACGACCTGCTTGACGAGCTCGGGCGCATCCTCTTACGTCGCCTGGCGGTGTTCGCCGGTGGCGCGCGCATGGCCGAGGTCGAGGCGGTCTGCGCATTCGGTGCCCTGGCCCGCGAGGACGTGCTGGAAGCCCTGACCACGCTGGTGGACCATTCACTGGTTGTCACCGACCGGCGAGCCGTCGACAGCCGGTACCAGCTGCTGGACACCGTCGCGGCTTATGCGCGTGAGCGACTGGACGCATCCGGTGAGGCCGGCGAGGTTCAGCGCCGCCACGGCGGCCTGGGATCCTTCGGGGATGCGGAGCAGACCCTGACCGACCGCCGCGCCCGGATGACCGCGGCGGTGTTCGACGCCGCCGACGAGAGCGCGAAACTCGACGGTCCCACCGCGACCGCCTCCGCCGGCAGGTCGCGGGGATCACGGCGCCGGCCGGCGCTGGGCTGGGCGGCGCTGACCCCGGCCGAACGCGAGGTTGCCAGGGCCGTTGCCCGCGGCCTGTCCAACCCGGCGGTCGGGCGTGCCCTCGCCATATCGCTGAGCACCGTGAAGACCCACCTGGCCCACGTGTTCGGCAAGCTCAACGTCGCCAACCGCGTCGAACTGGCCGCGTTCGTCCTCCGGGCCGACGACCCGGCCGGCTATCCGCCGAACATCGGACCGGAGCTCAGGTAGCGCGGTCGTGCCCGGTACCCGGTACCCGGTACCCCGACCAGCCGGCCCGGTATCTGTCCGGCCCGGTGCCTGCCCGGCCCGGTATCCGCGCCGGGCAGGCACCCGGGTCAACCGGACCAGTCGGCCAGGACCTGGTCGAGGAAGCGCCGCACCAGGTCGACGACCTCGGTCGGGGACGCGGTCGTCACGGCGGTCAGCTCGGTCCGGGAGACGTCGGTGGTCATGCGCAGCCGGGCGATCAGCCCGCCCCGCGGGCCGGGCCGGACGGTCAGTACCAGCAGCCCGGGCCGTGGAGGGCCGCCGTCCGCCATCCCGGCGCCGTCTGCCATTCCGATGCTGTCCACCATCCCGGCACTGTCGACCCGTCGTGTCACCTCGCCGTCGAGCGAACGTCACCGCCGGCTGTGTTCCCGCCGGCGCGGTGCCTGGCCGAGGTCTGCCCGCCCGCCGGGAACACCAGCTCGGTCAGCGCGGCCGAGGGCGCAAGAGCGAGCTCGTCCCGCAGCAGCCCGGCATAGGCGCGGTAGCGGCGCACGGCCTCGCGCACGTTGCCCTCGGCCAGGTGCACCCGGATGAGCACCTGCTGCGCGCTCTCCCGTAACGGGTCGGCCCGGATCGCCGCGTAGGCCGCGTCGGCGGCCGAGCCGTAGCGGCCCAGGGCGAGCAGCCGGACGGCCAGCGCCTCCAGGGCGTGCAGCATCAGCTGGCCCAGCCGTTCGCGTTCGAACAGCACCCAGTCGTCGTACCAGCCAGGCAGCAGCTCGCCGGTCAACGCCGGCTGGATCAGCTCGCCGGTGTCGACGTCGGCCGGCGTGAGCAGCCGGTGGGCGAGCGCGACGGTCTCGTGCGTGTCCACGAGCACGTCCCCGGCCAGTCGAAGACAGGTCGGGGAGGTCTCCACCAGGCCGTCGTGCAGCCGCCCGGCCCGCCACAACGCGGTCCGCAGCCGGCCGTTGGCCGCGCTCTCGCCGACATCCGGCCACAGGATGCCCCGGACGTTGGAGCGCGGCACCGCGTCGGGACGTAGCGCCAGCAGCGCCAGCAGCCGCTGCACCCCGAGGGGGACGGGCCGCGCGGCGCCTCCCAGCACGAGCTGGAAGCCGTTGAGCAGGACGATCCGGGGGCGAGTCCGGTTACGCGTCGCCAACGTACTCGATGCGTAGGGCACATGCAGATCGTGACTGGTGACCGGCCGCGGAACATCGGCCGATCGGCCGATAGCGCTCGTGGACAGGATGTGGTGACGCTGCGCCGGACGCGGCGGTGACGGGTATGTGACGCTGCCGGCGCACCATGATTCCATGCAGGCAACCCGAGTGGAGTGCGTCGTCCGGGCGGGCGGAGGCTTTCGGTGAGTCTCTTCACCCGCGGCGGCAGCCGGAAACCGCTGGTCACGGCGGGTGAAGCGCCGCCTGCGTCGCCGGGCGCCGGGCCGTTGAGTGTCCTGTCACCAGGCGCTGTGCCGTCGGATGCCGTCTCGTCCGGAGCCGTGCCGTCGGGGGTCGCGCCGTCGGTGCGGCCGGAGGCGCTCCGGGCGGCGGCGAGCCCGCCGGGCCCAACTGTGATCACATCGTCCGACCAGGCCGTCTCGGCGCTCCTCAAGGTGCTCTCCGGCTATCTCGATCCTGATGCCGAGCCCGTCGGCGTAACGCCCGGCCCATCGGTTGTCGTGCTCCAGGTCAGCGATCGGGCGCTCGGACTGGGCAACCTGCGCGGTCTGGGGGCCGTCGGCCCGTTCCCCGCGGTCGAGCTGCGCGGCGGCCAGCTTGAATGCGTCGTCCGGTTTCAGGTCTGGGGCGCCACCCCGGAGGCGGCGGATGCGCGGATGACGGCTCTGCAGGGCCGTCTCCTCGGCGCCAGAGCGGACCTGTGGGACGCAGGTTTCCTGCAGCTGGACGGCGTCGCCGGTGCCCTTCCGGCAGAGGGCCGTGGGGCCTGGTCACGGACCGCCGACTATCACGTCCTGTTCGAATACCAGCTCGCGCCGACCGTGGACGCCGAGAGCCTGATAGCCGTGGTACCCGTCGACACCGGCCAGGAGGTGGCCGGCTCGCTGGTCGAGGAGCGGGCCACGGTCACCGGCGACAGTGTCCGCTGGGATCAGACCGGCGCTGCCGCGCTGGTACTGCGGGGTGGCCGGCGTGGTGTCGGCCACCTGGCGATCGCCGCCTACCTGCCGGCGCCCGTACCCACCGGTGGCGTCCGGCTGCTGCGCACCCATGACGGTGCCACCGGCGCACCGGCCGGGTATCCGACGCTCGCGGCGTTTCTCGCGGCCGTCGCGGACCCGGTGTCCCCGCAGCGTCACGGTGTGTGGGTCTTCCCGTCGCTGGCCGAGTTCGTCGCGGCCTTCGACGAAGCCGGTGACCTGCTGCTCGGCGACTGGGATTCCGACGGCGTGCCGGATGGCTACCAGGTGGGGCAGCTGGCGCTGAACCCGCCCGTACCACTGCCGGACGCCCAGGACCGCCTCGAGGTCTCGCTTGGGACCACGCCCTTCGACCACCCGGCGGTGCTCTACCTGCGGGCCGCACGCGTACCCGGCTGACCAGGGCATTCGGCCGACCCAGTTCGGCTGGCCCAGAAGCCGGCTGGCCCAGAAGCCGGCCGACCCAGAAGGAGGACGGAGCATGGCTGAGATGGTGCTGCCCGGCACCTACATCGATGTGCGGCCGGAGGGGCTGATCGTACCCGCGCGGGTGAGTGTCGGGACGGTCGCCGTCGTCGGCACCGCGCGGAAGGGGGAGCTCAACAAACCCGTCGCGGTGGGTGGTTTCCTTGAGGCCCGGGAGATATTCGGCGCCTACGACCCCTGGGTGGACGGCCGGAGCAACGAGCTGACCCTCGTGCGCGCCATCGAGATCGCTGCCGCGCACGGCGCGACCTCGATCATCGCGGTGCGGGTGTCCGCGGTCGACGGGAACGGCAGTCCCACCGCGGCCGCCGCGGCCCACACGCTCCGGTCGGCTGACGGCGGTGACGGCGTCGTGCTGACGGCGAAGAGCCCGGGAACCTGGAGCGGCGAGCTGGGCGTGCAGGTCGTGGCCGCCGACTCGCCGGCCTTCGTCGGCCCGGAGAAGCACACCGGCGCCACCTCGGTGACGCTGCAGCACACCCCGGTGGGAAACAGCGCCCGCAACCGGGTGCAGCTGTTCACCCCGGCCGACGGCGTCACCCGCTCACTGAGCGTCCTGCGGGACGACACGGCGACTCCGCAGGCGAACGAAGTGAAGATCAATCGTTCTACCGGTGCTCTCACGTTCGCCCAGGGATTCACCCTCAAGGCGGAGGATGTGGTCACCGCGTGGTACGAGGTCGCTCCGGAGGGTGCGAACACGGTCGTGCTGAGCCTGGGCCGTACCGAGGAACGGTATACCGTCGTCAACGGTGACGATCTCGTCACCGATATCGGCTCCTCGGCGTGGGTGGACGCGAGAAAGGGTGGCCAGTCCGGCAAGGCGCTGAAACCCACCGACTATCCGGCCGCCTTCGGCACCGGCACCGGCAACACACCGGGCAGCAACGGCGAAGCCACCGGGACGGGCGACACCGAGTACAAGGCGGCCCTGGACCTGTTGCTCAACGAGGACGCGCACATCATCGTCGGTGCGGGCCGGAGCACGGCGTTCGCCGACGAGCTCGGCGGCCACTGCCAGCTGGCCAGCAGCGACGCCTTCGGGCGGGACCGCATCGCCGTGGTCGGGGCCGAGCTCGGCACCAGCCTGGACGTCCTGCGCGGTCACAACATCGACAGTGACCGGGTCGTCCTCGTCGCCCCCGGCATCACGTTCGGGGACGCCGCCGCCGGCACGGACGTCACGCTGCCCGGGGCGTACGCCGCGGCGGCCGTTGCCGGTCTGCTCGCCAGCTACCCGCCCCACGTCAGCCTGACGAACAAGGCGCTGCCGGTCGGCGATCTCGAGGTGCGCTACACCCGGGCGCAGCTGACCCAGCTCGTCCAGGCCCGGATACTCGCCCTGGAGGCGCGGCAGGGTTTCCGCGTCGTGCAGGGCATCACGACGTCGGGCAACACCGCCTGGAAACAGATCACCACCCGTCGGATCGTCGACTACGCGAAGTTCGGCGTCCGCGCGGCGAGCACGTCCTACATCGGTCTGCTGAACAACGAGCGGGTACGCACGGCGCTGCGGACCACCATCGCCAGTTTCCTCAACGAGATGGTGGACGGCGAGATGCTGATCAGCTATGACCTCGACGTCACGGCCACCCGGGAACAGCAGCGAAAGGGAATCGTCGCGGTGACGCTGATCCTGCGGCCCACCTTCAGCATCGACTTCATCGAGGTCACGATTTTCCTTGAATAAGAGGTTCCTCGGGAAAGCGTTTCCTCGAGTTTCCCAACCCGTCCGGAAGGAGGAGCCGCATGGCACTGGACAAGGTGTACGTCGGCGCCCACGGCACGCTCGGCATCGCGGTGGAGGGCACTCCCGCCCAACAGGCCGACTTCACCGCCGTCAACGACGCCTACAGCTCCGCGGTCGTGGGCCGCGTCACCGACGTGGAGGTGTGCGTACGCACGGAGCTGGAGGAGTTCTACGAGATCGGCGCGCGTGACGTGAGCACGATCTCCCCTGGAAACGTGCACATCAGCGGCGGCATCGGCCGGGCCTACATCAACGGTTCCCTGCTGTTCCTGCTGCTGGGCCGCGGTGCTCTGGAGAAGGACAGGACGAGCATCCAGCCGCGTTTCGTTCTCAACCTCACCCTGCGGAACTCGCACATCCCGGACAACGCGCTGAAGGTGAACGTCTTCGGCGTGAAGTTCGAGACGTGGGGTTTCCGGCTGCCGCAGGAGGGTTTCGTGATGGAGCAGGTCCGGTTCAAGGCGACACGGATCGGCGTCCTCGACAACGAGGCCGGCAAGGACGTGTCCGTGACCTTCCCCGCGCTCCCGGCGTCCTGACAAGGGCACGGCACAAGGGCACGGCCGGACGGTACCCGATGAACGCACAGGCAGGCAGGCGGATGGGCATTCGGTTGCCATTCGACGGATATTCGACGGGCACCCGGCGTGCGTTCCGTGAACGTCCGGACGAGCACACGCTGCGCCTCCGTCGAACTCCGATGGCCGTGCGGTGAGCACGTAGCGAGCACACGGTGAGGATGCGCGATGACGCTGACGGCTGAGGATCTCCTGGTCGGGGCGGACCTGACGCACGACGTCCGGATACCCGTCGCACTGCTGGCGGGCGGTGGGGCCGAGGAGACCGAGGAGGTCGAGGATGTCGAGGCGACGGTCGTGCTGCGGCCACTGACCGTACGGGACCTGCAGCAGATCGGCCGTGCCGGTGAGGACAACGACGACGGCCTGGCTGCCGCGTTGATGATCAGACAGGCCCTCGTTAAGCCCGCCCTCGGGCTCGACCAGATAACGCGGTTGCCGGCGGGCCTGGCCAGGTTCCTGGTCGAGCGGATCAACCAGATCAGCGGCGTCGACACCCCGCGCGACGAGCTGGCCGAGCTGGTCCAGACCCCGCTGGCGCGGGCCTGTTTCGTGCTGGCCAGGGAATTCGGATGGACGCCGGAGGAGGTGAGCGGGATGACGATCGGCCAGATCCTGCTCTACCTCGAGCTGGTCCGCGCCGATGGGGCCAGCCGATGACGGGCGTGCCGATGGCTGGTGCGGTCCCGGGCAGACCGGGACCGGTGATACTCGACCGGCTGTGGTGGTCGAGCCCGGCCCGCCGGGCCGCCACCGTGCTGTCGACCGGCCCGTCGATCGACAGCTGGTCGCGGGCCCTGGCGGCCCCCGCGCGGCGGGCGGCCAGGACGTGTGCGCTCTGGGCGTGGGCTCGGACGCCGGCCGAGCCGCCCCGGCTGCACCGCCAGCCGCTGCTCGGGACGTGCCTGGAGCAGGTGCTGGACGGCGTCGGCCTGAACGACGACGCCACGGGGGAGGAGCGGCCCGCCGGCGCACCGCCACGCCGGGCCCGGCAGCGCCTCCCGTTACCCCGTGGCGCACGCCCAGGAGCCGCGCACCACGCGTCGGCGGACCCGGACGGGGTGAGGACCGGTGGGGCGGACGGCTCGCCATGCCAGCCGGAGCAGCCGCGGTGGCCAAAGCGGCCGGAGCAGCAGCGGCCGGAGCAGCAGGGACAGCCGGTGGACAGCCGGGTTCCGGCGCCGCCGGAGGTACGCCGACAGCCGGCGCGTGCCGACCAGGCCCTGCTGTGCCGGCTCGCCGGGACAGCGGATGCCGACGCCGTGGTCGCACCGGCGCCGGGGAAGGCAGCGCCGGTGACCCTGCCGACCGTGGGGAAGAAGGCACCGCCGACGCGGGCGGGAGGTGCGCCGCACACCCGGTGCCCGCAGCCCGGCACGCCGGCGGCAGCCTTCGAGCCGGCCGTCCGCCGGCTGGCGGGGCGCCTGCGGTATCCCGAGCCGGCTACCCGCGAAGAGGGGCGCCCGGCTGCCGCGGCCCGGCGGCACCGCGCCGTCCCCACGCCGTCCGGCGCCGTCCCCACGTCACCCCGGACCGCCCCGCGGCCGCCTTGCGCACTCCCGCTGTCCGGTCCGGGTGCTCCGCCGGACATCCTGCTGCGCCACCACAACCCCGGCCATGCCCACGGCCCCGGCCGCGCCGGTACCGGTATGCCCCGGCGCGCCGCGGCCCGGCCGGGCGCCACGCTCGGCCGTGACGCCGAGCATCCGGCGGTGACCGGGCCGGAGCGGACCACCGGGCGGCCCGGATCATCTGCTCCACCGGCTCCACCGGCTCCACCGGCTCCACCGGCTCCACCGGCTCCACCGGCTCCACCGGCTCCACCGGCTCCACCGGCTCCACCGGCTCCACCGGGTCCGTCGGCTCCACCGGGTCCACCGGGTCCGTCGGGTCCGTCGTCCCGCGGCGCCGCCGGCGGGCTCGGCGGCCCTGGCCGGCGGGCGGACGGTCGTACCCAGTGGCTTGCTGACCCCTCCGTCCTGCCTACCGGCCAGGGTGAATGGCCGGACGATGCCGGCGGCCGATCCATGCCGCGATCCATGCCGGGCGTTTCTCGACCCGGGTGGAGCATCGACGGCGCCAGGCAGCGGCGTCCGAACCAGGCGGGCCAACCGGGCCGGCCGAACCAGGCGGATCAGGCGACCGGGTGGGCCGAGGCTCCGGCCGGGCCGGCGGGCTCCGGAACCGGGCCGGTGGGCAGGCCGGGCCCATCGGGCCCATCGAGCCCGCCGATGCCGGCCCCGCACCCGGCGGTGAACGCACCGACGGCGTCGGCCCGGCTGGATCCCGCGCCGGTCATGACGGCGTCGCATCCGGCCCTGGTCGCGTCCGCCGGGCTGCCGGTGATCCCGGTGGCCGGGGCGTCCCTGCGGCGCGGGGCGGAACGCGACGCCACCGGACCGGACCTGCTGGACGACGCGGAGCTGACCCGCCGGATCGCCCGGGTGCTGCAAGACGAGGCCCGCCGGCACGGGATCGAGGTGTGAACCGGTATGAGACCGATGCTGGACGGCCTGGAACTGCCGCACGTGCAGGAGATCGGCACCTACGACCGGCGCGTGCTCGCCGAGCACCAGGCGCCGGGAGGCGACGGCAGCCAGCTGCAGGACCTGGGCCGGCGGCCGACCCGGGTGGCGCTGTGGGGGGTGGCGACCGGTACCGAGGCGGCGGGGTTCATCGACGAGCTGCAGCAGAGGTTCCGCTCGGGCTCGGCGCTCCCTTTCGTCGCCGACATCACCACCGACGCCAGGATCGACAAGGTTGTGATCGACGACCTGCAGCTCCAGGAGCTCGGCGGCCGTCCGGAACGCACGGCCTTCGTCCTGAGCCTGCGCCAGTTCCTCGAGCCCGCCGAGCCCGCCGGCCCGGCGACGGCGGCCCCCGACGTCCTCGGTGACGCCACCGAGCTGATGGACCGGCTGGTGGACGGGCTGGCCCTCGGCCAGGCATTCGTCACCGGCCTGGAGAAGTTCGTCGAAACCCTGTCGCCGTTCGTCGAGCGGATCAGCACGCTCAATGAGCTCCTCACGAGGTGAACTCCCGACCGGAGGTGAGAATCCCGACCGCAGACGAGTTCTCGGCCGCACATGAACCACCGCACATGAACCACCGGACGTGAGAATCCGGACCGAGCACGAGCTCCCGACAGATACGGACTCCCAGCGGAGGCGGCACGGTGGCCACCAACCTGTTTGATGACCTGAAGAAAGCTCTACAGGACCTGAAGGACTTCCTCAACGCGCACAAGGGTCCGGTCCAACAGGCGGTGCACGCGCTGAAGGCGGTCGGCCTGCCGATCGGGGACCTGCTCACCCAGCTGAGCGGCCTGCTGGCCAGACTTCAGACGGAAATCAAGAATCTCGACGTCTCCGGGGTTCCCGGGCTCAGCGACATCTCGGCGTTCACCGGCGGCGTGCGGTCGGTGCTCGACGCGGCGAAGAAGCTGCTGCCCGGCGACGCCGACGCCATCGGCGAAGTGGAGCGGATTGTCGACGTGGTCAGCAGCCTGCCGTCGCTGGACCAGGTGAAGACGGAGATCATCGAGCTGATCGACACCATTACCGGCATCCTCGGCGAAATCAACAGGTGAGCCTGACCGGTATCAACGCGCAACCGGTGTCAACACGCAAACGAGCGGGAGGGATCGCGGTGGCGGTGAAGCCGATGCTCGGCGACCTCGAGCTGCAGCTGGTCGACGAGATCGAGTCCGACCAGGACCGGGTGCTCGAGGATCACCCGGTACCCGGGCTGGAGGGCGATTTCACCGCGGATGCCGGCCGTCGCAACACCACGGTCACGCTCACCGGGGCCATCGCCGGCGAAGAGGCCGCCAAGGATCTCGCGGCGCTGCGCGAGAAGTTCCTGACCGCCAGCCCCGTCCCGTTCGCGGCGGACATCGCCACCGCCACCCGGGTGCAGGACGTCCTGGTCGAGGAGATGGGTGTGCGGGCGCTGGCCGGCAAGCCCGAGCTGTACGAGTACGCCTTCACCCTGCGTGAGTTCGCCCCCGCGCCCGCGGTGCCGACACAGCCGCCGCCGGTGATACCGCCGCCGCCGATCCCGCCACAGGTGGGTGTGCTGGAGGTCGAGGTCGTCGTGGCGGGCCGGCCGGACTTCGACATGAGCGCGGTCACCGTGACCGTCGCCGGCACCCGGGCCGACGGCGGCGCGCTGGACCGCAGCCTCACCACCCGCACCGGCAACGTGTGGACCGAGACCACCTTCCCGCCCGGCACCTACACCGCCCGCGCCACGGTCACCGCCCCGCCGTCCCTGCAGGGCGAGGCCGCCGCGGTCGTCCGGCCGGGCGCGCTGACCCACGTGACGATCGTCCTGCGTCCGGCCCCGCTGCTCGCGGCCACCTTCGTCGTCCACTTCCACTTCGACAACGCGTTCGTCGAGCCGTGCATGCGCACGGTGCTCTCGCAGGTGGTGGCCTACGCCCGGGCACACCCCGACGAGCGGCTGCTCGTCGTCGGCCACACGGACCTCACCGGCCCACCCGGATACAACCAGTCGCTGTCCGAGCGCCGGGCCCGCGCGGTGTTCGCCATGCTGACGGCCGGCAACGACCAGGCGGCGGCCGACGCGGCCCGGCAGGAGTGGAACCAGCTGCGCAAACCGCATCCGGCCGGAACCGTGCGAACCCTCGCCGACGGCTGGGGACGCCGCGAGCAGCAGTGGATCCTCCAGGACCTCGGCCGCTACCAGGGCAACATCGACTACCGGGACGACGCCGGCACCGTGACGCCGCCGCCGGAGAACGCCGAGCTGACCCGGCAGGCGGTACGGCGCTTCCAGTCCGACCGGGGGCTGCCGCAGTCCGGCACGGTGGACGAGGCCACCTGGGCCGCGCTGATCGACGCCTACCTGGCCCGCGACCCGCTGTCGGTGAGCCCGGCCCGGCTGCTGCCGAACGCGTCCACCGGCTGCGACGGCGGCCCGCTGAAATGGCTGGGCTGCGGCGAGAGCGACCCGGTGGACGACACCCCGAAGGCCGAACGGCGCAACCGCCGGGTGGAACTGCTTTTCGTCCGGGCCGACCGTCTGCCCGCCGCCGTGCGCCAGCCGGACACCTTCGACCTTCCCGCGCCGGGGGCGGTGAGCCCGAGATGGTGCCTGAACCCGGCCAGGACGGTCAACCGCACCTGCTTCGTCCGCCCGTACCCCCACCCGCAGAACCCGCGGCCGGGCTCCGGGGACCCGGACCCCGCACCCAAGGAGATCTGCACGGCTCCGGACGCCGAGCGTTTCTCCCGCCGGCCGGCCGAGCCGGGCAACGTCCAGGTGAGCGTCCACATCCACTTCGAGGACGGCACCCCGCTGCCGGACACGCCGTTCGTGCTGATCGCTCCGGACGGAAGAATCATGACCGGTGAGCACCGCGAGCGGACGGACGCTCTGCGCGGTTGGCCGACCGCGCGCCGCACAGGGCCCGATGGCCGCTGCGCGTTCGCCGATCCCGCCGGAATCGGCGTCTACACCCTCGAGGTCCGGGCACCGGTGGTCGTCCGGCGTAAGGGCGAGCCGCTGTCCGCGGCAAAGGGCAACGTCGTCTGCGCCAGGCTGGCGGACCCGGCGTCGGTGCTCGAGGCCGTCGTCACCAGCCGGGCCGCCGCGGCCGTCCGCCCCGGCATCAGCGCACCGGCGGCGGTCGTCGTCCGCAGGCCGGGCTGCAACCCGCGCCGGCAGCGAATCCGGCTCGGCGTCGACACCGCCTTCACCGGCTCCGGGACGTTCACCCGCTCCGGCGACGCCGTCCGCTTCTTCGACGCCGCCGTCGCCGGCACCGAGCTGGCCTTCGACGGCACCGACAACGTCTTCACCGCCGCGCGGCTGCTCGCCGGCGCCGAGGTCTTC
Organism: Protofrankia sp. CiP1_Cm_nod1; assembly: GCF_920888515.1. Classification (GTDB taxonomy): domain Bacteria; phylum Actinomycetota; class Actinomycetes; order Frankiales; family Frankiaceae; genus Protofrankia. The sequence continues at coordinate 8,643 of NZ_CAKKTM010000258.1, read as the reverse complement.
GCCGAGGGCAGCCGCGCCAGCACCGCCGTGGACGACGTCGTGCTGCGGCTGGCGCTGACCGTGGACGGCCAGGCCGGGCACACGGCCGAGGCCGCGATGACCGCCGTCGAGCTGACCCTCGACGTCTGCGCGAGCCGGACCGCGGCCGACGCCGATCCGCCGCCGCTGACCGCCGCGGCGAAGCTGAGCCCCGGCCGTTTCCTGCACGTCGCGCTGCCCGATCTCAGCCATGAGCGCGCCATGCTGCTCGTGCGTCCGCCGGTGCCCGCGGGCTTCACCGGCGATCTCGTCCTGACGCCGGTCACCGACGGGGTGCGGGCGTTCACCGAGGAGGTGCCGGCCGCCGGCCAGGTGGCGGTGGCCACCGCGGCCGCACCGCTGGTGCTGGCGGCGGTCACCCCCCCGGCCGGCCGCCGGTTGTTCGCCGAAGGCGTCACCGACAGCCCGCTCGGCGCCGACACCGGCTTCCAGCTGGGGCTGGCCGGCGTGGAGCCGGAGGGGGACCGGGTGACCGCGACCGTCGGCCGGCTCGAGGTGGTCGACACCGCCACCGCGCAGGCGCCGGCGGCCGGGTTCGTCCGGATCGGCCTGTGGGACCATGCCTTCGACGCCGCCGGGCAGGTGGTCAACCAGGCCACCGAGGCCGCCAACTTCGTCGGCTCTGACACCAGGCGTTTCTACTTCCGGCTGCGGGACGCGTCGCGGTCCGGCAAGGGCGCCACGGACATCGAGTGGCGCACCGTGCGGGACAACGGCGACGACTTCTCCTTCCGCTACCCTTCACAACCCGTTATGCCACCCGGCGACCGGGGCCTGACCCTCGTCGAGTCGGCCGCCGGCTCCGGTGTCTTCATCTCCCGGGCCGTGATGCTGGTGACCGACGAGGACGACCAGAACCAGCCCACGCACAGTGGCCTGCCGGCGGGCGTCCCGGCTGCCGGGACGGTACCGGGCCGCGGCCAACGCAACCACCGGCTCCGCCCGGCGGACGTGCGCAGCCAGGTGGTGTGCACCTATCCCCAGCCGGGCGTGCCCGGGGTCAGGGCCGCCCGGACGACGCCGGTCTTCCAGCGGCCCCCCACCGGCGCCGACGAGCGGCGCCGGCTGTCCTTGCAGATCTTCGTGCTTAGGCTCGGTCCGGGCCGCAACGATGGAGTGGTGAAGACCGAACCAGCTGATCCGATCTTCACGAGGGACCTGCGGGTGGTCGAGGAGGCATACGCCCGGCTGGGAATCGAGGTCGAGACCGTCGTCGGACAGGGCGCGGATGCGAAAGACGTCAAACAGGAGAACCGCCTGGTGTCCGACGAGACCGTACGGCTGACCGGGCCGGCGGCGTTCGTGCTGCTGCGCCCGCCCGTGGCCGACGACCCGCGTAACACGGTGGTGCGGTACCGCGGCGGGGCCGCGACGAGGCTGAGAGTGGTGACCGGCCGGGCGCCGGGCGCGGGTGAGGCCGCGCTCGATCTCGCCACCGGCCGGCTGACGCTCCCCTCGCCGCCCGCCCCCGGCGACCGGCTGGTGGCCACCTACGTCAGCGTCGGTCACCGGGTGGTCCTGATCGCACCGCCGCCCGGCGTCGACCCGGCGGCGGTGCGCTACGACCTGGTCGATCCCGCCAAGGACGACGAGGCGACGATCGGCGCGGCCCACCCGCCACTGGCGGACCCGAACGGCCCCGGGCTTGCGGGCACCATCCGGGTGTTCTACACCGGCGGGCTGCCGACCCGGCACAACCTCGGCGAGTCCTGGACGGAGATCAACTATTTGGGCACGAAACCGCAGGTGGCGGCATGCTTCGTTGACGGCCCGAGGATGACGCCGTATGTGCTGGCGCACGAGATAGGTCATGTCCTGACGGACAAATCCGGCGCTGTGCACGGGGGCCACTACGCGCAGCCGGCCGCGCCCGCGGGCAACCAGCTGTTCGTCGCCCAGAACCTGATGAACGGCGCGCCCCTGCCACCCGCGAGCGTCACAGGGACCAAACGGCTGTGGGACGTCCCGGACGCCGACGGTGTCAACCAGTTCACCGCGATCCGTGGCTCGCATCTCCTGCGTGCCTTCTGACCGTGCAGACCCGAGTGGAGATCCGGATGAGCCTCGAGGACGAGGTGCACGAGCTCGTCGAACTCCTCGAGACCGAGGATCTGGTTCCGTTCGCCGCGATGACGGCCTTCGAGCGGTTCGGCGAGGCGGCCAGGAACGAGGTCGTGGCGCGCACGGCGCGGCAGTTCTCCCCGCCGCCGTCCGGACGGCTGCTGGCCCAGCTGCCGCAGATCGTCACCGATGTCTCAAGACCGGCGCTGACCGGTATCTACCTTGCCAACCTGCGCTCACCGGACCCGCTGGCCCGGCTGTCCAGCCTGACCGGCCTGGTGGCCCTGGAGTATCCGCAGGCCACGGACCTGGCGTTGGCCGCGCTGCGCGACGGCACCGACCAGGTCGTCGCGGCCGCCGCGCGGATCCTGCTGCCGGCGGCGGAGCACGACGAGCGGCTGCGGGCGCTGCTGGCCGGCGTGCACGCCGACCACCGCGGCGACCCGGCGTTCCACCTGACGACGACCCTGCTGGCCGCGCACGGCATCGGGCCGGGGGAGGTCGCATGACCGCGCTGCTGCGGCCCGCCTACGTGCTGACCTTCCGCGAGCCGGGCGGTGACACCACGGGCGGCGGCGCGGCAGGCGGGGCGGGCACCGCCGGAGCGGGTGGCGCCGGCACGGTCGTCGACAGCCGGGCCGTGCCCGGTGTCAGCACCGTCAGCGAGCTGCGGGTGGAGCTCGGGATGGCCGGGGCGGCGGACCGGGTCACCCTCACGATGGGCCGGCTCGCCACCTTCCGCCCGCAGCCGGGTCAGCGGCTCGACGTCGCGCTCGGCTACACCGAGGGCGACCAGCCGCGGCAGGTCGTCACCGCGACAATCGTCGACGCCGATCCGGACCTGCGCACCCGCCGGCTGCTCGCGCACGGCGCGGCCGAGGCGTTGCTGCACACCCGGCTGGACCGGACCTTCGAGAGGAGCACCGCCGGCGCGATCGTCACCGAGCTGGCCGCCGCGGCCGGCGTCACGGTGGCGGCCGCCGATGACGGCATCCTGTTCCCCGCCTACGTCGTCGACGCCCGGCGCAGCGCCTACCGGCACATCGGGGAGCTGGCCGAGCTGTGCGGCTTCGACCGGTACGTCGACGAGCAGGGCAGGCTGGTGTTCGCCCGGTTCACCGGCGGGCGGACCGCGCACGTCTTCGAGTACGGCAGGCACATCCTGGCGCTGCGGGCGGACCGGCGGCCATCGCGGGCGACCAGGGTCACGGCGCTGGGGGAGTCGCCCGGTGCCTCCCGCGGCGACGATTCCTGGGCGTGGCTGGCCAAGGATCTCGCCCCGTACACCGGGACGGCCGGTTCGGGCGACGCCGTCCTGCTGCTCGAGCGCAGCGCGCTGCGCACGGCGCGGGCGGCGCAGCAGGCCGCGCAGGCCGCGCTGACGGAGCTCCGCCGGGAGTCGAGCGTGGGCGAGCTGCTGGTGACCGGCGCGCCCCAGGTGCGGCTCGGTGACGCGCTGCGGATCTCGGGGGTGCCGGAGCGCGGGATGGACGGCACGTACCAGGTCCGGTCGGTCACCCACCAGCTGCGTAAGGACAGCGGGTTCACCACCCGGGTCGGGTTCCGGGGGATCGGGACATGACGATGCGGCGAGGACGAGGACGAGGACGATGCGGCGATGAGCATGATCGTCAATACCCTGCAGGAGATCATCCGGCACGAGCTGCGCGGCATCCGGGTGAACGAGGTCGGCTTGGTCGAGGCCGTCCACCCGCACGCCGACACAGCCGACGGCGACAACTACGGCTGCGACGTCCGGCTGCGTGGCGGGCTGCTGCTGCGGCGGGTGCCGATCGCCACGACGCGCATCGGCTCGGCGGCCGTCCCCAACGTGGGCGACCTGGTGCTGCTCGCCTTCGACCGGGGCGACGTCAACGCGCCGATCGTGGTCGGCCGGCTCTACAACGACGTCGACCGTCCGCCGTTGAACAAGCCGAACGAGGTGATTTTCCGGCTGCCGCTGGCCGGAGCCGACGACAGGACGGTCAGGGGCGCCGTCCGCACCACCGACCGCGGCACGCCGGCCCGCGAGCTGATCTTCGAGCTGCCGCCGAAGATCACCGTCCGGGTGACGGACGCCGCCGTGCGGGCCACCGCGGGCAGGACCGAGCTGCGCCTGGACCAGCCGGACGGCGGGTCCGGCACGGTCACCGTCGTCGCCGGCCGAACCAGGATCGTGATGAACCAGGACGGCGACGTCACGGTCGAGGCGGCCCAGGCCATGACGCTTCGCGCGACGGGCTCGCTCACCCTCGAGGGCGCCAGTGTCGCGATCAAGGGCACTGGCGACGTGACCGTCGAGGCCGGGGGGTCGGCGACACTGAAGGCCTCCGGGACGGCCACCGTGCAGGCCGCTGGCGCGACGACCCTGCAGGGCGCGCTCGTCGCCATCAAGGGCGTCACCTCTTTCTCACCGTGAGTGCCGACGATGCCTGGACCTCCCGTCTCCCTCGGCTGCGCCGTGATGCTGACTCCCGGACTGTCGGGACCACCCGACACCGGCACGGTGACGGCCGTCTTCCCGCCCTTCATCACCGCCGGTGGGATGCCGCTGGCCGTCACCGGCTCGCTGTGCCTGATGGTGAACTCCGTCTGGGGCTTCCCGTACCCGCTGGTGATCGGCCCGGTCGCCAGCTCGGGTGTTCGCGTCGGTGGCCGCGGACTGGTCCGGGCCGGCGACCGCATCCCCACCCCACCCGGCGTCCTGCTGATCATCGGGCCGCCCGCGGCGCCCTACGTCATCGACCAGTGGCAACCATGAGCGCGACAGGACGGAGGTCGCGATGACAAACGCCGCCGAACCCCGCTGGGGAAGCGACCTGCGGTTACTCGACGACCTGCGGCTGGCCGACGACCGCGGCAGGGGCAGCGACCTGTTCACCGTGCGCCGCCCGCAGACCGGGCAGGACGACCTCGAGACGCTCTCGGCGCTGGACAACCTGCGGCAGGCGCTGCTGCTGCGCTTCCTCACCGAACAGGGTGAGCTCGCCCTGTTCGGCCACCCCGACTACGGCTCGCGCCTGCACGAGCTGGTCGGGCAGCCCAACACCGAGTCCACCCGCAACCGGGCCAAGATGTTCACCCTGCTGGCGCTGACCGCGGAGCCGCGGGTCGCCCGGGTGCTGTCGGTGGACGTCGCCACGCATCCCCGTCAGCGGTGGCGGATCGACATCACCGCACGCCTGCTGCCCGTGCACGGCGACACCCCGCTGAACCTGGTCTTCCCGTTCTTCCTCGACAGGACGGGGGCGGCATGAACCCGGACAGCGTCTTCCTCGTGGACCGGCCGTTCCAGGACATCGTGGACGACATCCTCACCGCGGTCATCGGCGGGGTCGTCAACGAGGAGATCATTTTCGATCTCAGGCAGGACCGGTACCCGCTCACCCGGCCGGCACTCGACATCCGCGGCATCACCGGAACCGTGCTGGACACCGACGGCGAACCCGGCCGCTACACCTTCCAGAAGCCGGTCGACTTCGTGTACGACCAGCCCGGCAACGTCGTCGTCTGGCAGGACGGCGGACGGCGGCCGGCCGACCTGAGCACCTTCTACGTCGACTACGCGCTGCCCCCGGACGACCGCCCCTCGCCGATCACCGACATCAACGTCGGCAGCGTGACCCGCACGCTGGCCGAGGCCGTCGGCCGGGAGATCGCCACCGTCTACGAGCAGATCAACCTCGCCTACCGGGCCGGTTTCCTCGACACCGCCACCGGTACCGCCCTGGACCTGGTGGTGGCGATCCTCGGAATCGCCCGCAAGCCCAGGCAGCTCGCGGTCGGGCTGGTGACGTTCTTCCGCGCGGCCGGAATCGACGGCAGCATCACGATCCCGGCCGGCACCGTGGTGACCACCGCGGCGGCGAAGGCCCGGTTCGCCACCTCCGAGCAGCGCACACTGCAGCGCGGCCAGGCGCGCATCGACGTCCCGGTGCGCGCGGAGGCGGCCTTTGCCGGGGACGCCGGCACGGTACCCGCCGGGGCCGTCACGGACATGCTTGCCCCGATCGCCGGGATCAGCCGGGTGACCAACATCGACCCGACGATCCTCAGCGCCGAGGGTGAGACCGACGAGCAGCTACGGGCCCGGGCCAAGGCCGTCCTGCGCTCGCTCGGCCAGGCCACCCTGCCGGCCCTGACCCGGGTGATCTCCGAGGGCGGGGGCCGGCCGGTCGAGGTCTGGGAGGGTGAGAACCCCGGCCCCACCAAGGCACCCCTGGGCACGGTGACGATCCTCGTCGAGGCCGAACCCGAGCGGATGCCGTCGCTGCGCGCCGCCGTGCACGAAACCCGGGCGGCCGGCGTGCAGGCGGCCCTGGTCGCCCGCTACGTCTTCTTCACCCCCCGGCTGGCGGTCGTGGTCAGACCGGGCCTGACCGCTCAGGGCCGGGAGAAGATCGTCACCTCGATGATCGCCAGGGTCCAGGCCTACGTCGACACGCTGACCAGCGGCGACCGCGCCGAGGGCAGGCTGCTGCTGGATGCGGCCGCCACTAACCCGGCCGGCGGCCGGGACCCCGACATCGTCTCGGTGCGGGCCGCGGATGTGATCACCTGGCGTCCGGACCTCGGCGGCCCCGGTGCCGAACCGCTCACCGACGCCGTGCTCACGGCGCTCGCCGGTCTGCCCGCCACCGCCGACGAGACGGTCCGGCGCGCGGCCGTCGAGGCCGCCGTCGGCGCCACCGTGCCCGCGCTGCCACCCACCGGCCGGCGCATCCCCGACCACGGCCTGCTGCGGGCCGCCGACGGCAGCCCGGTGACCGACGAACAGATCGACAGCGGCGACTTCGTCGTCGACCCCACCGTCGGTGACGAGTCGTTCTGGGTGGTGCTGGACATGCAGCCGTCCGACGTGGCCGTCCGGACACAGGGGGAGTAGCCGATGCCGACCAAGACCGACCGCATCCTCGGCTACCTGCCCGGCACCTTCCGGGCGGCGGCGTCCCGCTCGGCGCTGCGGGCCGTCGTCGACGCCTTCGGCGGGCAGCTGCAGCTCGGCGAGAACCTGCTCGCCGAGGTGATGCAGGCGCACTGGGCCGCCTTCGCCGACCGCGGCGGCGCCGCCGTGACGGATCTGCGCGCGATCGGCGCGCTCTACGGGCTGGCGCCCCGCCCCGACGAGACGGTCGAGCCGTTCCGCGAACACCTGCTGCGTCACGTGCGCACGCTGCTCGAGGGCACGGTCACCGTGCCCGGGGTGCTGCGGGTGGCGGCCGATGCGCTCGGGCTGACCATCGACACCGCCCCCGGCCGGCTGGACACCTGGTGGCGCCGCCCGGACGACCTGCTGGTGACGGTGGAGGCCGACCCGGCCGACGCCGCCACCGTGCTGCTGGGCGTGCCGAGCCTGACCGTCTCCGGCCGACCGGCCGGCCGGGCCGAGATCCACGGCACCCCCGACCTGCGCGGCGGGGCCGACCTGCGCGAACGGCACCTCCTGTACGTCGCGCTGGACGGCGGCGCCCCCGTCGTGGTGGACGTGGGCCAGGGCGCGGCGGACCCCGCCGCCGTCCCGCTCGGACACGTCGTCACCCGGCTGCGCGCGGAGCTGGGCGACAGCGCCGCCCGCGACGTGGCCGGGCGGGTGGTGCTGAGCAGCCCGACGTCCGGACCCGAGTCGCTGCTGGAGGTGCGCGAAGGACCGGACGACGCGGCAACGGCCGTGCTGGGCCTGCTGCCGCTGAGCTACCGCGGCACGGACGAGACGGCGGCGGCCCTGACCGCCACGGTGGACCATGCCGGCGCCGTCGACCTCACCGACGCCCGCTACCTGCGCCTGCTCGTCGACGGCGTCCATCCGGCCGAGGTGGACTGCGCCGGCGCCGACCCCGCGCACACCGCCCTCGACCACGTCCGCGACGCGATCAACACGGCGCTCGGGCTGGCGGCCGCCACCCACGACGGGCGGCGGATCACCCTCACCTCACCGACCAGGGGCGCGGCCAGCACGATCGAACTGCAGCGGGCGGCCGCCGAGGACGCCGCGCAACGCCTGTTCGGCCTGCCCGCGACCGTCCGGACCGGGCAGGACCCCCGGCCGGCGCAGGTCACCGGCACCGTGGACCTGCGCGCCGGCGCCGACCTCGCCGAGGCGCCCCTGCTGCGGCTGCGGGTCGACGACCTGCCCATGGTGACCGTGAACTGTGCCGGCGCGGTACCGGAGCGTACCCGGCTCGACGAGATCGTCACGGCGGTCAACGCCGCCGTCGGCACCGAGGTCGCCGCCGCCGTCGCCGGCCGGCTCCAGCTCACCTCGCCGGGCACCGGCGAGCTGGCCGAGATCGTCCTCGAGCCGGTCGGCGCCGACGCCGCCCCGACGCTGCTCGGGCTGCCACCGCGGTTCGCCGAAGGCGCCGCCGCGACGGCGGCCCACGTCACCGGCATCGCGGACCTGTCCGCGGGCGTGGCGGTCCTCGACCGCTACCTGTTCGAGCTCGCCGTCGACGGCGGCCGGTTCGTCCAGGTCGACCTGCGCGGCGACGGCGCTCGGCGGCTGTCCCTGGACGACCTGGTCGACCGGATCAACCAGGCGCTGGC
>NZ_CAKKTM010000257.1 GCF_920888515.1 Protofrankia sp. CiP1_Cm_nod1 | reverse complement strand
GTTCGAGCTCGCCGTCGACGGCGGCCGGTTCGTCCAGGTCGACCTGCGCGGCGACGGCGCTCGGCGGCTGTCCCTGGACGACCTGGTCGACCGGATCAACCAGGCGCTGGCCGCGGACGCCGCCACCGCCGCGGGGGCTGCCGGCGGCGCCGGCGGTGCGGGTTCCGCGGGCGGTCGGGACGCCGATGTCGCCACCCATGACGGTGAGCACCTGGTGCTGCGTTCCCGCCGGCCCGGCGGCGGCAGCCGGCTGGCGGTGCGCGGGGTCTCCGTCGAACGCCGACGGCGGTTCGTCACCCGGGCGTTTGTCACCGGCGAGGCGGCTATCACCCTGTTCGGTGTCGAGCGGGCCGACGCCCGCGGCGACGACGCGAGCCGGGCCGCCGTGACCGGCGCCGTCGACCTGCGTCCCGGTGTCGACCTGTCGACAGCCCGCTACCTGCGGATCGCCGTCGACGATTCCCCGCCGGTGGACGTCGACTGCGCCGGATCGCGGCCGCGGGCCACCGTCCTGGACGAGATCGTCGCACGCCTGAACGCGGCCCTGTCCCCGACCGCCGTGTCCCCGACCGCCGTGTCCCCGACGGCCGTGTCGGTGCCGGCTGTGTCGGTGCCGGCTGAGTCGTCGCCCGCCGAGCCGGCGCCGGACCGGCCCCGAGCGGGCCGGCCGCTGATCGGCCAGCCGCCGCCGGTCGCCATGCACGACGGCCACCGGCTGACGTTGCTGTCACCGACGGCCGGTCCGGGCAGCCGGATCGCCTTCGAGGTGCCCCAGGCCCAGGACGCGCGGCGGCTGCTGCTCGGCGAGACCGAGATGTCCGCCCGTGGCCGGGACGCCGGCGGGGTCGCCTTCGTCGGCGTCAGCGACCTGAGCGCCGGGGTGGAGCTGCCGCCGCACGCGGCGCTGCGGATCGGCGTCGACCATGCCGATCCCGTGCAGATCGCGCTCACCGGCGACCAGGGCGGCCGGCGTTCCCTGGGTGCCCTGGCCTCGACGGTGAACGTGGCGCTCGGCGGCAGCGTCGCCTCCCACGACGGGACGCACCTGGCGCTGGTCTCGCCCAGCCGGGGGCCGGGCGCCCGGCTGCGCATCGAAACGCCCGAGGGCGCGGACGTCACCGACGCGACCGCGGCGGTCCTCGGCGTCACGGCGCGCACCTACCACGGCGGCGAGGCCGAGCGGGCCAGGATCACCGGGCGCGCCGACGTCGGCGGGGCGCTGGACCTGCGCCGTGCCCGCTATCTCGTGCTGTCGGTGGACGGCCGGCCGGAGGCGACCGTGGACTGCGCCGCGCAGGCCGCCGACCCCGGACAGGTCGGGGCCGCCGACGTGGTGGCGGCCCTGACCTCCGCCCTGCCGGACCTGGTGGCCTCCGTCGTCGACAACCGGCTGGTGCTGGAATCCGGGCTGGCCGGGACGGCGGGCCGCATCGCCGTCCCGGCATACACCGGCGGTGACGCCCGCGCCCTGCTCTTCGGGCCGGAGGTGCCGGCGCAGACCAGGGGGGCCGCCGCCCAGCCGGCTGTGATCACCGGTACGGTCGACCTGCTGGCGCCGGCCGACCTGGCGCTGCGCTCCAAGCTGCTGCTGCGGGTCGACGGCGGATCGCCGCGGGAGATCGACGTCGCGGGCGCGGCGCCGGCCCAGACCACTCTCGCGGAGGTGGTCGCGGCCATCGACGCGGCGCTGCCGGGGGTGGTGTCGGCAACCGCGGACCAGCGGCTGCGGCTGACCTCGCCGACCACCGGCCCCGGCAGCCGGCTGGAGATCCTCCCGCCGCGCAGCCTGGAGGTCGTCGAATACCCGCCGGTCCAGCGGACGCTGCCGACCAGCTGGCTGCACCACGGTGACCAGGTGACCCTCGACAACGACGGTGCCGGCGACACCTGGCTGACGGTGCGGGTCGAGGCGCCGCACGGCAACGGCGGGCCGGCCCTGATCGAACGTGACTCGGGCCGGATCGTCGCGTTGCTGCGCCCGCTGGCAGCCGGGGAGGCGCTGACCCTGTGGCGGGCGCCGGACGGCTTCGTGCGGGCCCGGGTTGCCGCGCCGGCGGGAGCGGAACCGGTCGCGGTGGCGCCCGGCGAGCTGCGGGCCGGACACCTCGGGGCGTGGGCCCGGGTGCCGAGCCTCGCCGCGCCGTGGACCGGTCCGCGCGGCGTGCCCGCTGGTGGCCTGCAGCTGGACAACCCCTGGGCGCCGGCCGTCGACCAGGTGCTGCCCAAGGTTACCGGGCTGAGCGTGGAGGTGTCCCCGGCTGCCCTGAGTACCAGCGGCTTCGACGCCGACCGTCCGGACGGGGACCCGGTGGAGCTGACCGCTCAGCTGGTGCGGACCGACGATGAGGACGGCTGGGCGCTGGCGGGTGCCGGCGGCCGCCGTCTGGTCGCGGCGCGGCCGGGCGGCGAGGTGTCACTTGCCGAGCACGCGGGGGCGGTGGTCGGGGTGGCCGGTGTCCTCCACCGCGCGGATCCGCCGTTCGTCCTGGTGACCGCCCTGTCCCGGCGGTTCGACGTGACGCTGCGCCCGGACGCCCCCGCCGACGGCGGCACCGCATCCGCCGGCACCGGCACCGCCGACGCCGAGCGCTACCTGGACGTCACCATAGGGGAGCTGGCGGCCGGTTCGGGGTCCTCGTTCGCGTGGCAGGTGACCAACGGCGAGCGGCCCTCGCGGCTCGCCCGCGTCCGCCGGGAGCGCAAGGGCGACGCCCTGCTCCTCGAACGCGGCCGCAGCCGGTGGCAGGTGCTCGAATGCACCGGCAGCCGCCTCGACAGCGCCGTGTTCGCCGGTCCGCGGACCGCCCCGGACGACCTGTCCGCGGACCGCTTCGCCGGTGGGCCGTGCCGCTGGCCGGCCATCTTCGACGTCAGCGGGTATGCGCTGGACGGTGAGCCGGCCCGGGAGACCTTCGCCGCGGGCGGGCCCGCCGGTCCACCATCCGGCTGGATCTTCAGCTGGCCCCGGCACACCCCGGGTGCCTTCGAGGTCAACCTGCCCGCGGATCTCCCGGCCCGGTTCGGCGCCCGGTTCGGCGAGGCCAGGTTCGCCAGCGACCCCGACCGGCCCGAGCTGTACGAGCGCGCCGTCACCGAGCCACCGGGCGACGACGACAACCTCGTCGAGCTCGTCAACGCGCGCTCGGTGCTGCTGCGGGCCGAGACGGTACGGACGGTGCCGATCGGTTTCACCGCCCAGGCCCTGCCGTTTCGCGCCCCGCGCTATCTCAGCGGCGGCTCCGGGCCGGAGCACGCTCGGCTCTACCTGCGCGAGCAGGGAGCGGAGGGCTTCATCCTCCTGCGGGCGCGCGAGAACGGTCCGGCCGGAAACCTGATCAATGTCAGTGCCCGGCCGGCCGGCCCGGCCCGGTTCGACGTGTCGGTGGCCACGGACGGTGCCCGGTTCGAGTCGGCGCGGGCGATCGTCGCCGGGCCGGCCGCGTCGCTCACCGGCCGCGCCACGATCGAGCCGTCCCCGCTCGGCGTCACCGAGGCGAAGGCCGCCGGTGTCCGGGTGGCCGTCACCCGTGATCGCGGCGGGCCCCGGCCCGCGACACCTGAGCTCTGAGCTCTGACCGCCGGCCTGTCGAGCCCCACCCGTCCACCTTCGACCCCCGGAGCAACCCGTGACCGACCAGAACACTCCCTACGTCAGCTACAACCCCGGTGACCTGATCACAGCGGGCGACTCGATACGGCTCCAACTGTTGATCAAGAAGGACATCGGTGATCAGATCAAGGCTGCCATCGATGGCCTGACCAGGGTCGCGCAGGCCCAGGACGCCGAGAAGCTCGCCGGCCTGACCCCGGACGCTCTCGCCGCGCAGGTCCTGGAGTACGTGCAGCGCCAGCTGCCCAAGCGCACCGGCTACCTCAGCGTCCTGCGCCGCCTCGAAGTCGGCAAGGAATCGGTGATCGACCACCGGCTGGGCGCCTGGCCGCTGGTGAGCGTCTTCCAGCTGGACTACTTCCGGGTCGTCGCCTCCGAGGACGGGCACGTCTTCAACCCGTTGGCAACGTTCTACCTGCATCACAGCAGCGAGAGCCGGATCCGCTTCCGGCCGGAGAACACCCCGGCCAGCGATCTGGAGTCGGTGGACGTCGATCCCGTCGCCGGGCATCCGTACCACATTCCGTGGCGTCACATGCTGGAGCTGTACGGTGTCGAGACGCCGGAGGACGCCACGCTCAGCGAGGTGGAGAGCGAGTTCTGGAGCAGGTTCAACGCCGCCCCGAACGACCGGTTCGACGACGACCAGTACTTCCACTCCCCGTGGTTCGACCGTTGCTGCGGCGAGCGCCGGACCGTCCGGCAGCTCTCCCGGGACTGGGACAACATCTACTTCCAGATGCGTCCGCGGCTGACGCTCAACCTCACGGGCACCGGCGAGCAGGAAGGCACCTCGGTCCTGCCCCCGCCCGCGCCGTCGGAGGTCCAGGTGGTCCAGTTCGGCCTGCAGTCGATCGGGCTGACCCTGCTGAAGGCCCCGCAGCTGCCCGCCAGCCCCCCCACGGACTTCCCCACGGAGCACCTGAAGGTCCTCGTCCTGCTGAAGGTCTGACCTGGCGTGCGGTCCGCGCGAGCCGGAAGCCCGAACGAGCCGGATGAGCTGAACGAGCCGAGGGTCTGGGACGATGCGACGGAGTGAGCGTTTCGACGGTGCCGGTGTGCCTTTCGAGGGCGACCGCACCGTGTGGCTGCGGTCGATCCCGGCGGGAGCGCGGATCAGCTCCGCCGTGCTCACGCTCACTCCCGTCGCCGCACCCGGCGCGCCGTTGTTCGAGGAGGTCATCGCGTTCACCGGCGACACCGGGACCTGGGGGGCGACCCGGTCCAGCGGCGGCACGGCCACCCTCCGGTGGGCCGAGCTGGACTTCCACCAGCGGCGCACCCTGACCCGCATCCGCGGCGGCGACCTGACCGGTGCCGAGCTGCAGGTCGACCTCGGCGGCGTCTACATACGGCTGAACGACCGGGGGGCGCCGCTGATCCCGGACGATCACCTCGCCGGGGTGCTCACGCTGGCCGCCGACGGAGCCGTCCCCGGGCTGGCCGCGGCCAGATTCAAGATCACCCGCAAGGGCGGGCCGCTGGCGGTCAGCCTGGTGACCCTGCGATCGACACCGTCCAACCTCGTGGCGCGGGCCGGCTCACAACCGGCGTTGTGGTCCCGTCCCGGCGAGCTGGTCCGCCGCGAGAGCACCCCGGACGTCGCCGCCGCGCTGCAGGCGGCGCTCGCCACCGCCGAGGTCGAGGACGGGTTCTACCGGCTGCCGCTGACGGTCCACTCGGACACCCTCTGCCGGCTGGATCTGGAACTCGCGGTGGAGTTCACCGTGGCTGCCGCGGTTCTTCCCGGCGGCATCACCGAGGCCACCGTCACCTACGGCTACGCGGGCCTGCCGCGGCCCGGTGCGGTGCCGCTGCGCCTGTCGGTTCCGGCCGGCGCCCGGCTGGTACCCGCCCGCGCGCGTTCGACGGCGACCGGCGCCTTCGCCGCCTCCCGGGTCGGCCATGGTCCGACCGGGGCGGTCAGCCCGGCCGGTGTCCTGCCGCTGACCGCGGACGTGTCCCTGGCCTGCCCGGTCGTGGTCGCCGACGATCTGGTGGTCACGGCCGTCGACCTGCTCGTGGCGGCGGGGACGCCGACCGCGACGGTGCTGCTCAACGTTGTCGCCGACACCGACGGCAAACCCTGGAACGAGCCGTTGCTGCCCCGTCCGGTCACGGTGGAACTCGAACGTGGCGTCGCCGAGGAGACGCAGTGGGTCAGCGCCGGGCTGGATGCGGCGTTCACCTTCCACGCCGGGCGCCGGTACTGGCTGACGCTCCAGATCGAGCACGGGGAAGCGGCCTGGGCGGTGTTACCCGCCGCTACCGCCCAGAGCGCCCCGGCCACCCCGGCGAATCCGGCCACCCCGGCCACCCCGGCCACCCCGGCAGGCCCGGCGAGACCGACCGGCCCGGCAGCTCCGTCGGCTTCTGTCGGCTCGGCCACGTCGGCCGGCCCGGCGACCCAGCGCAGCCTGGACGGCGGGCTGTCATGGCGACCGGTGGGCGTCGCCGGTGCCGAGCCCGCTGCCGCGCTGTTCCGGCTGCGCATCGTCCCCGCCCGGTTCACGATGCCGGTGGAGCTTCAGGTAGGGGAAGGCGCGGCGGCCCACCGGGTCGGCCTGCAACGGCTCGCCCCGCTGGGCCGGGTGGAGATCGACCTGAACGCCGAAGAAATCATCGGCGGTGTCAACGCGGCCCTGGCCGCGGCACCGGAAGCCCAGGGCTGCCCGAGCGGTGAGCACGTGCGCAACGGCGGCTTCACCCGCTGGAACCGGACGGCGGACCTGCCGAACGGCTCCCGGGTCGTGGTTGCCGGCTTCCCGGTGCGGCGGATCGCGGTCGCCGCGGGCGGCTGCCGCGCCTTTGCCGCGGGTGGCGCACCGGCCGGGAATCTGGCGGTGCTGAGGATTCTCCCCGAGGTGGCCGTGCTCGACGTCTTCCCCGACCGCATGGAGGCCCGCCGGCAGCGTGATCCTTTCACGCTGCCGGCGGCCGGTTCGCTGGACGGCTTGGCCGCCGACCCCGGCGGGCGCTACGGCTACGTTCTGCTGGACGGCCAGAAGCTGGTGACAGTGGACGTCGAGGGCGACCGGACCACGCCTGTCACGCTGGCCCACGGCGGACTGACGGCGGTGGCTGCCTCCCCGGACGGAACCACTCTCTACCTGGCCGGTACGCGCAGTGCCGACGCTGGTGCCGACGGCGGCGCTGAAGGCGGTGGGGGAGCTGAAGGCGGTGGGGGAGCCGGTGGCGCAGAGGCCGCGGTCGCGCACAGCGTCGTCGCCGTGGCGGCGTCCGATGTCCGCGCCGGCGAGGCCCCGGGCGGGGAGGGCAAGCTGTGGGGCGCCGAGGCGGTGCTGGATGATCCCCCCGTCGATCTGGCGGTCAGCCCCGACGGCTTGACGCTGTGGGTTCTGACCAGCGGGGAGCACGGCTGCGCGCTGGTCGCGATCGACCTGGCGCGGCTGGCTGTCCGCGGCGGGCCGATCCCGCTGGACGACGGGGCGATTCGATGCGCGCTCACCGCGGACGGCAGGACCGCCGCCGTCGTGCACTCCGGGGCCGCGCTGAGCGTCGTCGACCTGACGTCCGCGGTGGTGCGTAACCGGTTGAGCCTGCGCCCGGACAGCGGCCGCGACGGCTCGAGGGCGTCGGGCGTCGCGGTCAGTGGGGACGGACGCCATGCCTTCGTCACCCTGCGCACCGCCGATGCCGTGGCGGTCGTGGACCTGACACGGTCCCGCGTCGTGGACCGGGTGGCGGTCGGTGGCGGGCCCGCGGACTGCGTGATCACCCCGGACGGTGAGCGGCTGTATGTCGCGGACCTGCTGCTGCCCGAAGGTGCGCTGCCCGAAGCTCCAGCCACCGGCCCGCAGACCCCGACGGCCCCGCAGACCCCGACGGCCCCGCAGACCCCGACGGCCCCGCAGACCCCGACGGCCCCGCAGACCCCGACGGCCCCGCAGACCCCGACGGCCCCGCAGACCCCGGACAGGTTCACCGTGCTGACCATCGGCACCCTGGTGCCCGAGGACTGGGTGGTCACGGCTGGCGTCGTCCGGCCCTGCTGCCTGCCGCCGGGCGGCCGGGCAGCGATGATCGGTGCCGAAGCCCCGGGCGGTGACGAGCTGGCCCGCGCACCGGGCGACGATGAGCCGCAGCTCATCGCGACGTCGGCGTTGGCCCAGGTCATGCCCGTTTCGGGCGGATGCCGGTACGAACTGACGTTCACGGCCTCGGCCTCGGCCGCGGGCGCGGCCGCCGAGCTGCACTGGCGCGCGGCCGGCTGCACGGTCGAGCGCACGGACGAGGTGCCGATCCGGGAGCGGCCCACGGATGAGGCCGCGGCCGGGCTCACGACAACGGTGGCGCGCTCCGGCGAGGATCCGGCGGTCGGGGTACAGCCGCGGCTGCGGACACATCACGCCGTCCTGACCTCCCCCGCCGGCGCCGAACAGGTGGAACTGCGGTTGCGGGCGCCGGCCGGAGTGGTGGCAGCGGTGGACCAGGTCTCGTTGCGCGCCACCGAGAGTGTGCTGACCAACGCGGACCTGATGTTCGATGACGACGTGCTGGTCGGCTGGGAGCTCAGCCCACCGGCTCCGGCCGGGTTCGACGCCACCTCCGCGGCGGATCATCTGAGCCTGGTCAACGGCGCGGCGGTCGTGGTGACGCTCGCGCAGCGGGCGAGCGTGCAGGCCGGCCGCCCGTACCGGCTCCTGATCGACGCGGCGGCTCCGGCCGGCGCCGCCGCGGTGCCGTCGGCGGAGGTTGTCTGGTCGGCGGCCGGGAGCCCGACCGGGGCGGTACTGTCGGTGCCGCTGCCGTCCTCGGCGGCCGTCCCACAGGTCAGGATCGGTACGGCCCCTCCCGGCGCGGACGCGGCGCAGGTGCGCGTCGTCCTGCCTGCGGGGTCCGTGCTAGGGCTGCGCCGGGTGACGTTGGAGGCCGTCATGGTCACCGAGGTACCCGTCACGTTCATCGCTGCCTCGCCCGGTGAGCTGACGGTGACGAACTGGCAGGTGGCCTACGACATCGACGAGACCCCCCGGCTGCCGCCACCGCCCGCTGGCGGGCTGTGCCTGCCCGGCCGCCCGGAACCGGTGCCCGGCGAGAGCCCGGCGGGCGCCGGCTACTGCGTCACCTGCCAGGGAGAGCACGAGCTGCTCGGCCCCGAGCCCACCGTGACCGCGTCGGGCGCGGCCTCCACCCGCTTCAGCTGTGCCAACTGCGGCTCGCGGGTGGTGCTCCCCGGCACGCACGGCATTCCCGTGCCGCCCAGCGGGCCGTTACGGGTCGGCGGGCCACCCACCCCACCCCGCCGGCCGGGGTGAGGCCCCCCGGGTCCGGTGGCGGCCCTGAAGCCAGGATGCGTCCTGGCGGAAGGAGACGTGCTTGGTCGTGCCGGCACCGAGAAGTACCCGCGGGAGCCGCGGGAGCCGGGTGTCGGCTGGATGCCAGCCCTTACGCCCTGGGCCGGATCGTGGATAGCATGATGGTCATGCCGCCGTGGCTGTGGTGGTTGGTGATCGCAGGCGTTCTTGGCGTGGGCGAGATGCTTACCCTTGCCCTCATTCTCGGGATGACCGCGCTCGCGGCCCTGGTGGCGGGCGCGGCCGCCGGGGCCGGCGGCCCGCTGCCCATCCAGCTTGTCGCGTTCGCCGCCACCTCCGTGGTGCTGTTGCTCGGGCTGCGGCCGGTCGCGCGCCGTCACCTGCACCAGGCGCCGGCCGTCGCGACCGGTACCGACGCGCTGATCGGCATGACCGGTGTCGTCCTTGAGCCCGTTAACGGTGACGGTGACGGCCGGGTCAGGATTCGCGGTGAGATATGGTCGGCCCGCGCGACGATCGACGGTCAGGTCCTTGAACCGGGCACGAGCGTGCGCGTGCTGCGCATCGACGGCGCCACGGCCATCGTCCACCCCGCGCAGCTGTAGCGGGCCTTGGGACCGGGGAGGCGTCGATGACCGGGCTGATCGCCACCGCGGTCGTTCTGCTGGTGCTGCTGGTTTTTCTCAGCCGGGCGGTGCGGGTTGTGCCGCAGGCCCGGGCGGTCGTGGTCGAGCGGCTGGGCCGGTACCACCGGACCCTCACCCCGGGCCTGGCCCTCGTCATCCCCGTCGTGGACCGGATCCGTGAACGCGTCGACCTGCGCGAGCAGGTGGTGACCTTCCCGCCGCAGCCGGTGATCACCGAGGACAACCTCGTCGTGGGCATCGACACGGTGATCTACTTCCAGGTCACCGACCCGCGCGCGTCCACCTACGAGATCGCCGACGTCATCAGCGCGATCGAGCAGCTCACTGTCACGACGCTGCGCAACGTGATCGGTAGTCTGAACCTGGAGCAGACCCTGACCTCCCGTGATGAGATCAACACCAGGCTGCGCGGTGTGCTCGACGAGGCGACCGGCAAGTGGGGCATCCGGGTCAACCGGGTGGAGCTCAAGGCCATCGACCCGCCGGCGTCGATCCAGGACTCGATGGAGAAGCAGATGCGCGCCGAGCGGGACCGCCGGGCGGCGATCCTGTCGGCGGAGGGCGTCAAGCAGAGCGAGATCCTGCGCGCCGAGGGTGAGAAACAGGCCGCGATCCTGCGCGCCGAGGGAGAGCGGCAGGCGAAGATCCTCGCCGCGCAGGGCGAGGCGGAGGCCATCACCACGGTGTTCCGGGCGATCCATGCCGGCAACGCCGACCAGAAACTGCTCGCCTACCAGTACTTGCAGACCCTGCCGCGCATCGCCGCGGGCGAGGCGAACAAGGTCTGGATCGTCCCCAGCGAGCTGACCAGGGCGTTCGGGGGCCTCGCCGCCTTCGGTGGCCTCGCCGACGGGCCGGACCACACGGCCGGCGGGCAGCCTCGCTGACAGCTTCCCGCCCGGTCCCCCGCGTCTGCGTCTCCGTCCGCGCGGACGTACCCGCGTGTACGTACGGTCACCGTAGTGACGCCGTCGGCCGGTACGTTCTCTCCTGACATCGGAGCCGGGAAACGAGAGCGCGGGAGCAAGGCCACAGCGGCGCCCGCACGGCCCCGACGCCCACCGGAGATCCGTCACCGCTGGATACGATCTAGGGCGTGGACCCGCAAGCGCCTGCGACGGACGTTGTGGGCGTCCTATCCGACACAAAGGATGTACATGACGCCCACCGAACAGCCGGCCATCACCGACACGGACGATCTGTGCGTCGCGACGATCCGCACACTGTGTATGGACGCGGTGCAGGCCGCGAACTCCGGGCACCCGGGCACCCCGATGGCCATGGCACCGGTGACCTACACGCTGTGGCAGGAGTTCCTGCGCTTCGACCCCGACGATCCCTCCTGGCCGAACCGGGACAGGTTCGTGCTGTCGGCGGGGCACGCGTCGGCGTTGCTGTACGCGATGCTGCACCTGGCCGGTGTCCGGGCGGTCGGCCCCACCTATGAGACGCCCGGCGGGCCGGCGGTCACCCTCGACGACATCAGACGCTTCCGCCAGCTGGACGGGAAGTGCCCCGGCCACCCGGAGTACCGCTGGACGTCCGGGGTGGAGGCGACCACCGGGCCGCTGGGCACGGGCGCGGCGACGGCGGTGGGCATGGCCATCGCCGGGCGCTGGCTGGCGGCGCGCTTCAACCGGCCCGGCTTCGACGTGTTCGACCACGACGTGTACGCGCTGTGCGGTGACGGCGACCTGATGGAGGGGGTCGCGGCCGAGGCGGCGTCGCTGGCCGGCCACCTGGGGCTGGCCAACCTGTGCTGGATCTACGACAACAACCACATCAGCATCGAGGGCGGCACCGACCTGGCGTTCACCGAGGACGTGGCCACCCGGTTCATCGCCTACGGCTGGAACGTCACCCGGGTCGGTGACGCCAACGACCGCACGGCCCTGGGCCGCGCCTTCGAGACGTTCCGCCGCGAGCCGCACCGCCCGACCCTGATCATCGTCGACAGCCAGATCGCCTTCGGCGCCCCGACCAAGCAGGGCACCGCCGCCGCGCACGGGGAGCCGCTGGGGGAGGAGGAGATCCGGGCGACGAAGCGGTTCTACAACTGGCCGCCGGAGGCCCGCTTCCTCGTCCCCGACGGGGTGTACGAGCACTTCGCCGCCGGTGTCGGCAAGCGGGGCCGGGCCGAGCGGGACAGCTGGCTGGCCCTGCTCGGCCGCTACCGGGAGGCACATCCCGATCTCGCCGGCCAGCTCGACCTGCTGTGGGGCGGGCAGCTGCCCGACGGCTGGGACGCCGACATCCCCGTCTTCCCCGCCGACGGCAAGGGCCTGGCCACCCGGGACTCCTCCGGGAAGGTCCTCAACGCCGTCGCTGCCCGGGTGCCCTGGCTGGTCGGCGGCTCCGCCGATCTCGCCCCGTCGACGAAGACCCGGCTGACCGTCGACGGCGCCGGGGACTTCCAGGCCGCCAGCCCGGGTGGGCGCAACCTGCACTTCGGCGTCCGCGAGCACGCGTCGGCCGCGGTGGCCAACGGGCTGTCCCTGTCCGGGCTGCGGCCGCTGTGGTCGACCTTTCTGATCTTCTCCGACTTCGCCCGCGGCGCCCTGCGGCTGTCCGCGCTGATGGAGCTGCCGGTCATCCACGTGTTCACCCATGACTCCATCGGGGTCGGGGAGGACGGGCCGACGCACCAGCCGGTCGAGCAGCTCGCCTCGCTGCGGGCCGTCCCCGGCCTGCTGGTGATCCGCCCCTGTGACGCGGGCGAGGTCGCGCAGGCGTGGCGGGTGGTGATGGGCCTGGAGCAGGAGCCGGCCGCGCTCGTCCTGAGCCGGCAGGCGCTGCCGACGCTGGACCGGGCCCGCTACGCCGACGCCGCCGGGCTCGCCCGCGGCGGCTACGTGCTGGCCGACCCCGCCGACGGCGACCCCGAGGTGATCCTGATCGGTACCGGCAGCGAGGTGCACCTGGCCCTGGCCGCCCATGAGGAGCTGGCCGCGCAGGGGGTGCGCGCCCGGGTGGTCAGCCTGCCGTCCTGGGAGCTGTTCGAGCGGCAGCCCGCGCGGTACCGCGAGCAGGTGCTGCCGCCGGCGGTCCGCGCGCGGGTCGTGGTCGAGCAGGCCGCCACGCTCGGCTGGGAACGGTACGCCGGCCCGGACGGGGTGATCATCGGGATGCGGACCTTCGGCGCGTCCGCCCCGCTGCGGGACCTGCAGACCAGATTCGGTTTCACCCCGCGGGCGGTGGTCGACGCCGCCAGGCAGAGCCTGGCCGCCGTCCACGCCGCCGGTGACCCGGCGTAGACCGTAAGGACACGGATCCGCGGCTTGTGACCATGACGTCGACGGCCGGCTGGCCCCCGGGGCGCTTCCGGGGGCCGGCCGGCCGGTCAGCTGGTCAGCTGGTCGGCCGTTCCGCCCCGGTGTATCCGCGCTCGTTCCCCATCGGCCGCTGTCGGTCGTTCCGCGCTCCGGGTGTCGGGCTTGACCTGGGTAGGCGTACCTGAGACGGTGAGCAGGTCCTGCGGTCGCGCGAGCGGTCCTGGGGCTTGGTTGTACACAGGTTCGTCTGGTGTGCAGTTCACTTGGTACAGGGCTGGTTGGCACAGAGGTTGTACAGGGGCAGATGTGGTGGGTACTGGTAGAATTCTGCGTTTCGACGGGGTTCGCGGCTACGGTTTCATAGCGCCCGATGCCGGTGGCGACGACGTTTTCATGCACGCAAACGATCTTCAGGACGAGAAGCACCTGTTCCAGCCCGGAACGCTGGTGGAGTTCGAGGCGGAGGAGAGTGACAGGGGCCCGAAGGCCTCGGTCGTCCGTCTGATCCGCCGGGCTCCGGCCCGTCCGGCGCCCGTGTATCCGGTGGTCTCCCCAGGTGTGGTCAACGGGCGTTCGAGCGCCGACGACGACGACATGTGCGACGTCCTCACCGTCGGGGAGTTCCGGCATCTGCTGACCGAGACGCTCATCGAATCGGTGCCGACCCTGACCGGCGGCCAGATAAGCCAGATACGGCAGCGACTGACCACCCTCGCGCAGGCGCGCGGCTGGGTCGAGTCCTGACCGACGCCGCTCCGCCCGGGGCCCTGCCTGGCCCGGGGCGGACCGGCGGCCCCGCTGGTGCCCGGGCGTCACTGATGCCCGGACGCTGCGCCGTCCGCGCTGGCCATGCCGCCGGCCGCGGCGTGCGCACGTCCGGGTTCGTGGCGTTGCTTCGGCGGTCCGTGGGCCCACCCGGGCGATCCACTGCGCCCGACAGCGCAAACGCTGTTTCGGGCAGTGCAAATGCTGTGCCCGACAGTGCAAATGCTGTGCCCGACAGCGAAACACAACGGTGGAAAAAATGTTGTTGCCGGTCCGCATCGGCCGTTTCACGATACGCGCTGGTTAACCATGGGAGCGGTGTGTAGCGCCATCACGCTGCGGCCAGCTCGTACCGTCCCGGCAGCCATCCTGGGACGGCCCGCGTAAATGATGCGTACGGTGAGTGTTGTGCGCCGACATGCCGAGAAAACCGCCGCTTGCGGTTACCAAAAGTAGTTCGCTACGTTGGCCGGGCTCTCAACGGCACCGGACCGCACGCCGAGTTCTGTCCACGGTCCGGTGTCTTCCGACTAGCGATCGCCAGGACAGAAGCGGGGGACCCACCTTTCCGCCGGACGTCGCCACCACGGTGGCCGTCCTTGGGGTGAAGTCGGCCGCGCAGGTATCCGCGCGTCGACCGGGCTTCCCGGCCCGAACCCGACAGCTAACCTCGCAGGCGTATGGGAAGGATCATCGTTGCCTGCACACCAGGTGAATTCAGGTCCGGCTGCCGTAGGTCATCCCAGTCCCAGTTCCAGGCGCGGTCGTCATCGCGCGCCCACGACCCGCTCCGCCCTCGGCCGGATATCGGCACGTACCGCGGTTGCCGCCGCGGCCACCGGTACCGTCGCCCTCTCCGGGCTGGCCGCACCGGCCCTGGCGAACGACCGTGGCGCGGGCACGGGCGGGACGGGGTGGACCGACGCCGCCACGGCCGGCACGACCACCGCGGCCGGCACGACCGCTGCCCGGCCCGCTACCTTCACGATCACCCCGGCCGTCTGGTCGGCGGCCTCGTCGCCGGCCGCCGCCGCGGGCGTGCGCACGCTGTCGGCGCAGCCGGTGAGTTTCTCGACGTCCACCAGTGGTTTCGGGGCGAAACTCGTCTATCTGGCGTCGAAGCAGGCCGGAAAGCCGTACGTGTGGGGTGCCGAGGGGCCCCGGGCGTTCGACTGCTCCGGCCTCGTCCAGTACATCTACAAGCAGCTCGGCCGCAGCGTCCCGCGGACGGCCAACGCGCAGTACAACGCCTCCCAGAAGATATCGAAGAATGCCCGGCAGCCCGGTGACCTCATTTTCTTCGGCCGGCCGGGCGGCATCCACCACGTAGGGATCTACGCCGGGAACGGGATGATGTGGGCCGCCCCGCACACCGGGGCCGTGGTCCGGCTCCAGAAGGTCTACACCGGCAGCCATCTGGTCGGCCGTATCAGGTGACCCGCCCGCCCGGGCCGGGCTGGCGGCCACGGGGTGTTCGGGTGCCCCGGGCGGACAGCGCGGGCAACAGCCGGCGGCCGCCGCGAAAATTTCTCCCGGCCACTGCCGGGTAACTGTTCCTGGAGCCCCGGGCAGGTCCGGCGCGGGTCCCGCGCCGGATATCCAGAAAATTCCGGCCGGAGCGCACGGTGCTTCTCCCGGAGCGCTCCGGAAATGACCGGGAAATTTTCTGGACGAATGCGGTCGACGGCCTGCGCCCCGGTCTGCCCGACGTGTTCCAGTCGATCAGGCGCGCTGGGAAGAGCAAACCGTCGGCTGCTCGAAGGAAATGCTGTCCTGGCGCCGCCAGTGAATTTGACGAGCCATTTCGACGATACTTTTGGATGAGAAACTGATCATGTCCAGGGGAAGACACAGAAAACCCGGCCGGTGCAACGGCGCGGCATTGGTGGGCACCGTCGGGCTCATCGGGACGACGGCCGGAATGATGCTGACCGCGGCCCCGGCCAGCGCGGCCGGGCCGTCCGGGCCCGCCGTCGTCGCCGACACGGCCATCGCCCGTGTCGCCGCGAACGCGGGGCTGCCCAGCTGCCGAGGGGTGCCGCTGGGCACCTGGGTGGCGGTGGCGCTCGCGGAGTCCGGTGGCAACGCCAGGGCGCGTAACGCGCACGGTGAGGACTCCCGCGGGCTCTGGCAGATCAACGCGCGGGTCCACACGGGCTGGCTGGCGGGCCGGAACCTGTACGACCCGGCCACCAACGCGTGGGCGGCGAAGAAGGTGTGCGACAGTCAGGGCGTGCGTGCCTGGAGCGCCTACACCAACGGTTCCTACCGCCGTCATCTGGCGCGGGGGAACGCCGCCGCGGCAGCGGCGAAAGCCAGCCCGGCGAGCATGTCGACAACGCGGTCGAGCGCCCCTGTCCCGCCCGTCAGCGGGATCAGCTACATCACCCGGAACTGTTCGCTGCCAGCGTCCACGGCAACCGTGAGAAACGGCAGCAAAATGCGTACCGAGGTGGCCGCGGTACAGCGGCGGCTGACCGGTATCGGATATCCTCTCACCGTCGACGGGATATTCGGCCCGCAGACCACCAGGGTGGTCAAGGAATACCAGCGGCGGCACGGCCTCGCGGCCGACGGAACAGTCGGCGCCCGCACCTACGCCCAGCTGTTCCCGTGCGGCTGACGGCTGGGTGCCACTGACGGCCCTGGGTGCCTCCCCCTCCCTCGGGCACCCGGGGCGCCACCGTCCGCGGGCGGCCACCGTCCCCGCCTGGGCGGGCCGGTGGCCGGCGGCCGCCCGCGGACGTTCGCCCACCAGGCCGCGACCGGCGTGAGTCTGTTGTCGTGTATGTTCATGTTTTCTGGCCGTATCAGCGCATTCTGGCTGTATTGGCGCATGCTGGCAGCATCAGTACATTCTGGCTGTATAGGCGCATTTTTGCCATATCGGCGTACACCGCGACAAACTCGTGCCGATCTTCTCAGGTGAGTGCCAGTTCCTGCGGGACGACGATGACGTCGACGAGCGCGCCGCGCCGCCACACCGTCAGTTCGAGCGGGCGGCCGATGGTGTCCTCCGTCATCAGCCGTTGCAGATCCCCCGGGGTGGCGACCGGCTGCCCGGCGACGGAGAGCACCAGGTCGTCGGCGAACAGGCCGGCGCGACCGGCCGGGCTGCCCGCGACGACCTCGGCCAGCCGCACCCCGTGCCGCCGGCCGGACCGCTCGGCCAGGTGTGGCGGCAGCGGTGCCCGGGTGCTGGCGACCCCCAGGTAGGCGCGCCGTACCCGGCCGTCGCGCATGAGCGCGGCGAGGATGCGGCGGGTGGTGGCGTTGACCGGGACGGCGAGCCCGAGCCCGATCCCGGCGACGGCGGTGTTCACCCCGACGACGTGGCAGTCGGCGGTGACCAGCGCGCCGCCGGAATTGCCCGGGTTGAGCGCGGCGTCCGTCTGGATCACTTCGTCGATGACGCGGACGGTGGCGCCGGCCCGGGTGGGCAGGGAGCGGCCGAGTGCGCTGACGACCCCCGCGGTGACGCTGCCGGTCAGGCCCAGCGGGCTGCCCACCGCGACGACGAGCTGACCGACGGAGAGCGTGTCGGCGTCGCCGAGCGCCGCCGGGGCCGGCGTGCCGCTACGGGCCCGCAGCACCGCGAGGTCGGAGAGCGGATCGGCGCCGATCACGTCCACTTCGCTGTGGGTGCCGTCGGCGAACTCGGCCATGCCCGCCGCGCCGCCGCCGGTCTGCCGTCCCGCGCGCCTCGGTCCGCTGTCGACGACGTGGGCGGAGGTGAGCAGGAAGCCGTCATCGGTGAAGACCACGGCGGATCCGGCTCCCTCGCCACGCGGCGTCCGTACCCGCAGGCTCGCGACAGCGGGGGAGACGGTGGCGGCGACTCGGGTGACGACCTGTGAGTAGGCATCGAGCGGATCCTGCATCCCGGCCTCCTGTCCCGCTTACATAATTACATCATGAGAAGCAGTGGACGCCGGACAATGTTCCCCGGGCGTCCGCCGGACGTCCTCCTGGACGTCCCCCTGGAGCGCCGGTCAGGTAGCGCGGAGCCCATCCACGACCACCCGCACAGGCCATGATCCAGAAGAGTTTGTCGTTGTGTACGCTTTTTGGCCGTAAAAGCGTACACAACGACAAAATTACGCCGATCTTCTCCGGCGGCCGACGTCCATCCAGGCCTGTTCATTCCCCGTGCCGGTGCCCGGCGGTATGGCGGCGCCGCGCCGGGACGGCGTCTGAAGGTAGGTTCACCGACGTGGTCGAGGTGTCCAGGCAGCGCTTCGAGGCCCTGGTGGCCGAGGCGCTGGACAGCCTGCCACCGCAGCTCGGCCGTCAGATGTCCAACATCGCGGTCGTTGTCGAGGACGAGCCGCCGTCGCCGGGGCTGCTGGGGCTCTACGAGGGGGTACCGCTGACGCAGCGGGGCGACTGGTACAGCGGGGTGCTGCCGGACCGGATCACGATCTACCGGCGGTCGATCTGCGACCTGGGCCGGACCGAGGAACAGGTCGTCGGGCAGGTACGGGTGACCGTCATCCACGAGGTGGCCCATCACTTCGGCATCGACGACGGGCGGCTCGCCGAGCTCGGCTGAGGATAGGACCCGCCGGCGGCCACCGCGGCCCCACCATCCGTCGGCGTGCCATCCGTCGGCGTGCCATCCGTCGGCGTGCCATCCGTCGGCGTGCCATCCGTCGGCGTGTCGTGCGGTGCGTCCCGGCCGGGCGGCAGGGCCAGCGTCGAGCCACGGCCGGTGTAGCCGTCGCTGCCGTCTGGAACGGCGTGGCCGCTGTGCCGTCGTGTGTCGCTGTGTCGCTGTGTCGCTGTGTCGCTGTGTGGTCGTGTGCCGCTGTGCCTGTTGCCCCGCTCCGGGCGAAGTCGCCGTTTGTAGCGTCCTTGTTGGCAGATAGTTGACTTGTGGTTGCTCTACGTGTCTACTTCATGTCGTGGCCAGTCAGCTACGGAAAGTCGTCGTCTGGCCATCTCGTCGCTGTTGAGGCGACGTGTCCCGCAGCGCCGCGCCGGTACGCGAGCTGCCGGTGCATGAGCTAGCCAAGGAGCAACTGTGCGTAGAAAGCTGAAAGCGGCCTTCGCCACCGCCGTGTTGGCAGGCACCCTGGGGACCGTGCCGCTGCTGGCCGGGCAGGCCACCGCCGCCAGCCCGGCCGGGACGGACGGCAGGACGCCCAACCTGCAGGCGGTCGGCC